>NZ_JAABNI010000023.1:0-493185 GCF_009915995.1 Proteus sp. G2618 | reverse complement strand
ATTGATTATCTAAATACATTCGATTTCGAGATGAAAATTTTTAACAAAACAATTTGGTGTATTCTGTTTATTTCTCTAAAGATGCCTGAATTCCTATCTCTGTTCGTTTTTCACTTTTCCAATCAATAACTTTCATTTTCCCAAAATAAATAAACTTTCAATAAACTTGTTTAAAATTAACAAGTAAAAGTGAAAGCATAAAAAAAACACAACTCTTTATTGATGCATATTACTTGTTATAGTGATGCAACAATTGACTTTTGTTCCTTGTTATCTCATTGAAAAGGTTATAAAAAATGAAGCAACGTAAGTTTCTTACACGTTTTGAGATCAATTCTATTTTGAAACAAGCAAAGGAAGGACGGTATCCAGAAAGAGATTACTGTATGTTTTTAATGTGTTTTTTACATGGGTTTCGCGTTAGTGAACTATGCAGATTAACCCTCAGTGATATTGATTTGGAAAGTCGGATACTCTATGTCAGGCGTTTGAAGGGGGGGTTATCTACAACGCAACCAATTATTGAAGAGGAGTACGAAGCGTTAGTTAACTGGTTGAAAAAACGGGAAACATGGCGAGAATCTGATTCAGAATGGGTCTTTTTATCCCAAAAAACAGGACCTATTTCACGTCAGCAGGTGTATGGATTACTACGTCGTTTAGGTAAAGATGCTAATGTATCCGTTTCTCCTCATCCCCATATGCTACGCCATGCATGTGGCTATGCACTAGCAGATTTAGGTAGAGATACCCGTTTAATTCAGGATTACTTGGGACACCGTAATATTTCACATACTGTTATCTATACCGCAAGTAATTCAAAACGATTTATTCACATTTGGGATATAAGAAATTAACAATTATTATTTTATTAATACGCTCTATGAAGATTAATACACTAAATATAGCAGGCTATATTTTTTCAATAAGAATAAAGTTAATTTTTAATATAATTAAGAAATTTAGGATTTGTTTTAGACTAAATACATAATTACGATTACTGGTATTAATAATTTATTAATAATCATTTTCTAATTAAAGAATAATTCAATACTAGCACTCTCTTTTTGATTATCTTTATTGGAGGGAGATAATTTTAATATCAATCTTTATTTATTAATAATACTAAACATTTTTTGTTTAATTTTTAACCGAGGAAATAAGGGTTTTATTTAAAGAAAATTTCCATTTTTAAAACTTTTTATTCATTTGCATTCCATGCACACGCTGTCATATCTCACTATCCCCTACGTTACTGTTAGGGGATAGTTATGAATTACCGTAAAAAGCACGATTAACCTTTTACACAAACAACCTGTCGTAGTGTATGAACAACCTCAACAAGCGATAACTGAGCCTTCATTACAGCATCAATATCCTTATAAGCCATTGGAATTTCATCAATCACATCTTCATCTTTTCGACATTCCACATGCGCTGTAGCTCGAATTTGGTCTTCAATACTAAAGGCTTTTTTCGCTGCTGTTCGGCTCATTACGCGTCCTGCGCCATGGCTACATGAACAGAAACTTTCGGCATTTCCCTTACCTCTAACAATAAAGCTCTTCGCTCCCATTGAACCCGGAATGATCCCCATTTCACCTTTTTGAGCAGAAACAGCCCCTTTTCTAGTCACCAGTACCTCTTCACCAAAGTGCATTTCTTTTTGCACATAGTTATGGTGGCAGTTCACTGCCTGTTGTTGAGTTGTAAAAGGTTTAGTTATTTCTGTTGATAATGCCGCCAACACGCGTTCCATCATAATTTCACGATTATGTCGGGCAAAATCCTGTGCCCATTCTACGGCTTCTATATAGTCATCATAGAAAAGCGTTCCTTCTTTTAAGTACGCTAAATTTTTATCTGGCAAGTTAGCGATATGTTCTCTCATGTCTTCTTGTGCCATTTGTATAAATAAAGTACCAATAGCATTACCCACACCACGAGATCCACTATGTAGCATTACCCAAACATTATCTGCTTCATCAAGGCACAACTCGATAAAGTGGTTTCCTGTTCCTAATGTACCTAGGTGACGATAGTTATTTGTATTTCGTAAACGTGGATACTTATCAGTTAAAACCTTAAAACGCCCTTCAAGTTGTTGCCAATGTTGATCAACAAGTTTAGGTGGGTTCTTCCATGAACCACGATCGTTCCCTGACTGATAACTTGTTCGTCCATGAGGTACTGCTCTTTCTATTGCCGTTCTTATGGCAAATAAATTATCTGGCAAATCATTTGCGTGTAACGATGTTTTTACCGCAATCATTCCACATCCAATATCTACACCAACAGCAGCCGGAATAATCGCACCTTTTGTTGGGATAACACTTCCTATTGTTGAACCTTTCCCTAAGTGAACATCGGGCATTACTGCCATATGTTTAAAAATAAAAGGCATCTTTGCAGTATTGATAAGTTGCTTTAGAGCATCTGCTTCAACAGGTACACCATTTGTCCACATTTTGATTTCAGCAGTCCCTGCTTCTTTTACTATTTGATGATCCAATATCATTCTTGTGCTCCTTTAATTTGTACTAGCCCGTTTAATACTTGGTCTAAACCACCATAAACGGAAATCTTATCAATACGTTCTGCAATACGTTCTACGGTTTCTAGCTCTTTTAATCGTAGAGCTACTGGATTGTTTTCCATCACTTTTGCCGTATTTAATAAAGAACGTGTTGCGGATGTTTCTTCTCTTCGACGTATAACATTAGCCTGAGCTGATTTTTCAGCCTCAACCACCTGCGCTAAAATCGTTTTCATTTCACCCGGTAAAACAATGTCTTTTACCCCTAATGAAGCTACTTCAATGCCATATCCTTTAGTCACTTCCCTGATTTTTTCACTTACTAAACTGTCAATCAGTGTTTTATTTTCTAATAATTCATCCAATGTTCTTGTTCCTACGGCTTCACGTAACGCAAACTGCAACTCTTTGTATAAGAACTCAAGAGGTGAACTCAGTAGTTGGTACGCTGAAAGCACGTCGCGATAACGCCAACTCGCTGACAGATTAATGCGTAAGGTCACTTTATCTTTCGTTAAAATCTCTTGACCACTTATATCGAGTGTTTGTAAGCGCATATCAACGACTTCAACATCAATTTTGTGCTGATAACGCCAATAGCCTTTTAATCCTGGTGGTAATAGTGATTGAGTTTCACCATTAACACGGATAATGCCGGCATGCCATGTCGGAATATCCACACTTAATACACCTTCACTGCCTTTTATCGTCTGGTTACGTAATTTTGGATGCTGCAATTTTTTAACCAAAGCTGGTGAAACTTCCAATTCATTTGCTGACAATACTTCCATTGAGCGCTGTGCATAATTCCAATAGAGACGGCGAGTGCTCGGCGCTAAGATCTCTTTGAGTGAACCATTTTCATAGAGTAAGCCAATCTCTTCATCAGATAGCACAATATCAAAACAATATTCACTCACCCATTCTGGATGATATTGACGTAAAAATTCGGCTTTCTCTCTTTCAATTGCAGGGCCGTTTAATTCCACCAGCTCAACACTTAATTGGCGGCGAAGATCGAAAAATTTATGTTCACCCACAGCAAGGACATCAATATATTCATCGTCCTTCTTTAATAAACCCAGTTGTCCCTGTTTCACTTTTATTGTTGTTCTTATCATCATTGTTTCCCTTTTCTCTTCTTTATTATTGGCTTTCTTTTATTACCATTTTTATCGTGACTTGCTCTCCACGAACAAACTTGGCGAAATCGAAGGGAAAACAAGAGAGGAACGATACTCTGTTTGTCTCTTATTCTGCCTTCAATCCAGCGTAGTTGCTGGTGGATAAGCAAGGTGACGATACTGCTGTCACAACGATTTTTTATATTTAATTTTACATTTGGATTTGTAATGGTTTTGGTGTCAGGAATCGAACCTGAAAATAACCCTCTTCACCTACAGAGTCTCGATGTGGAGGAACACATTTTGATAACACCACAGAGTGTTCTTTATGTGCCTACCAGATTTAAAATCTGCTCAAGACATTAATAATATTGCGAGTCTCGTGCCAAGTTTTTAAATATCACCAAAATCATTTTTAACCATATGTTTTAATTAATAAAAATATTTTCAATGTAATTTTTAAATATTTAGCCATTGAATTAAAATCGATAAAAACTTATCTTTTTATCTATAGATTTATAAATATAGATAAAAAGATAAGTAGAGATAACTTAATGAAACGCAAAGTGGTGATTGGTGTTTTAGGCACAACATTAGATAAACGGGGAAAAAGCCATAAAAGATGGAACTCATGGCGTCCAACAATTTCTATTTGCCATCAAAAAGATTTCCCCGTTAGTCGATTGGTCATGATCCATCAACCCAATGATTCAATATTAGCGTCAAAAATCATTGAAGATATCCATACTGTCTCCCCAGATACAGAAGTATTACCTTACGAAATTGATATTTGTGATCCTTGGGATCTAGAAGAGGTTTACAGCCACTTTCTTGATTTTGCAGTGAGCTATCCATTTGATACTGAAAATGAAGAATATTATGTCCATATCACAACGGGTACGCACATCGCTCAGATTTGCTGGTTTTTACTGACTGAAGCCCACTACTTACCTGCAAAACTATTACAAACTTCCCCCTCTTCTAAAATCGAAAATGAAGATGGTATCAAAACAGTACAATCAGCCACGGGGAGTTATTCTGTTATTGATCTCGATTTAAGCCGTTATACAAAACTAACAAGCCGATTCGAGCACTACCATAATGAATCACTCTCTTTCTTAAAATCAGGGATAGCCACACGCAACGAACGTTTTAATGCTTTAATTGCTCAGATTGAGCGAGTGGCATTACGCTCTGTTGCACCCATTTTATTAACAGGTCCCACAGGAGCCGGGAAATCATTCCTTGCTCAGCGTATTTATGAATTACGGCAGTCTCGCCATTTTGTAAAAGGTCGTTTTATTGCTGTTAACTGCGCCACTTTGCGCGGTGATAACGCCATGTCTACTTTATTTGGCCACGTAAAAGGGGCATTTACAGGTGCATTACAAGCTAGGCAAGGCTTATTAAGGGAGGCCGATAAAGGAATTTTATTTCTTGATGAAATTGCGGAATTAGGACTTGATGAACAAGCAATGTTACTGAAAGCAATAGAAGAAAAATCTTTTTATCCTTATGGTTCCGATACTGAAGTTCAAAGCGATTTTCAGCTAATTGCGGGAACGCATCGGGATATGGACAAACAAATTGCGAAAGGGCTTTTTCGTGAAGATCTCTATGCAAGGATCAACTTATGGTCTTTTTCTCTGCCGGGTTTAGCCGATCGCAAAGAGGATATTGAGCCTAACATCGATTATGAATTACATCACTTTGCAAAGCTTTATCAAAAGGCAATTCGCTTTAATTCTGATGCGAAATCACACTATATTCGATTTGCAACATCTGAACAGGCATTATGGCGTGGTAACTTCCGTGAACTTAGTGCTAGTATAACGCGAATGGCAACACTTGCCGAAAATGGTCGTATTACCCTTCCTCTTGTTGATGAAGAAATTAATCGTTTAAAACAAAATTGGGGTGTTACTTCCTCTTCTTTATTTAATAGTTCTGATATTGATCTTTTCGATCTTAGCCAACTCAATACAGTTATCAAAACATGTCAGCAATCATCAACGCTCTCAGAAGCTGGTAGAAAACTTTTCGCAGTATCAAGACAAAATAAAAAACAACCCAACGATGCCGATCGTCTACGTAAGTATCTTGCGAAATTCGATTTAAGTTGGGAACAAATTCGACACGGAGAATAATATTTCATTATGGAGCTCACTTTTTTAGGCACTAACGCAGGCGTCCCTTCTAAAGATCGCAATGTCACCAGTATGGTGCTTGATTTACAAAATAAACAAAAAAGTATGTGGATGTTTGATTGTGGTGAAGCGACACAACATCAAATATTGCATACCCGCGTAAAATTACCGCGTTTAAATAAAATTTTTATTACCCACTTACATGGCGATCATATTTTTGGTTTACCAGGATTACTTTGTAGTCGCTCAATGGGAGGAACCGAAACACTTTTAACAGTGTATGGCCCTACGGGTATCAAAGCCTTTATAGAAACGGCGTTGACATTAAGCCAATCCTATTTAACTTACCCTATTAATATTGTTGAAATTGACAAAGCGGGCTTTCTGTTTGAAGAGGAAGGTATGAAAGTGAGTTGTGAAGCACTTTCTCATCCTGTACCTTGTTTTGGTTATCGCTTAGAAGAAGAAAACAGCCCGGGTAAATTAAATGCAGAAAAACTGAAGGTTGACAATATTCCTGCGGGCGCTTGGTTACAAGAATTAAAACAAGGTAAAACCATTACCTTGCCAGATGGAAGAGTTATTGACGGCAAAGAGTATATTGGCCCTGAAATAAAAGGACGCTGTATTGCTATTTTTGGTGATACACAACCCACGCCGGATGCATTAAAACTGGCTAATAATGCAGATATTATTGTTCATGAAGCGACGTTTAAACATGAAATGGCAGAGCAAGCAAATAGCCGTGGACACTCAACAACGGTACAAGCAGCACAGTTAGCCAAAGACGCTAATGCCAAAAAGCTGATTATCACACATATTAGTAGTCGCTATTCCCCCGAAGACTGTGCTGGATTACTCAATGAAAGCCAACAGATCTTTAGCCATACTGAAATGGCTTCTGATTTTGAGGTATTTAAGTTGTAATTACGCTTTCACTAAATAACAGTGGCGATATTATGTCGCCACTGTTATGGCTCATACTTCACTCATCGACATATATTTTAGTTAGTTATCTATAATTTTGTGCGTTTTATCTTCCCATCTTGCAAAATAAAATTAACTTTTCCATCCCAGAATTCAGCTAAGAAAATATCTTCTGGTTTCTCAATATGCTGATTTTTCATCTCATCTTGAAGCCATATTTCATCTTTTTCTATTTGCTCTAATTCTGATGTTCGAATAACACCATCTTTCATAACAATAATCGAAGGCATTTTTGCACCGTCACATACCACAGTGATTTGTCCATCAGGTTCAATTTGTGCGTAATTGACCTCTTGAAATGAGTGAATGCCTTGAGCATGAAGACGAGACGTTATGTTTAAAATATCTATTTTGTTCTTTTTCTCCATGATGTTTTCCATTATAAATTCGCCCTTCTTTATAATGGGAATAGGATTACCAATAGTTACTGCACGGAAAAAATTGAATCGCTTACTGATATAATTAAGCAAAGATATAAAACAGACACCAATTAAGAAGACGATAATATATTGATAAAGAGGGATCGCATCAGTGTAAATCACTCCCCCCATAATGCCACCGAGTACAAAATTACCAATAAAATCAATAGGTGTTAATTGAGAGAGTTGTGTTTTACCCGATAAATTCATATGGACTAATATGATAGTAAAACCAATAATAAATTTGATAATAACCAGAAAGTAATATTCCATTTGCCGTCTCATATTTCCAATAATTTCTATACTTATTATAAAGCAGAAAATCTCTCCCAGATAAAAATCTAAATTATTTTTAATGATATTTGACTAAGAAAAAACACTTAATATACTTAGGTTTGTTGATTTTAAGACTCATACTATACTTATTATGATGATTTATTCGTAATCTCTTACTACCAACTCAATAACTTCTCGCTTTTTCTAGTTCTTACGCGGGATATCACTGAATTGTTTTTGAACACACATTTTGGAGAAAAAAATGAATAAAAAACTACTTACTTCATTGGTTCTAGCGGGTCTTGTTACTATTACAGCAGGTTGTGATGATTCATCTAAAAAAGTTGATGAAAGTATTGATAAGGCAAAAGAAACAGCAACTCAAGTAACTGAAACAGCACAAGATAAAGCCAATGAGTTGACAGAACAAGCCAAAGATAAAGCAGCTGACTTGAAAGAAGATGCATCCGCAAAAGCAGATGAATTAACACAACAAGCTCAAGAGCTAAAAGATAAAGCTGAACAAAAAGCGGCTGAGCTAAAAGCGCAAGCTGATGAAAAAACAGATACTCTAAAAGAGAGTGTTTCACAAAAAACCGATGAGCTAAAAGATGCGAGTGCTGCAAAAGCAGAAGAAATTAAACAAAGCCTAGAAGCTGAAAGCAATAAACTCTCTGAAAAAGCGGCAGAATTAAAACAAGATGCCAGTAAAACAGCAGATAACCTGATGCAAGAAGCTGACACAAAAGTTGATCAGCTAAAAGGTGATGCTTCAAAAACAAGTGGTGATATAAAACAACAAGCTCAAGAGACTGAAAATAAAGCACTTGATAAAGCAGATCAATTAACCGATCAGGCAAAACAAAAAATTGATGATTTAAAAGCTGAGAACAAATAATTTGATTTCAGAATTTTTGATGAATCAAAAGCCAGTGGATTTTCGCTGGCTTTTTTTTGTGCAAAAAAAAGACAAGGGTTGATCGATTAAGCAAAAAATGTAACCATGTTCTCCTTTTTTTAACAGGAGAAACCTATTAAAGAGTGAATACCTATACTATAAACAAATGGTAAAAAATTGATTTAATTGTAGTTTTCTTCATATTACGGAAAAAGTAATTTATTTCCGTTCTTTTATAAAACATCACATTGGTTTGATGATTTATTCAAATTTTCTTATGAACTTTTCTTTTCTGGTAATGAAGAATATCAGATAGTGAATAGCGAAAAGTCTCTTTCTAGGAAAATAACAAAAAATAGGTTAACTATGAGTCAACAAAACGATATAACCCCTCAAAAAGTTAGGATGAAAATTAATCCTCCCGTTTTTTATACATCAGCGTTGTTAATTTTATTGGTCGTTGGCTTCTCTGCATTATTTCCAGAGCTGGCTAATGATAAATTAGGTCATCTTCAGGAAAACCTCTTCACAAATGCGAGTTGGTTCTACATTCTAGCCGTAGCATTGGTTTTGCTGAGTGTGACTTATTTAGGTCTTTCCCGTTTTGGTCAAATAAAACTGGGACCCGACCATGCACGCCCACATTTTAGCTATTTTGCCTGGTTTGCCATGCTCTTTTCTGCGGGAATGGGAATTGGGTTAATGTTCTTTGGCGTTGCTGAACCTGTCATGCATTATTTAATGCCCCCGACCGGTGATGCTCAAACCATAGAAGCAGCCAAAGAAGCTATGCGATTAACTTTTTTCCACTGGGGATTACATGCGTGGGCTATTTATGCCATTGTCGCTTTAATCTTGGCTTTTTTCTCTTATCGCCATGGTTTGCCATTAACATTGCGTTCTGCACTTTATCCTATTATTGGTGATCGCATACATGGACCTATTGGTCATGCCGTCGATATTTTTGCTGTTATGGGAACAGTTTTTGGTGTTGCAACTTCTCTAGGATTTGGTGTTCTGCAAGTTAATGCAGGTTTAAACCATCTTTTTAATGTACCCATTAATCCAACCGTGCAAGTTATATTGATTGTTGTGATAACAGGACTTGCAACTATTTCAGTTGTTTCTGGATTAGAAAAAGGGATCCGCTTTTTATCTGAACTTAACTTAGGATTAGCGGTAATTCTTCTTTTATTAGTCATTATTCTCGGCCCAACCGTATTGATATTAAAATCATTTGTTGAGAATACCGGGGGATATCTATCCGAAATTGTGAGTAAAACCTTTAATCTTTACGCATACGAACCAAAATCGAGTGACTGGTTAGGGGGATGGACTCTGCTTTATTGGGGCTGGTGGCTTTCATGGTCTCCATTTGTAGGGATGTTTATTGCCCGCATTTCTCGTGGTCGTACTATCCGCGAATTTGTTGTCGGTGTTCTGTTTGTTCCTGCTGGCTTTACTTTACTTTGGATGACAGTGTTTGGTAACACAGCAATCCATTTAATCAAAGATAAAGGTGCCGAGGCACTCGCCAATATTGTGCAACAAGATGTTTCCTTGGCTTTATTTGAGTTCTTAAACTATTTTCCATTCTCAACCGTATTATCCTTTGTTGCGATGCTGATGGTCATTGTGTTTTTTGTCACATCTGCGGACTCTGGAGCTATGGTAGTGGACACCTTAGCATCAGGGGGAGATAGTGAAACACCTGTATGGCAACGTATTTTCTGGGCTGCCTTAATGGGTATTTCTGCCATCACTTTATTATTAGCGGGTGGATTAACGGCACTTCAAACTGTTACGATTGCAAGTGCATTACCTTTCTCTATTGTATTACTCGCTTCTATTTATGGACTGATAAAAGCATTGCGAGTGGATGTATATAAACGTGACAGCCAACAGTTAACTACGATTGCACCACCAGCAAGCCGTAATCCAATTCCTTGGCAACGTCGTTTAAGAAATATTGCTTATTTTCCAAAACGTTCCCATGTAAAACGTTTTATGGATGAAGTTATTCAACCTTCAATGGAAATGGTCTCTGCTGAATTAAGCAAACAAGCAACTCAATGCTATATCCATAATGAAGAAGATGATCGCATTGGCTTCGAAGTCGATTTAGGCGATGACATGAATTTCTTCTATGAAGTTCGTCTGCGTTTTTATACTCAACCCGCTTTTGCTTTAGCTGGATTAAGTGATGAAGAAAGAGACGAAGAACATAAATATTATCGTGCTGAAATTCATTTAAAAGAAGGTGGGCAAGACTATGATGTAATGGGTTGGACGAAAGAACAAATCATTCACGATATTCTCGATCAGTATGAAAAACACATTCACTTCTTACATGTATTGGGTAAACAGTAATATTATCTAAGTCATAACAAACAAAAAGGAGATGCCCTTGCATCTCCTTTTTTATTATCAAAATAAATTATTTCTCTGATTGTTCTATATCATCTGGATTTAATGCAATCAGCTCTTTTAATAACCCAGATAGGCGTTGTAACTTCTCAGTCGAAAATTTTTGCTCAAGTAATTGATAGCCTTCTTCAATTTTAGGCTGAATTTTATCGTATAAACTTTGCCCATTGGCAGACAGTGAAACGAAAAGTTTACGTTGGTCACTCACAGGTTTTAAACGACAAATTAGCTCGTCTCTTTCCATTCTAATAAGAATACCCGTTAGACTTGGTCGGAGAATGCACGATTTTTGTGCTAATTCGTGGAAATCAATAGAGCGTTTATCCGCAAGTACGCGAATGATCCGCCACTGCTGTTCTGTCAGATTATGCTCTTTGAGAACAGGTCGAAAAAAACCCATCGCAGATTCCCGTGCTTGTAATAGCGCGATAGTTAATGATTCATGCATAATCAAGAAGCTCTTTATATGGTGTTATAGGTGAAATGACAAAATATCACTCAATATAGACAGTGAAAAAGTACCGCTGCTTACGGTTTATAAAATGACTATATTCTAAGAATAGACTAATTGTTACAATTATTCATATTAACAAATAAATAAAGTTGACTCAATTTTTGCAATTTTATTCCCTTTGTGCAATTTATCACCCATGCTTCTTTTTAGTGTTTATTTCATATTCTGCAACATCTTGACCTATACACAATTTTCATCAATTGGCAATTTGTGTTATCCCTCAGCCAACCCCAAAAAGTAGCCTGATTTGCCTATTATCCTACCTCTAAATTAGGAATAATGACGCTTAGCGATAAGGTTGTCTCACAGTTTTTTGAGATAAAGTTAACAGGTTGTAACAAAGAAAGATTGCTATCTTTGTTTATGCGCGGTAGCGTTACGGCTTTAAAACAACGCAACAAAGAAACCGGCAATACCATTACAACTTTGTTAGCGGAGTAGTTAGGTGATTTTTTAGTTATCTGACTAATAATTATTTTAAGTGAAGACGCCCACAGACGAGAAGTCTGGCAGTAGGAGTAAATAATGTCTGAGGAAAAACAGGCTAACCCACTTTTTCGGGATGCAATGGCAAACTTAGGCGCTGCGGTCAATATCGTGGCAACAAATGGCGATGCGGGATGTTGTGGCTTAACAGCAACAGCAGTATGTTCCGTTACTGATAATCCACCTACCGTGATGGTTTGCATCAACAGTAAAAGTCAGATGAACTCTATTTTTCAAGAGAATGGAAAATTGAGTATCAATATATTGAATCATGAGCAAGAAGAAATGGCATGTCATTTCGCCGGAATGACAGGGCTCGCGATGGCAGATCGCTTTACCCAACCAGGATGGCAAAACGGACAATTACAACAACCCGTATTAACTAATGCGCTTGCCTGCCTTGAAGGTGATATTTATGATGTGCGCCAAGTCGGCACACATTTTGTTTATATGACCGAAATTAAGAATATTTCAGTACGTGAAGATGGTGATGGACTTATTTATTTCAAACGTCGTTTCCATTCTGTTAAAAATGAACAAGTACCAATCTCTGTTTAACTTTCGCTTATTTTGTCTCAAGATAAAAACGCACTTTTAATAAGGGCGTTTTTTATTGATTATAATCACAATATAAAATTAAATATTTATTTATATTAAGTGAATACTTATTTAATTAAATGATATTAGCTGACTTTTAGATGTTTATTAAAAATTTATTAACATCTGTTTGTTATAAAAGAATATTTTTTAATTATAGTGAAAAAATTCTTTCTAGAATCAATCAGTCACATAATCAAGAATATTTCCCCTCCACTTTTTCCCTTTATCTTTATTTAATTTACTCAGATTAAAATATAAACAAATAATAATCTTACTGGTTATATTTCATACCAAACATCAATTAAATGACTTTATTTGAAAATAAACTAATGAATATTTTTTTCAATCTGGTATTAATCTTACCTACAGTGTGATCAACCTTTGAGAAGTCATTCTATCAATATATTAGTCTACTCGACTTGCTGATTACCTTCTTAAATTTGCAAACATCACTCTAAATGCGATAGATAATGTTACCGTTGTGTAACATTCCTCGTGAATGTGAGTAAATAACATCGTTGTTGAAAATAAATAATAATTAGGGGCATTACAGATATGGATAAACCCGCTCAAGTCGGTTTATTACAACAGCCTAAACCATTCTTTATGATTTTCTTTGTAGAATTATGGGAACGTTTTGGTTACTACGGCGTACAAGGTATTCTTGCCGTTTATTTTGTTAGTAAACTCGGTTTCTCTCAAGAACAGGCTTTCATTACTTTTGGTGCATTCTCCGCACTGGTTTATGGGCTTATTTCTATTGGTGGTTATGTTGGTGACCACTTATTAGGAACAAAACGAACAATTGTTTTAGGTGCTATTGTCTTGGCTATCGGTTATTTCATGACTGGTATGTCAATTATGTATCCTAATTTAATTTTCTATGCATTAGGAACTATCGCAGTAGGTAATGGTTTATTTAAAGCCAACCCTGCCAGCCTATTAGCAAAATGTTATCCACCTAAAGATCCACGCCTTGATGGTGCATTTACGCTATTTTATATGTCGATTAATATCGGCTCATTAATTTCTTTATCTATCGCCCCTGTACTTGCAGAACGTTACGGATATGCACTAACTTATAATATCTGTGGTGTTGGCTTGATCATGGCGTTATTAGTTTATTTCTTCTGTCGTAAAATGGTTGCTAATATTGGTTCTGAACCAGACCATTTACCAATGAGCTTTAGCAAACTGTTATTAGTTATTGCTGGCTCAATTGCGATGGTATTTGCTTGTGCATGGTTACTGCACAACGTGATGATTGCGAATATCGTTTTAGTCAGTCTGTCTGTTATTGTTGTCTTCATTTATTTCCGTGAAGCTTTTAAGCAAAAAGACAGAGTTGCTCGTAATAAAATGTATGTTGCATTTGTTCTGATGTTAGAAGCTGTTGTTTTCTACATTCTGTATGCACAGATGCCAACTTCACTGAACTTCTTTGCTATTCATAACGTTCATCACACACTTTTAGGCTTTGATATTAACCCTGTAAGTTTCCAAGCACTAAATCCATTCTGGATCATTGTTGCTAGCCCAATCCTTGCTATCGCATACAGCCATTTTGGCGCAAAAGGCAAAGACTTATCAATGCCAGCGAAGTTTACTGCGGGTATGCTTCTGTGCTCGTTAGGATTCCTTACAGCGGCTGCATCAGGCATGTGGTTTGCCGATGCTCAAGGCTTAACTTCACCTTGGTTTATCGTTTTGGTTTATTTATTCCAGAGCTTAGGTGAACTGATGATCAGTGCGTTAGGTTTAGCAATGGTTGCAGCGTTCGTACCGCAATACATGATGGGTTTTATTTTAGGTATGTGGTTCTTAACACAAGCAACGGCTTATCTGTTAGGCGGTTATGTAGCAACCTTCACCGCAGCACCAGAAGGAATTACTGATCCACTACAGACATTACCTATTTACACTGATGTGTTTGGTAAAATCGGTATTGTGACCTTAATTGTAGGTATCGTTATGTGGGCAACCGTACCTTTATTAAATCGTATGATGAAAGAAGAAAGCAAAGGCGCTAAAGTCACTGGCTGATCTTCCAAATAATATATTGCTCGATTTAAGCGTCTATTTATGAATAGGCGCTTTTTTATATCTGCTTTATCTCAACGTTAGATTTCATTTCGTATTGGCTAGATATCCCTAATAGAGACTAACCTACATCCCCCTCACACCCAACTTTAATAATAAATATCATCATAACCAAACTACCTAATCGCTTTTTATCAGGCATAAAAAAACCCGCTAAATAAGCGGGTTTAGTTTAATCATTAAGAATGACTCAATTACAGAACGTCAACTGAATTCAGTTCTTTAAATGCTTGTTCTAAACGAACAACCATTGATGCTTGTGCTTGACGTAACCAATTACGTGGATCGTAGTATTTTTTGTTAGGTTTATCAGCACCTTCTGGGTTACCTAATTGGCCTTGCAGGTAGCCTTCGTTCTTTTTGTAGAACTGTAAGATACCATCCCAAGTTGCCCACTGAGTATCGGTATCGATATTCATTTTGATAACGCCATAATCAACTGCTTCTTTGATTTCTTCAGCAGAAGAACCAGAACCACCGTGGAAAACGAAATCTAAGCTATTGTGTGGCAGATTGAATTTCTGTGACACGTAGTCTTGTGAGTTACGTAGAATTTTTGGCGTTAACTGAACGTTACCTGGTTTATAAACACCATGAACGTTACCGAAAGATGCTGCGATAGTGAAACGAGGGCTTACCGCACTCAGTTTTTCGTATGCGTAGGCAACATCTTCTGGTTGAGTATAAAGCGCAGAGCTATCCATACCAGTGTTATCAACACCGTCTTCTTCACCACCAGTACAGCCTAATTCGATTTCTAAAGTCATATCGATTTTAGCCATACGCGCTAAATATTTAGCACAGATTTCGATATTTTCTTCTAATGACTCTTCAGATAAGTCAATCATGTGAGAAGAGAACAGTGGTTTACCTGTTTTAGCGTAGTGTTTTTCACCTGCATCTAACAGACCATCAATCCATGGTAATAATTTTTTCGCACAGTGGTCAGTATGCAGAATAACAGGAACACCGTAGTATTCAGCCATTTGATGTACATGATGAGCACCAGAAATTGCGCCTAAAATAGCAGCTTGCTGTGGTACATCAGATTTAAGACCTTTACCTGCGATAAATGCAGCGCCACCGTTAGAGAACTGTACAATCACAGGAGAACGAACTTTCGCAGCAGCTTCTAACACAGCATTGATTGAGTCAGTACCTACACAGTTAACCGCAGGCAGAGCAAATTTATTTTCTTTTGCTACTGCAAATACTTTTTGTACATCATCACCAGTGATGACACCCGGTTTCACGAAATCAAAAACTTTAGACATGTAATAAGATCCTATATTTGGAACAGGTAGAAAATAACTTTCTACCTGTATGAGCTGACTTAATTACTGTTTAGCGCGTTCTTCTAACATTGCAACAGCAGGAAGTTTTTTGCCTTCAACGAATTCTAAGAAAGCACCACCACCGGTTGAAATGTAAGAGATTTTGTCTGCGATATCAAATAAATCAATAGCAGCCAGCGTATCACCACCACCTGCGATAGAGAATGCCTCGCTATCTGCGATTGCATTAGCGATGATTTCTGTACCTTTACGGAAGTTAGGGAATTCAAACACGCCTACAGGGCCATTCCACAGGATAGTTTTCGCATTTTTCAGGATTTCTGCTAAACGCTCCGCAGTCACATCACCGATATCCAGTACTTGTTCATCATCTTTGATGTCGTTTGCTGATTTTAAAACAGCTTCTGCTGTTTCAGAGAATTCAGTCGCAACGCGAACATCACTTGGTACTGGAATATCACATTTTTCCATCAGCTTTTTAGCATCATCAACAAGGTCTGCTTCATATAAAGAACGACCTACTGGATGACCTTCTGCTGCGATAAAGGTATTTGCAATACCACCACCAACGATTAATTGATCAGCAATTTTTGATAAAGAATCTAATACAGTCAGTTTAGTTGAAACTTTAGAACCACCAACAATCGCAACCATTGGGCGAGCTGGTTTATCTAATGCTTTACCTAATGCTTCAAGTTCTGCTGATAACAGTGGACCCGCACAAGCAACTTGTGCAAATTTAGCAACGCCATGAGTTGACGCTTGAGCACGGTGAGCAGTACCAAATGCATCCATTACGAATACATCACATAATGCAGCGTATTGTTTAGACAGAGTTTCGTCGTCTTTCTTTTCGCCTTTGTTAAAACGAACGTTTTCAAGAACAACTAATTCGCCTGCATTGACTTCAACACCATTTAAATAGTCTTTAGCAAGACTAACTGGTGCAGTTAATTTGTCTTTCAGATAGTCAACAACTGGTTTTAAAGAGAACTCTTCGTTGTACTCACCTTCGGTAGGACGACCTAAGTGAGAAGTTACCATCACTTTAGCGCCTTGTTTTAACGCGGCTTCAATTGTTGGTAAAGAAGCACGGATACGCGCATCTGAAGTCACTTTACCATCTTTAACTGGAACGTTCAGGTCAGCACGGATAAGAACTCGTTTACCCGCTAGGTCTAAATCGGTCATCTTAATTACAGACATGATGAATCCTCTCATTGATTCTCTAAAATTTAGTAATCTTCTGTTCAGTGCGTCGTATTATTACGCGACACCATCATTAAAACATGATTATTTAAAACCAGTTGCAGCCATTGCTAACGTTGTATCAAGCATTCTGTTAGCAAAGCCCCATTCATTATCACACCAGACTAAAGTCTTGATCAGGTGTTGCCCACTGACTCTTGTTTGTGTGCCATCAACGATTGCACTATGAGGGTCGTGGTTAAAATCAGTTGAGACTAATGGCAATTCTGTGTAATCCACTATACCACGAAATGCGCCAGTTGCTGATTTTTGAATTAACCGATTGACATCTAACACATTTACAGCAGTTTTTACAGTGACACTTAAATCAATTGCCGTCACATTAATTGTAGGAACTCGTACAGAAATTGCCTCAAAATGATCCTTAAATTTCGGGAAAATTCGAGTAATTCCTGCTGCCAACTTCGTATCAACTGGAATAATAGATTGTCCTGCTGCACGAGTACGGCGTAAATCCTTATGGTATGCATCAATCACGGGTTGATCGTTCAT
The DNA here is from genome assembly GCF_009915995.1 of Proteus sp. G2618. NCBI lineage: Bacteria > Pseudomonadati > Pseudomonadota > Gammaproteobacteria > Enterobacterales > Morganellaceae > Proteus > Proteus sp. G2618. Next base: position 475,615 of record NZ_JAABNI010000023.1, on the reverse strand, counting down.
GGCTGCATGGATTGTTGTTACTGTTCCTGATTCTATATTAAACGCGTCATCCATCATTTTTATAATGGGAATAATGCAATTCGTTGTACAAGATGCATTTGAAACAATTCGGTGCTCTTTTTTTAGTTCGTGTTGATTGACACCAAAAACGACTGTTGCATCTAAATCGGTTGTACCAGGATGAGAAAAAAGCACTTTCTTTGCGCCTTGTGCAATATGCGCTTCACCATCAGCACGGGAGCCATAAGCACCACTACAATCAAGTACAACATCGATACCAAGTTCACCCCAAGGTAAATCAGTAATATCAGCGTGGTGAAAAAGTCGAATAGTATCATCACCCACTTGCAATAAATCGTTATTAATTCGTACATCCCAAGCAAAACGTCCGTGACTGGAGTCATACTTGAGAAGATGCCCAATACCTTGCGCATCAGCCAATTCATTTATTGCAACAACCGTTATTTCAGCTCGTTTACCTGATTCATAAAGCGCTCTTAACACATTACGCCCTATACGGCCAAAACCGTTAATAGCGACTCTGATTGTCATGTGACTCCCTTGATAACTTGTGATTTGCAACCGCTTAGAATAATAGAGCAAGATACTAATCAACAACGATAAATCAAGTAAATCTAGAAATTGTGCAGTCACCGACACTTTAGGATTAACTGAAACGGTTCAGCTTACTAATAATCAGATTACGAGAAATGAGAGAAAATCGCAATAGTAAACAAAGATGGAAGGATAAAAAAAGAGCACATCTGAGAAATTCTTCCCAAAAATGTGCTCTTGTTAACACTTATTGATTATTTAAGTAAAGATTTTGCCTGTGTAACTACATTTTCAACAGTAAAACCAAACTCTTCAAACAGTTCGTTTGCAGGTGCAGATTCACCGAAGCTATGCATACCTACAATCGCACCATCTAAACCAACATACTTGAACCAGTAGTCAGCAATACCTGCTTCGATAGCAACACGAGCTTTCACTGATGCTGGTAATACTGCTTCACGGTAATCTGCATCTTGTTTATCAAATGCATCTGTTGCTGGCATAGAAACAACACGTACTTTACGGCCTTCCGCTGTCAGTTGTTCATAAGCGCTAACCGCTAATTCAACTTCAGAGCCTGTTGCGATAAAGATTAATTCTGGAGTACCGGCGCAATCTTTCAGGATGTAACCACCCTTCTCGATATTTGCCAGTTGCTCTGGAGTACGTGGTTGTTGTGCAAGATTTTGACGAGAGAAGATCAGAGCTGTTGGGCCATCTTTACGATCAATTGCATATTTCCATGCAACAGCTGATTCAACTTGGTCACATGGACGCCATGTGCTCACGTTTGGAGTTACACGTAAGCTTGCCATTTGCTCAACAGGTTGGTGAGTTGGGCCATCTTCACCCAGACCGATAGAGTCATGAGTATAAACAAAGATACTGCGGATCTTCATCAGTGCAGCCATACGTACAGCATTACGTGCATATTCCATAAACATCAGGAAGGTAGCGCCGTAAGGAACAAAACCGCCGTGTAATGCAATACCATTCATGATTGCAGACATACCGAATTCACGTACACCGTAATGGATGTAGTTACCCGCTTTGTCTTCATTCAGCGCTTTAGAACCAGACCACATAGTTAGGTTACTTGGTGCTAAGTCCGCAGAACCACCCATGAATTCTGGTAATACTTTACCGAATGCTTCTAATGCATTTTGAGATGCTTTACGGCTTGCAATGCTTGAAGGGTTTTGTTGCAGATTTTCAATAAATGCTTTGGAATCTTTTTCCCAGTTTGCTGGTAATTCACCAGAAATACGACGTTTAAATTCAGCCGCTAATTCAGGGAACTGTGCTGCGTATGCAGCAAATTTAGCATCCCATGCAGCTTCTTTTGCTTTACCCGCTTCTTTTGCATCCCACTCTTTATAGATTTCTTGTGGAATTTCAAATGCGCCGTATTCCCAACCTAACGCTTTACGTGTTTCAGCGATTTCTGCATCACCTAATGGAGAGCCGTGGGAATCAGCAGTACCTGCTTTATGAGGAGAACCAAAACCGATAGTAGTTTTACAAATCAACAGTGAAGGTTTGTCTGTGATTTGTTTTGCTTCTTCAACAGCTGCTTTAATGCTTGCTGCATCGTGACCATCAATGCCACTAATTACATGCCAGCCATAAGCGTCGAAACGTTCTGCTGTGTTATCAGTAAACCAACCATGCACTTGACCATCAATAGAGATGCCATTGTCATCATAAAATGCAATCAGTTTACCTAACTGTAATGTTCCCGCTAAAGAACACACTTCATGAGAGATACCTTCCATCATACAACCATCACCCATAAAGGCGTAGGTGTAGTGGTCAACGATATCATGACCAGGACGGTTAAATTGAGCCGCTAATGTACGTTCTGCAATTGCAAAACCCACTGCGTTTGCAATACCTTGACCTAAAGGACCTGTTGTTGTTTCAACACCAGCGGTGTAACCATATTCTGGGTGACCAGGTGTTTTAGAATGCAATTGACGGAAGTTTTTCAGATCATCTAAAGAAAGATCATAACCAGACAGGTGCAGTAAGCTGTAAATCAGCATTGAAGCATGACCATTAGATAAAACGAAACGGTCACGATCAGCCCAGTTAGGGTTAGTTGGGTTATGATTTAAAAAATCACGCCATAATACTTCTGCAATATCAGCCATACCCATAGGGGCGCCAGGGTGTCCTGATTTAGCTTTTTGCACAGCATCCATACTTAAAAAACGGATCGCATTAGCAAGGGTTTTACGAGTGGTCATTTTCTACTCCAAGTCGGATAAAAAGCATCTAGATAGCTGATTCTCTCAATGCGGGCAAAAAACCGCAATATAAAAAATCCACAAAGGTGGATATCGTAATTAGCATAAAGCAATAATTCTTTGATTTGCACGGCATTTTTTACGATCAAAGCGGAAAATAACATTACACCACTGCATTGTTGCGCAACAAAAAGCAAAAAAGACAACAATTTGCGCAATTGAGAAGCGTGCTATTAAACCTTAGCTTGATATGACTAATCAAGATAAAATTTCATTGCTGAATTATCCATCAAATCAAATAAATACCGTGTTTGTTTTAATTATAACCTAATAACTGACTAAACTTGTTACAAGGACGTAGAATTATAAGAGCTTAAAAAAGATAAAAAGCAGATAATCCACTGATTCAGTAATAAAAATTTTATTTACATCATATATAACTAAAAGGGAAAATCAGCGTAACGTAAATGTTACTTTTAATATTAATAAAAAAGGATAAAACAAATTTAATTCTAGTTGTCACTCTAACTGAAAACTCTTTTTAAATAGCTAGCAGTTAAATCACCACTAATTTCTTTTTATAAAAACCTATCGGAAAATGACCTTGGTAGTAAATCTGAATGATCCTTTCCCAGTTGTCACCATAATTGAAATATTTTTCAGTAAGATACTGCCTAAATGCGTAACATATCGCATTTCTTGCTGCAATTTTAAAGTTATGTGCATCGTATTGAAATTGACTATCTGGTACAGGAAACGCTTTTAGACTCTCTATCACGGCTTTACTGACGACTAATCGCATCTCGACCAAATCTTTGGGGTATTCTTGTTTTATATAGAAAGGATCATCTTGTGTGGGAGAAGTTGGCAACCATTCGACATTTAAAGGCGATTCAAAACAAGCTTGGATACTTTGAAAATAGATAATTTTATTATCATCAACGCTCATCTTCCCCATATTAGAAAAAAAAGATGTAATGCTGACTTTTTGTTGGATTTCGTTAAAAAAGCTCATGGCTAATAGGCTCAATTATTTTTACGTTAACTCTGTCTGATTTCAACAAACTTTATATTACCCAAAGTAAGGATAACCTCTTCTTCTATATAATAGTTAAAGGCTGTAACGCTGGCAAAATACCTTATTTATTATTCAGGTCCATTCCATTTTAGTTTAACTATTATTATCTTCCACTAACGCTAAAAAATGATCTTGAAGATCGCCTTGAATTTCTTCATTGTCATAAATAAGCTGAAAATCTTCATCGATATTATTAACGAAATGAGTACCGTCTAGTGTTCCGAATATTGTTGATGCTGTATCTGTCATCACAATTTTCATCATATCAATCACTGATTGCTTTTCTTTTTCTGATAAATTAACAAAAATCTTATTCACTTGAGAGAAAGCACCTTCATGGTAACTTTCTGGATCTTGTCTATTTAATCTTTCACTATATTGCTTAAGATTATCTCCAAATAACTCTTTGTATATTTCATTAATAACAAGTTTATCTTTTTCCATTATTTTCCTTTGTATTAAAACCAACGCCCCATAGGTGAATTTTCTCTCAGATTTTTATCAATCAATTCTGGCGTAATGATATTTTGCTCAATAACAGGAGGCATGATTTCATCTAGAATTTCACAATCAATATGACAACCAGTATTATGAAATATAAGGTTTAAAGCCTCATCAATTAATGTGTATTCACCATGTTCCTTCATTTCAAGAATAAATTGAACAATGGCTTGTTTTATCTCTTTATTTTTATTGTATCGGCTTGTTCAGTTTCAAATTCTTGATAATAAAAATGGTCGAGCATTTTAGATAGCATACTTAAACGTAAATAAAATTCCGTATTCATAAATTAATCCTAAATATCCCTAACACTATGATTTGATAGCGTGCAGGTTGTCTTTCACCTATAGCAAATAAACCAAGCAACTGCATATTTTCTTTTTTTGATCCTTGGATATCATACATTACTGATAAACCATCATAGGTATAGCTCGTTCCTAAATTTAAGGTGAGTCCTTTAATCTTATTTATTACCTGCTGTTTTACCTCTTCATCTAAGCCGTTTAAGTCTCTTAATTGCTTTACGCTAACTAACATATTTTCATCGTAATAAGGGCATTGAATAAGATGATTTAGCTGATAAAAATTATCTTCAAAACCATCATAAACTAGCTCTTTTTTCTTTATATTTTTCATCTTATTCAGGTTTTAATTGATGCCAAAATGAAGTTGTTTGAGATGATGTTAATTTAATAATTCTATCTGGCGAAATATCCGTTAAAAACAGTGTGGCAACTGCACTAAAAAAAACAAAAAAATTCGCTGCAATATGTTCAAAACTATCCATAGATGACTCACTCGTCATTGCAAAAACATTCCCTGTTTGAGTATTTAATAAAATGGTATAAGGATCTGACAATGCAATAACAATGATGTTTTCAGGTCGTTTATCACCAATCCACCATTGAGTAAACTCATTGGGGCTATTTAGCATGAAAAGTCTTTCAAGATAATCTTCACCGCAACCAAAACTAATATTAAATAATGAGAAATTATCTAAATTATAGAGAGAAATAAAAGAAGTAAAATCATCAGGAAGGGAGAGTGTTAGCGTCTGTTCTAGCAAACCTAAACCAGTAAGAGGTGTTGCTCTTTTAAAAAGAATTAAATCATTAAAATCCTCACCTAAAGGAGAAAATTTATCTTCTAGCTCTTTTGTGATTTGGTCGAGAGTTAATAACATAAGAACTGCCTCAAGAATAGTGTTAACTATTAAGATAAGATAACGTATTAACTGGGGATTGGAATAATTAAGATTTAAAGTTTTTTAGGCTAATAAAGCAAAAACCCCAGCATAAATGCTGGGGTTTAGAATGTTGGCGGAACGGACGGGACTCGAACCCGCGACCCCCTGCGTGACAGGCAGGTATTCTAACCAACTGAACTACCGCTCCGCGTATCCTTTCGGACGAGGTAAATATTACGAATCTCTTGCCTTGTCGTCAACTGTTTTTCTAACAAAAAGATGCATTTGGATAGTTTTTAATCTCAACTAAACAATTCTGCTTTTTTTATATTCAAACCGCCTCATCATTTGATGCAGGACGCCATAAACAATGCCCACCTTTCTTCTCAACTAAGTCTAATCGAGACTCATGCTCAGCAAGTTCTTCTGCGGTAGCTCTTATTACTCTTAATCCTGAAACTGGGCGCTCGATACGCTGAATATCATTTTGCTCTTGTTCGTTACTTGATTCGCCATCCATTGAAAATGCTAGTGCTGTTTGTCCACCGGTCATCGCCAAGTAAACATCAGAAAGTATTTCAGCATCCAATAACGCGCCGTGAAGAGTACGTTTAGAATTATCTATAAAGTATCTATCACATAAGGCATCAAGATTATTTCGTTTGCCAGGGAATAATGCCCTTGCCATTGCAAGGCTATCAGTAATTTGGCAGAACGTTTCAGTAGGCGGAATATCGCGATTAAGCTTTCTAAACTCATAGTCCATAAAGCCGATATCGAACGATGCGTTATGAATGATCAGCTCTGCGCCACGAATATATTCTAAAAACTCGTCGGCAATATCGGCAAAAGAAGGACAATCCTCTAAAAACTCATCACTAATACCGTGAACTTCAAATGCTTCAGGATCAACTAATCTTTCAGGCTTAATATAAACATGGAAATTTCGCCCTGTTAATCGACGATTGATAACCTCTACGGCACCAATTTCAATGATATTATGACCTTCATAATGAACGCCCAGCTTATTCATACCGGTGGTTTCGGTATCAAGTACAATTTGTCGTGTGATTGGAGTGCTCATAATCCGTTTTTATGTCAGACTTAGGGTTAGTTTTTCGTATTAATCAAAAAGGATAAGTCGCCTTTATGCACAAGCAGGTAGAAATATTCACCGATGGTTCATGCTTAGGCAACCCAGGTCCCGGCGGTTATGGCGCTATTTTACGCTATCAACAACATGAAAAAACCCTAAGTGAAGGTTTTTTTATGACCACCAATAACCGAATGGAACTTCTTGCCGCTATCGTAGCATTAGAAACATTAAAATTCCCTTGTAAAATTACACTGACAACAGATAGCCAATATGTCAGACAGGGTATCACACAGTGGATCCATAGCTGGAAAAAGCGCCAGTGGCGTAAAGCAGACAAAAGCCCAGTGCTTAATGTCGATTTATGGAAACGCTTAGATAGTGCTATTACTCGTCATGAAATCGAATGGCATTGGGTAAAAGGCCATGCAGGTCATGATGAAAATGAACGTTGTGATGAATTAGCAAAAACGGCGGCTCAATCACCTACACAAGAAGACACTGGCTATATTGAAAGCCAGAAAGATAAGACAGCCAACGAGTAATATTTTATGGCTCTGAATGATTGCGTGTAGCCCCTAAAACTCGACCTTTTACACTCATACGAGGCAATGCAAATTTCAACGCGGTGGGTGTTAAAGGAAGCGTTCTTTTACGAGCAATAATTAAATTTAAACATCCTCCGGTGTGATAGCGGCTACCATCACGTTTTATTGGTCTTGAAAATGGCATAATCTGAAAATTCTGTTGTGTCATCACTTCGTAATTTAGCACACTAAGCCAATCAATTTGGCGTCGAAGTGAAAACATACGACTTGAATAAGGCTGTTTTTGTCGCAAAAGAGGCGTGCATTTACCCAGTCCTAATAAACTAATAGGGTTGAAGCTCGTTAATACTATCCAGCCATCATCAATTAGAACACGATCAGCTTCTCTTAATAGCCAATGGGGATCTGCACTATAATCAAGCACATGAGCCATAAGGCAAACATCAACCGATTTATTTTCAAAGGGTAGATAATCCAAAGACGCCATAACATTCGCATTTATTGCATTCGATGTCACATTGACTTGATGTGAAACGATACTTAATTTGGTATCCAGTTCGGCACTGAGTTGACCGAGTTTCAGCAAATGAAAGCCATACATTTTCGGCCACCAGTTTTGTAAACGCAATTCAATCGCCATGCGATAATATTCTCCCCAAGGAATATCACGCCAAGAATCCGGCATTGTAATTGGTTTTACTGAACGCGCTGCTTTCATCGTTTAACCCTTTATATTTTATAAGTAAGGTAACTTATATGGAGCTTATCAGAATTCCTGCTTTATCCGATAACTACATTTGGCTATTAAGTAATGAAAATAGTGAATGTGTGATTGTGGACCCGTCACAGGCCAAACCTGTTATTGAAATACTCTCACAACGCTCACTAACACCTATCGCGATTTTATTAACCCATCATCATGATGATCATGTTGGTGGTGTTGCTGAACTTGTAAAAAAATATCCTAACATCGACATTTTTGGCCCACAAGAAACACAAAGTAAAGGGGCTGAAAATATTATTCATAATCAAGAGCGCATTATTGTTGGCTCTTTTACTTTTAATGTGATTGGCACGCCGGGCCATACATTGGGTCATGTTGCTTATTATTGCGAGCCCTATCTATTTTGTGGCGATACACTTTTTTCTGGTGGTTGTGGCCGTTTATTCGAAGGCACCGCACAACAAATGTTCAGTTCATTACAAAGATTAAGTGCTTTACCTGATAACACATTAATTTGTTGTGCTCATGAATACACCCTATCAAATATGACCTTTGCACATCATATCATGCCAGAAAATGCACTTATTACCGATTATTTAGCCCAAGTTAGTGAAATGCGTAAAAATTTGCAACCTACTGTGCCAATAACACTGAAAAACGAAAAGAATATTAATCTTTTTTTGAAATCTGACGATATTGATTTGCAAAGGATTTTAGGTATAACCACTAATACTTATGCTCCAATTAAGACATTTACAAAATTAAGAGAATTAAAAGACAACTTTTAATTCCTATTGGTTGTTTTATTTTGGCACACTAAGTATCATTTGGTTCAAAAAACACACAGGATGAATTTTTCTATTATGAAGACAAAAGCGATTTTGTTCTCCATATTGCTACTGGCGGGCTGCCAGCAATCTGAGAACATTAAACCTAATTTGTCTGCGAACGCACCAATATCAACGAAAGGGACTTCAACTTCTCACCAACCTCAATATGATGTAAAAACCAATTTATGGGGTTATGTGGTAAGTGAATTGAAAATGGATCTCCCTGAAAATGAAAGGATCTCGCAGCAAGAATTATATTTTTTAAATAATCCCAAACATATACAGAGCGTTGCTGCTCGTGCTGAGCCTTATATGTATTCGATTATTGATGAAATTGAAAAACGTGAATTACCGATGGAACTTGCACTTGTTCCTGTCGTTGAAAGTGCGTTTAATCCTCATGTTACCTCTTCAGCAAATGCAGCGGGTTTATGGCAATTTGTACCAATAACTGGTAATTACTATGGTTTGACACAAAATCAATGGTATGACGGTCGTCGTGATGTTATGGCATCAACTAAAGCGGCTCTTGATTTACTAGAGCGTTTATATGTGATGTTTGATAGTGATTGGGCACTTGCCCTTGCTGCTTATAACGCTGGTGAAGGCCGTGTTATGCAAGCAATAAAGGCAAATGAAAGTCAAAACTTACCAACAGACTATTGGTCGCTTTCTTTACCTAAAGAAACGATGAATTACGTGCCGAAAATCCTCGCTTTAAGTAAGGTTATTCGTGAAAACGAACAAGATATTACTTTTCCAAAAAGTAACTATCGCGATAAAGCATTAGCCTCATTTGATGTCGGTGAGCAAATCACGTTAAATAAAGTCGCTGAATTAAGTCAGTTACCTATTAATACCGTGAAAGACTATAACCCCGGCTATAAACGTGGAATAACTGCACCGAATGGCCCTCATGTCATTATGTTGCCTCGCAATAAGCTTGACCAATTCCGTAACGCTTTTGAAGATGAAGCTGTATTAGAAACTATTCGCTTGGCTGTCGCCAAAACGAATCAATCTATTAAGCAAGAAGGCGTTTATAAGGTTCGTTCAGGAGATTCGTTTTACGCTATTGCTCGTCGCTATAATATGAGTATCAAAGATTTACAGCGTATTAATGGGTTAAATGCAAAGAGCACATTACTGGTTGGTCAGACATTAAAAATTCATAATGCGGGTAGTGTCAGTAGCACCACAACAACGAAACCAACAAAACCTTCACCAAGCTACTATAAAGTACGCCAAGGTGATTCTTATTACAGTATTGCCCGTCGTCACGGCATTAACCTAAAACAGTTAATGGGCTGGAACGCTGACATTAAAATGTTAAAACCGGGTACTCAATTAACACTGTATATAAAATAGTTTTCTGCACTTTAGTTTCTTCAAAGCCATCAATATATTTAATGCCTTAGAGGTGATAAATAGAGATGGCTTTTTTCTTTCTTCTCAATGAGTAATCCCTTTCAAGAAAATCGCATCTTTTATTCTTCCTTTTTTCTATTTAATTTCGTTTGAATCCCCCCCCTTTATTATTCAACATAATAGGCAATAAAAAAGCGCCTGATATTTAATTATCAAGCGCTTCATTTTTATCTCTATTTGATTAATTTAGCGTTCTAACTTATAGCCAGAAGAACCAAGCAAACAGAGAGATAACTAAGATACACACTAAGTTCAGTACACCACCAACACGTACCATCTCTGTCTGTTTGATGTAACCAGAACCAAAGACAATCGCATTTGGTGGGGTTGCAACAGGTAGCATGAACGCACAAGATGCACCGATACCGATAATCATAGTTAACGCCATTACTGGCATACCTAATGCTTGTGCAACAGTTGCAAAGATTGGTACTAATAACGCCGCACTCGCTGTATTACTGGTAAATTCAGTTAATACGATGATGAAGGTTGTTACTGCAAGGATAATCACGAACCAATGGCTATTACCAAAGGTATCTTTCATAAAGTCAGCCATAACCAAACTTGCACCAGATGATTGTAAAATTGCGCTTAGTGTTAAACCACCACCAAACAGCATTAATACTCCCCACTCTGTGTTCTCTTGGATTTGGCTCCAACTGGCTACGCCTGTAACACCGATAACAATTGCAGCACTGACCGCAATAACGGTATCCAAATCTTTTACACCACCAAAAGCACTGCTGATAAAAGAGCTGAAGATCCAGCATACGACAGTAATTAAGAAGATGATCATGGTAATAACACGTTTGTTATTCCACTCTAATACTTCTAATTTCAGATCAAACTTATGTTTTAAGTTAGGACGTAGCATTAGATACATCACGATAAACATGATAGGTAATAATACCAGCATGATTGGGACACCGTACTTCATCCACGTAATGAAATCTAAGTTTAATTGAGCTGCTGCAATCGCATTTGGCGGGCTTCCCACTAGCGTACCTAAGCCACCAATGCTCGCACTGTAAGCAACACCTAATAATACGAATACGAAAGTATTACGCTCTGAACGAATATCTAAGTTAGATAAGATACCTAACACTAAAGGTAACATCATTGCTGCTGTTGCAGTGTTACTGATCCACATTGACAATAATGCAGTGACACCAAATAACAACAATACCGCAATTGAGAGTTTACCTTTTGCAATCATCAGCAAGCGATTAGCAATTAAGCGGTCTAACCCTTGAATATGAAGCGCTGTCGCTAACGCAAAGCCACCGAAGAATAAGAAAATGATGGGATTCGCAAATGATTTTAATGACTCATTGGTATTCATTAGCCCAAGTACGACGGCTAAAATAGGTATAAATAATGCTGTGATCGTAACGTGAATAGCTTCCGTTAGCCATAACACTCCCACAAACACCATTAATGCTAAACCTGCATTGGCCTTTGGATCATAAGGTAAAAATTCAAGCAAAAGTAATAATAAAACGACATCGATTGCCAGAATAATTAACCCTCGTTTGTTTATCGGGCTTGATTTCGCCGATGGGGCTAAATTGGACGCGTCCATTGATAATACTCCACATTAGCTGATATGAACATTAGGTTCACTAAGCCATAATTGTTAACGAAATAGGTTATATGTGAAATATAAAAACATTTCGCACCATTGAAAATGTGCAAAACGTATAATTGGGATCTCATCCACGAGAATTAACCAATTTATTAATAAAAGAGTAATAATTGAACACTATTTCCTCTTACACATCACACTTTTTCAAAGATGTTAAGAATAAATATTCTTTTTTTTCTGAAAAAAAATCAAAAAAAAGGGGAGAACTTAAGGTTCTCCCCTTTCAGATTAATAAGATTTTTTAATCAAATAAGCAAGATTATGCTTGGCCTTTAACTTCTTTCAGACCGTTGAAAGGTGCTTTGTTACCTAATGCTTCTTCGATACGGATCAGTTGGTTGTATTTAGCAACACGGTCAGAACGGCTCATAGAACCTGTTTTGATTTGGCCAGCTGCTGTACCAACTGCTAAGTCAGCGATAGTTGCATCTTCTGTTTCACCAGAACGGTGAGAGATAACAGCTGTGTAGCCTGCATCTTTCGCCATTTTGATTGCAGCTAAAGTTTCTGTCAGTGAACCGATTTGGTTGAATTTGATCAGAATTGAGTTAGCGATGCCTTTGTCGATACCTTCTTTCAGGATCTTAGTGTTAGTTACAAACAGGTCATCACCAACCAGTTGGATTTTGTCACCAAGAACTTTAGTTTGGTATGCGAAACCATCCCAGTCAGATTCGTTTAAACCATCTTCGATAGAAACGATTGGATATTGTTTAGTCAGTTCTTCTAAATAATGAGTGAACTCTTGTGAAGTGAAGGTTTTGCCTTCGCCTTTCAGTTCGTAGTTACCAGTTTCATTGTTGTAGAACTCAGAAGCTGCACAGTCCATAGCCAGAGTAACGTCTTTACCTAAAACGTAACCTGCTTTCTCAACTGCTTCTTTGATAGCAGCTAATGCAGCAGCGTTAGATTCTAAGTTTGGTGCATAACCACCTTCGTCACCAACTGCAGTGTTCATACCTTTTGCTTTCAGCACTTTTGCTAAGTGATGGAAGATTTCTGAACCCATACGCACTGCTTCTTTCAGAGTAGGCGCACCAACTGGTTGGATCATGAATTCTTGGATATCAACGTTGTTATCTGCGTGCTCACCACCATTGATGATGTTCATCATTGGCAGAGGCATAGAATATTGACCGTGAGTACCGTTCAGATCAGAAATGTGCTCATACAAAGGCATACCTTTCGCAGCAGCTGCTGCTTTTGCGTTTGCTAAAGAAACCGCTAGGATTGCGTTTGCACCAAAGTTTGATTTGTTTTCAGTACCGTCTAAATCGATCATGATTTTATCGATGTTAGCTTGGTCTTTTGCATCCTGGCCAAGGATCGCTTTAGCGATTGGACCATTAACAGCTGAAACCGCTTTCAGAACACCTTTACCTAAGAAACGTGATTTATCACCATCACGTAATTCTAAAGCTTCGCGAGAACCTGTTGATGCGCCTGATGGAGCAGCCGCCATACCAACAAAACCACCTTCTAAGTGAACTTCTGCTTCAACTGTTGGGTTGCCACGAGAATCAATAATTTCACGACCAAGTACTTTAACGATTTTGGACATTCGGTTTTCCTCTGTACAAGTTAAATTTCCGAGAAGAGATACCCTATCTCTTCTCATATATCCTATTTCAGCAGGCCTTTTTGGTTATCAAAGGCTGCTTTCACAAAGCCTGCAAATAACGGATGGCCGTCACGCGGCGTTGAGGTAAACTCTGGGTGGAACTGACAAGCAACAAACCAAGGATGGTTTGGATTTTCAATAATTTCCACCAGTTTGTTATCTACTGAACGACCTGCAATACGTAAACCCGCATCTTCGATACGTTTTAATAGTAGATTATTTACTTCATAACGGTGACGATGGCGCTCTGTAATGGTGTTTTTGCCATACAGTGTACGGACTAAGCTATCACCACTTAAATGGCAAGGCTGAGCACCAAGGCGCATCGTGCCACCTAAATCACTTTCACCTGAACGCACTTCAATGTTGCCATTTTCATCGCGCCATTCAGTAATTAATGCGATAACTGGATATTTACAATCTGGTGCAAATTCAGTGGAATTTGCGCCTTCCATACCAGCGACATTACGTGCAAACTCAATCATAGCAACCTGCATACCTAAGCAAATGCCTAAGTAAGGGATTTTATTTTCACGCGCATATTGAGCAGCCATAATCTTGCCCTCAACACCACGTTCACCAAAACCACCTGGTACTAAGATTGCGTCTAACCCTTTAAGCATTTCTACGCCACGGGTTTCAACGTCTTGTGAATCAATTAATTTGATATTTACAGTAACACGGCTTTTGAAGCCACCATGTTTTAATGCTTCAATCACTGATTTATAGGCATCTGGTAATTCAACATATTTACCAACCATACCAATGGTTACTTCGCCTTCAGGATTAGCTTCTTCGTAAATAACTTGTTCCCACTCTGCAAGATTTGCAACTGGGCAATCTAAGCTGAATCGTTTACAGATATAATCATCTAATCCCTGTGATTTCAATAGTGCAGGGATTTTATAAATGGAATCGACGTCTTTTAATGAAATAACCGCCTTCTCTGGCACATTACAGAACAGTGCAATTTTGGCACGTTCGTTTGCAGGAATAACGCGGTCTGAACGGCAAATCAACGCATCAGGCTGAATACCGATCGACAGTAATTCTTTTACAGAATGCTGAGTTGGTTTGGTTTTCACTTCACCAGAAGCGGCTAAATAAGGTACTAATGTTAAATGCAGGTAGAATGTGTGCTCACGACCCACTTCTGCTGCCATTTGGCGAATCGCTTCTAAGAATGGTAAAGATTCGATATCACCAACTGTCCCACCGACTTCAACTAAAACGACATCATGGCCTTCACCGCCACGGATGATGCGTTCTTTAATTTCATTAGTGATATGAGGAATAACTTGAATTGTAGCCCCAAGATAGTCACCACGGCGCTCTTTGCGTAATACTTCAGAGTATACGCGACCTGTCGTGAAGTTATTACGACGAGTCATTTTCGTGCGAATAAAGCGCTCATAGTGTCCTAAGTCGAGATCAGTTTCAGCACCATCGTCAGTGACGAAGACTTCCCCGTGCTGAATTGGGCTCATAGTACCAGGATCGACGTTGATATACGGATCCAACTTCATCATGGTGACATTGAGTCCACGGGCTTCGAGTATAGCCGCCAGAGAGGCTGCGGCAATGCCTTTACCCAGAGAGGATACGACCCCGCCGGTCACAAAAATATAATTCGTTTTCATGCTGAACCTGAAAGTTTAGGTGTATTAGGATGATGGATATAACTGGACGGGAACACAGTATACCCGAACCTTATTTTCGCTACAAACATTCTTAGTAGTATAAAGTTCTTTTTCATCACGCCACTTATCCGTTTAAACACGAAAAAACAGTAAAAATTCAATAAACTAAACCCGTGAAAATATTTCTCAAGCATTTTAGCTTAATCCTTTCAGCTAAGATACCACTTTTAGAAAAGAGATGCTTTATTTTTTTCACGATATTAAGTGTAGCAGGTTTATAGCGAGATCTTTTGCTTATGATCATGCTTTTAATTTTTTTGAGGTTAATCACATTTTCAATGCAATGAAATGTAACGGCAATATTTAAAATTACCCAAAAACAAAAAAACGAAATTACCTTTTATAATTTCGCTTTTTAAAAATTTTTATAAAAATGGCTGAAAAAACGAGATGTTATAGACTATTTTTATCGCATTTTATGTCACGCTGGCGTTAATTTGCGTGTCACAATTCACTCAATCTGTTGTTTCTTTGCTTTCTGCCAACAGATCTCCATCTCTTCCAATGAAGCATTTTCTATGCCTATGCCATCTTCCGAGAGCGTTTTTTCAACAAAGCGAAAGCGTTGTTCAAATTTACGGCATGCTCGATTTAATGCTTGTTCTGGTTTTTGTTTTAAATGCCGAGATAAATTTACAACTGAAAATAATAAATCACCCAATTCATCTTCAATTTTAGACGCATCTTGAGGTGTTTTTTTCACTTCAGCCATCACTTCATCAATTTCCTCAAACACTTTACCTAATACTGGTTCAAGTTCATTCCAATCAAATCCGACAGAAGCACATCGTTTCTGAATTTTTTCTGCTTTCATCAAAGCGGGTAATGTGGCAGGAATATCATCTAATAATGAAAATTGTGCTTTAGCCTCACGCTCTTGCGCTTTAAGTTTTTCCCAGCGATATTTTTCTGTTGATAAATTGTTTTCGCTTTCAGAGGCAAAAATATGAGGATGACGACGTTCTAGCTTATTACTAATGGCGTCACAAACATCATTAAAATCAAATAACTTTTGCTCTTGCGCCATGCGTGAATAAAAAACAACTTGATAAAGTAAGTCGCCTAACTCTTCTTTTAAATCTGTAAAATCTTTACGAGTAATAGCATCTAACACCTCATACGTTTCTTCTAATGTATAAGGTGCAATAGTGTCAAAAGTCTGCACTTTATCCCATTCGCATCCAGTATTAGGATCACGTAGCTGCGCCATAATTTCTAATAAACGAAAAATTTCACGATTTTCTGACATCATATTGCCTTTTAAATAAGAGTGAGCTTTATCCTGTTTAACACATTTTTAGATAAAAAAATGCCGAGAACAGTTGTCTCGGCATCTTATCATTTCAAGCTCAAGATCTTAAAAATAACTTTTTTGAAAGAATAATGACATTTTAAATTGAACTATGAATTTGTTATTTACAAATATACTCCTCGCTATAAATCCACTTTTCAACATCATATAAATACGTCATTTTTATCAAAGGATTAATAAAATGAGTGAAAATGTAATTCAATTTAGTTCATTAACTGTAACGCCACATAGTGCTTATATTCCAGAGTATGCTTTTAATAATAATTTTTCATTTAATCAAGCTACAAATATTATTTGCAATGCTTTTATGCAGAATAAAAACCAAGAATGCCCAGTTTGTGGAAAGAAAAATTGCCCAGCATTTAAAAATGAATGTAAATCTTACTTAAAACAAAAAACCGAATTAGCATTAAAAAAAACATTAAGAATGCGACCTTATGGCCGTGCTTTAATGCACAGATCAAACGAGTTTAATGAAAGCTCTCCATTACTATTATTGAATATGAAAGAAAACAATATTCCATTAAATAATGAAAATATAAGTCATATATTCGAAGCAGATCTGAATCTAAGTAGAATGTTTTACCAAAAAATGAACTATATAAATGGTTTTCTCTTTGATATTCATTTTAGTCCTCATCCAGACCCTATGTTACAAAATATAGGTGAAAAATTTGGGGAATATTCCCGCTGGCTACCCTCAGTACGATTAGCCTTACATGCCTTATATGCAGATAAAGGCGCAGACAATATAAATAATTTTCCTGAGATGCAAAAATATATTAGAGAACAAGATTTTAAATCCGCATGCCAAGATTTCCATAATAATATGACGTTTACACATCGCAATTTCCAAATTGCTGATATTCTAGCTCAACAAACAAATAAAAAAGAACAAACAAACGATGAATTTAAGCTGTTGCATGATTCAATAAAGTTTACGGCTGATTTTTATAAAGAAGTGTTTAATGCTTATGGTGATAAAGCAAAGAAATTAGCGGAATCTTTAGCACAACAAACCAGAGGAAAAACCATCCGTAACGTTGATGATGCGCTAAAAGCTTACGAAAAATACAAAGCGGATATCAATAGAAAAATTAATGCCAAAGATCGTAAAGCTATTGCAACCGCATTGGAATCGATCAAACTCGATGATATAACTCAAAAATTAAAAAAATTTAGTAAAGGTATGGCCTACACGAGTTACGCTATTAACTTTGCAGATTGGGCTACTGAATTACATAAAGCAATACAGACCGATAATTGGCGTCCTTTTTTTGTCAAAACAGAAACGATTATCGTAGGAATGGCGGGTACAGCAATTACTGGGTTTACATTTAGTGTACTCCTAGGAGGGCCTATAGGCATATTAGGCTATGGATTAATCATGGCTGGTGTTGGTGCATTAATAAATGATGATTTAGTTGAAAAAGCCAACCAATTTTTAGGAATTTAATTCTATTAAATAAGTGGTTACTTATTTAATAAGTGGCCTCTTATCAATACAACTATAATATGAATAATTGTAATTGGGATCGTCAATAAAAAAATGACGCCATGATATATCGCTAACCCTCCCATTTTCCCTGGTGTATCCATAAACAATCCCTTATTCCAAAACTCTCTTGTAGTGAATCTTAGAAAGAAAATCTCAATTATCCATTTAGATACAGGGAAGAATATAGTTCCATAAATATTAATAATTAAATAAATAGTTTTATATCTAAATTCATCATTCCAAGAAAGATATAAAAAACAAAAACCAATAAACCACCCCCAACACATATTTTTAATATAATATTGTTTAGTTATCTTCATATTTATCTACTAGATCCCTTTTATTTAAAACCATATTTATTTTAAATAAACCATAACAATTTAATTACTAACTAAATATACAGTTTTTCTGATTTTTAGATAAAAAAATGCCGAGAACAGTTGTCTCGGCATCTTATCATTTTAATGTTTTAGTGAGAAAAGCGTTTCGCCTCTATCACATCAGGCAACTGATTAAGTTTTGCCAAAATACGACCTAATACTTGGAGATTATAAATCTCAATATTCATGTCAATTGTCGCAATTTGTTGCTTCACATCACTACGGCTACTGACGCCTAGTACATTCACTTTTTCATTCGCTAAAATAGTGGTGATATCACGTAATAATCCACTACGATCATTGGCAACAACGCGAACAACTAATGAATAGCCACTAGAGTAATTCTCTCCCCATACCGCATCAACGATACGTTCTGGTGCATGAGAAAGCAGTTCAGCTAGTTGCTCACAGTCTGCACGGTGAATCGAAATACCACGACCTTTAGTGATAAAGCCGACGATATTGTCACCTGGAATAGGCTGGCAACAACGTGCAATATGATGCATTAAGTTACCTACGCCTTCGACAACAATGCTTCCACCTGATCCAGTAGCTCTTGGTGCTGGCGTTTTGTTTTCTAGTGTCCGCAGAGCTTCTTTATCTTCATCTTCCGCAGTGGCTTTATTCAATCTACTTTGAATAAAATTCACCAACTGGTTGATTCGAATATCGCCAACACCAATACCTGCTAATACTTCATCAACACTATGCACGTTATAACGTGCAATCAGCAGTTTTTCTGCTTCTTTCATGTTGATATCCATATGCGCCAATTCGTTATCTAAAATCTGGCGCCCAGCAAGAATATTTTTATCGCGATCTTGCTTACGGAACCAGTTATGAATTTTCGCACGCCCACGACTTGTGGTGACATAACCTAAGTTAGGATTTAACCAATCACGACTTGGATTAGGATGTTTTTGCGTGATAATTTCAATTTGGTCACCCATCTGTAATTGATAGCTAAACGGTACAATACGCCCGCCAATTTTCGCCCCAATACAGCGGTGTCCCACATCACTATGAATATGATAAGCAAAATCAAGTGGTGTTGATCCCGCTGGTAAATCAACCACATCACCTTTTGGTGTAAAGACATAAACTCGATCATCAAAGACTTGGCTACGGACTTCATCCAGCATTTCGCCAGAATCCGCCATCTCTTCTTGCCATGCAATCAGTTTACGTAACCATGCAATGCGGTTTTCATAACTGCCTGTACCGCCTTTCGTTGCAGCTCCAGTTGCCCCTTCTTTATATTTCCAGTGCGCTGCCACACCCAATTCTGCATCTTCATGCATTTGGCGAGTACGAATTTGGATCTCAACCGTTTTGCCTTCGGGCCCTAATACAACTGTATGAATAGATTGATAGCCATTCGGTTTTGGATTTGCGACATAATCATCGAATTCATCAGGTAAATGACGGAAATGAGTATGCACAATCCCTAATGCCGCATAGCAATCTTGAAGGCGTTCAACAACAATACGTACCGCTCTCACATCAAATAACTCATCGAATGCGAGATTTTTTTTCTTCATTTTGCGCCAAATACTATAGATGTGTTTGGGACGTCCATAGATATCTACATCGACATTTTCTTCTTTCATATAACCACGTACTGTACTGACAAAATTATCAATGTACTGTTCGCGATCGATACGACGCTCATGAAGCAAACTTGCTATTTTTTTGTATTCATCAGGATGAAGATAGCGGAAACAAAAATCTTCTAATTCCCATTTTAATTGACCAATACCCAATCGGTTGGCTAATGGTGCATAAATATTAAAACACTCTTTAGCAGCCAGTACGCGCTCATCTTCTGTGGCATCTTTCACTTCACGTAAATGGGCAATACGTTCTGAAAGTTTAATGACCACACAACGGAAATCTTCCACCATAGATAACAGCATGCGGCGCACGTTATCTACCTGAACCGAACTTGTTTCATTAGTGTGTGTCGCTTTTAATTGGCGTATGGCATCCATTTCCATAACACCGCGCACTAAGCTCCAAATAGCATCACCAAAGTGTTCAGTAACAATTTCCTGATCAATAAGATTTTCTTCAGCAAGAGGGAAAAGAAGCGCTGCCCTCATGCTGTCTTTATCCATGCTTAGTGTCGAAAGAAGCTCAACCATTTCAACACCACGCCACAATAACAGTTCGGCATCTTCACGCCCTTGAACAGTACGATGGCAGTATTCCCAGGTTTGCATGATTTCACTACCCGCATTGACATGGGTTAAGTTCAAGCTATTGACCCATTTATCAACAGCAAACTCTCCTGCAGGTGTTAAGTGAGCACTTCTTACTGCAACCATATTCTCTCCCTACACGGTATAAATCTTATTTGCGACTTATTTACTGGCTAACTGTTTATTTTCAAGTAAATTTACTTTCGACTAAACAGTGCCATTGATTCCAGATGACCCGTTTGTGGAAACATATCCAACATTTTTAAACCGGTTAACTGATATCCAGAATCTAATAATATCTTACTATCTCTGGCTAACGTGGTCGGATTACAGGAGACATACACGATTTTTTCTGCGGATAACTTCACAATATGTGACATTACCTCCGAAGCGCCTGCTCTTGCGGGATCTAACAACACTTTATTAAATCCTTCTTTCGACCACGACATCGCAGAGAAATCAGCTGATAAATCTGCATGCCAAAAATGCGCATTACCCAGTTGGTTTAGTTCTGCATTCTTTTTCGCCATTTCAACCAGCGCAGGTACACCTTCGATCCCCACCACTTCACTAACACGTTTTGCGATAGGTAAAGTAAAGTTTCCCATACCACAAAACAGATCTAACACGCGATCTTCTGGCGATAAATCAAGCCATTCAATAGCTTGAGCAACCATCTTAGGATTTATTTCATCGTTTACTTGAATAAAATCAGTAGGTGCAAAACGTAAATTTAGACCTTCTATTTGATAGAAGGGTTCCTTCTCAATTGAAGTTAATCGAGCTATCTCGCTATTATCACCTGCAAGATACATCGTAACTTGATGAGTTTGAGAGAAATCACGCAAACTCTGTTTATCACTCTCAGGTAATGGTGATAAATGACGTAAAATCACCAACGGCCCATTATCGGCGAGCACCATTTCAACATGCCCTAAATCACGTACTGATGTTAATTGTTTAAGACATGCCCAAAGAGGAGACAATAAATCATTTAACTGTGGTTTTAATACTGGGCATTTTTTTATCATGACCAAATCATTAGAGCGCTCTTGGCGAAATCCCATCACCAACCCTTTTTCAGGTTGATAACGCAATCCCAATCTTGCTCTACGACGATAACCATATTCAGCGCCGGCAATAACAGGTTCCGCTGAAATCACCACTCCCGTTTCACGTTTAATAAGATGTGATAACACACCCGCTTTTGTTGTACGTTGTAACGCAATCGGCACATGTTGCTGCTGACAACCACCACAACGCTCATAATATTCACAATGAGGCGTTATACGCTGCTCACTGGTAGTTAAACGTTTAATAACCTCGCCTTTAGCAAACTGGCGCTTTTCTTCTGTTAAACGAATACGAGCAGTTTCTTGTGGGAGTAATCCTTTTACAAAAATCGTTTTGCCCTCAGCATGAGCAATACCTTGACCATTTGCATCCAATGCACTGGCGGTCACTTCCAGAATTGTCGCCTGTTTTTTCACAGGACGTTTTTTAGGAGAATAAAACTGCACCATAGTATTAAATTAAGTATCAATGACGGATTAACAGTGAAATGACATCGTTTTAGAATACGCTGTATGTTTTTCAGCGTTACATGAATGACTATGCATTTCAGAAGAAAACATGGGAAGAGTATAACATCGAACAAGTTATTTACTTAACTGATATAAGCAATATTTTTGTTAAATTGAGAAAACTTTTAATGATAACAACCTAAGGCACTCGCTTTATGAATTTTATATTGTTCTATAACTAACAAATATTATATATAACTTTTATATTGAATATATTTACAATTAATAACATCTATTTTCTGTTATTTTAATAAACATTTATTATCACTAAGAAAAGTCTAAAAATTATCACCAATCAATTAGATAGCATTTCTCTTAATGATTACAAATTAATCACAAACCATTAATTTTCTATATTCTTCATAAGCATAATGATCAGTCATTCCACTGATATAATCTTGAATTAATCTGGTACGATAATAAAACTCTAAAATTTTTCCTCTTTCAGTATTTATATCATTTAGCTTTTCTAACATTTCGTTATAAGCCAGTTTATGTTTAACAGAAAGCTTATGATATAAACGCGTCTCAATTACATATTTAGGATGTTCGTTATATTTATGCAATCTTAAAAAATCTTCAGTTGATAATAAAAGCAAGGGCTTATAGATATCCAGTAATCCACTGATCACGCGATATCCTTTCATTTCAAGTTCTTCAACTTCAGGATGGCTAAACACCCATTTTTTAGCGACACTTTTTAATGTTGTTAATAAACGATGCTCAGCACTATTCCCCTCCAATAAGGCGTGATTAAAACTCCCTTCATAAACTTGGGGGAGATTTTTTATAAAACGGTACGCCGTATAAGGGACTAATTTTCCTGTAATATAAACTCGTAAATACATAAAAAACTGATCTTGCATACTACGTTTGGCTTCATTTTGATCAACTTTTTTATAAGCCCGATTCACAGTAATATCGAATAAATCACCTTCGGTCACATCACCATTTTCACGCCATGCATCTCGTAAAAGTTGAACAAGGCGGTTGATATCAAAAATCCCCTTTTCTACCGCATCATCTAAATCCGCAATGCAATACGAGATATCGTCGGCAGCTTCCATAATATATGTGAGAGGAAAGCGACAAAATTCCCCCATATCTAATTTTTCTTGTACTTCTTTTACGAATGCTAATTCAGACCAGTAATACCCCGGTTTCTTCATTAAATAGCTATATTCTTTGGGGATTTCACCTTGCCAATAAGCAGGACGGGTATATTTTAATACACAGCCAATTTGAGCATAGGTTAAATTCAATTTAAGAAGATGATGCGCCATTCGAATAGCTTGAGCATTGCCTTCAAATTGGCATAAATCTTGGCGTAAAGTTTGCCGCAATTCATTTAATTGCACTTTAGCTGAATACTGCATAGGCATAAACGGGCAACTATCGAATTCGGCGGTCGCCTCTGGTGATAATACTTTTTGAAACCAATGCTTAATCGCGGCCTCACCAAAATGACCAAAAGGTGGATTGCCAATATCGTGCATTAAACACGCCATCTCAATTAAACTTTCAAGACTATCGATGCGATCAATTAAGCCATAAGCTTCAAGCTTATTTTGTTTTTTTAATTCACCGATAATTTGTTTAGCGATATAACGACCAATTTGCTGAACTTCAAGAGAATGTGTAAGACGGCTACGTACTGCAGAATTTTGCTCTAAAGGAAAGACTTGTGTTTTTTGTTGTAAACGTCGAATGGCTGCTGAGTTAATAATACGGCCACGATCACTTTCAAATTGACGAGACACCTGTATTTCATCGTTAATATCGATATCACTGCTGTTATATTTGCGTTGATAATTTAACTTCAGCTTAAAATCGATCATTTCTGTCCTCATTCTGGTTTCGATGAAACGAATTCTCTATTCTTTGTGTTATATCGTGTTTTTCCGATAGATGTTAAACTCTATTTAAATTTCTATTTATTATTAACCTACAAGTGAGTATGACACAATGAGAGTTGGCGTAATAGGTGCAATGGAGCAAGAAATCACACTTCTGCGTGAGAAAATTGAAGATTGCCAAATCTTATCTCGTGGCGGTTGTGAAATCTATACAGGCACAATCAACGGTGTTGATGTTGCATTATTGAAATCAGGTATTGGTAAAGTTGCGGCTGCAATTGGCACAACCTTATTGCTTGAGCATTTTCGCCCTGATGTTGTTATCAATACTGGTTCTGCGGGTGGCTTAGACTCAAGATTAAATGTCGGTGATATCGTTGTTTCAACAGAAGTTCGCTATCACGATGCAGATGTTACTGCGTTTGGTTATGAACCTGGTCAAATGGCACAATGCCCTCCTGCTTTTATTGCAGATCCTAAACTTGTTAGCATCGCAGAAGAGTGTATTGAATCGCTAAAATTAAATGCTGTTCGTGGTTTAATTTGTAGCGGTGATGCCTTTATTAATGGTGCAGAGCCTTTAGCGCGCATTCGTCGTACATTCCCAGATGTTGCTGCCGTAGAAATGGAATCCACCGCGATTGGTCATGTTTGCCATCAATTCAACACACCATTTGTTGTGGTTCGCGCTATTTCTGATGTGGCTGATAAAGAATCGCATTTAAGCTTTGATGAATTTTTATCTGTAGCAGCAGAACAATCAAGTTTAATGGTGACAGCGATGTTGGATAAATTAAAAGACTAATTAAGCCGAGATAATCCTAATATCGTTTTATCAATACCCCACCTTTATTTCTTATTTATTCTAAGATAAAAAATAGGTGGGTATTTTTTATTATTGGAAAAGTAATGCGTTTATTTATCAATTTTGGATTATTATTCTGTTCATTATTTTGGCTAAGCTTTGCCATTGCTATCACGCCTGCTGATCGTATTATTACGCTATCGCCATCAGCCACTGAAATAGCTTACGCCGCGGGTATGGGTGATAATATAGTAGGAGTTAGTGCTTACTCTGATTATCCAGCGGAAGCTAAAAGTATTGAACAAGTTGCCAATTGGCAGGGTATTAATATCGAACGCATTCTATTATTAAAACCTGATTTAGTGATTGCATGGCAAGGCGGTAATCCACAACGTTCGTTAGATCAGTTAAAAGCTTTGGGTATTTCTATCATCTATTCTGATCCACAAAGTATTGAAGAAATCGCAGACGATCTCATTACTCTTTCCAATTATAGCCATCATCCTGATATTGCATTAAAAAATGCCCAACAATTACGCCAGCAATATCAAGCGTTGCAGCAGCAATACGCATCAACTATATCGAATCACTCCAAGAAAAAAGTGTTTATTCAATTTGGGATGCAGCCGTTATTTACTACATCAAATAGCTCATTACAAAGCCATATTACTGAACTTTGTGGCGGTGAAAATATCTTCGCTAATAGCTCAGTGTCATGGCCTCAAGTAAGCCGTGAGCAAGTACTTACAAGGCAACCCGATTTAATTATATTCAGTGGTAAAGCAGATCAAATACCTACAGTACAAGCATTTTGGCAACCTCAGCTTACTGTACCGGTTATTGCTATTGATGAAGATAGTTTTAGCCGACCTGCACCGCGTATTATTAACGCAGCACAGCAAGTTTGTAAGGCAATAGCAACGAACCATTAGTAAAATAATCAGTTATTCAATAGCCATTAATACACAGCCTTTTAAACAACCAAAAATAACGAAGAGAAGAGTAACCGCAGACAAAAGTCGTGAGCGAGCAAGTAGTGCAACAAGGCAGAGATAGCACAGTAAGCGGAGCATACATTAGTATGTGAGCATTACGAGCGCAGCCCTAACGCCGTGGCACTACTGCACAGCCACGACGCCAAAGAAGGATCAAATACTAAAGGAGGAACCGCAACCACACGTGCTCTTAGCATTAGGATTCGTCACAATAAAACGCGACCCCTCCAATCCCTCGGTATAATCCACACAACCGCCCACTAAATACTGCAAGCTCATCGGATCAACCACTAAGGCAACGCCTTGTTTTTCTATGGTCATATCACCTTCATTCATTGCATCATCAAAGGTAAAACCATACTGGAATCCGCTACAACCGCCACCCGTGATATAAACACGTAAACGCAGATTTGGATTTTCTTCATCCGCAATCAAATCTTTTACTTTATTTGCAGCCGCGTCAGTAAATTGTAACGGCAGAGCCATATCATCACTCATTGTTCACTCCAGACTGGGTATTCCAGCAAAAAAACAGCCAGCAAAAATTTAATATTCTTGCTGATATAATGTGATGATTATCTAATACCTGCTCATAACCTTCAAGTTTGTTGTGGACAAAATACACTTTTTGCTACCTATCACTTTTTACGATAAACCACATACCCACAATAACAGTGATAAATCAAAATGTTGTTGTCGTATATTTGGCTTCATCTGCATGGTGCTTTAGAATACGCCTTAATCTTACGCTCACCCATCATTAGGAGTCTGACATGAGCAAGTCTGAAACGCTTTATAATCTCGCACAACAAGTGATCCCCGGCGGTGTCAACTCACCTGTTAGAGCATTTAACGGTGTAGGTGGAACCCCTCTTTTTATTGAACGTGCTAATGGTGCGTATATTTATGATGTTGATGGACGAGCTTACCTTGACTATGTCGGCTCATGGGGACCGATGGTTTTAGGTCACAACCACCCTTCCATTCGTCATGCTGTTGCTGACGCTGTACAAAAAGGTCTAAGCTTTGGTGCACCAACAGCTGCTGAAGTTGAAATGGCAAATCTAGTCACTGAACTTGTACCTTCCATGGACATGGTTCGCATGGTGAACTCAGGGACAGAAGCGACAATGAGCGCTATTCGCCTTGCTCGAGGTTACACTGGTCGTGACAAAATCATTAAGTTTGAAGGTTGCTACCACGGTCATGCCGATTGCCTATTAGTAAAAGCGGGCTCTGGCGCATTAACTATGGGGCAGCCAAATTCACCGGGTGTACCGGCTGATTTTGTAAAACACACCTTAACCTGTACTTACAATGATTTGAATTCTGTACGCCAAGCATTTGAAAACTACCCTGAAGAAGTCGCTTGTATCATTGTTGAACCTGTCGCAGGCAATATGAACTGTGTACCACCAAAAGCAGACTTCTTACCGGGCTTGCGTGCATTATGTGATGAGTTTGGTGCATTGCTGATTATTGATGAAGTTATGACCGGCTTTCGCGTGGCATTAGGTGGCGCACAAGCTTACTACGATGTTGATCCTGACTTAACATGCTTAGGTAAAATCATTGGTGGCGGTATGCCAGTGGGGGCATTTGGTGGACATATGGAAGTGATGTCTAAACTCGCACCAATTGGTCCTGTTTATCAAGCGGGTACTTTATCAGGCAACCCCATTGCAATGGCAGCAGGTCTCGCCTGTTTACACGAAGTATCACAACCGGGTGTTCATCAAACATTAAATGAACTAACAACAATGCTGGCTGATGGTTTACTTGAAAAAGCACAACAAGCGGGTATTCCAATGGTTATCAACCATGTTGGCGGTATGTTTGGTCTATTCTTTACGGATGCAAAAGAAGTCACTTGCTACCAAGATGTGATGAACTGCGATGTTGAACGCTTCAAACAGTTCTTCCATTTAATGCTAGAAAAACGCGTTTACCTTGCACCTTCTGCATTTGAAGCTGGCTTTATGTCTATCGCTCATACCAAAGAAGATATTCAACGCACTATTGATGCAGCGGAATATGCTTTTGCTCAGATGAAAGGCTAAGAACCGATTAGTTTTTTGATAAAAATAAGATATAAATAAACAAAAAACGGCACTTATGTGCCGTTTTTATTTTAGCTAATCTACGTGATTACCTACTCAGAAAATAGATCTTGTAACCATTTTGGTGCGCCACTTTCATCAGTATCTTGCTGAATAGGTGTGCACAATCCATCTGGATTTGCTGTCCATACAGGTAGAGTACGAACACCTCCGCCATAACAAGCAAAGTTACCTTGAGCATCGACAGACATTTCTGCGATATCTTCTGGTACTGGTGGATTTAATTTCAGCGGTGCTTGATTTTCTAAATAGTTGCGATATAGCAACAATGCCCCTGTTGAACCCGTTAAGTTCGTTGGACCATTATTATCGCGTCCCATCCATGAAACCGTCACTTCCTTGCCATCTATTCCCGCAAACCAACTATCACGAAGATCGTTAGTTGTACCAGTTTTACCCGCAAGGTTGTAATTGCCAAATTTTGGTTTTAATACGCGCCATGCTGTTCCCGAATTCACCACTTGTTGCATACCAAATAGCGTCATATAAGCCGCTTGAGGTGAAACAGTCGTTTCAGCTTGAGGATAACTTTGGTAAAGCACTGTACCATCTTGGGCAATAACAGAACGCAATGATGATAATTTTGCGCGATTGCCTAAACTACCAATTGTTTGGAAGGTTTGAGCCACTTCCATCGGTGTTAAGTTTAATGCACCTAATAACATCGCGGGCACTTTTTCCAGATTTTCCGCTGGTGCGCCTAAGTTAATCCATGTTTTGATCACTTGGTCTAATCCCACTTCTAAACCAAGATTTACTGTAGGTATGTTACGTGATGTTGCTAACGCATCCACCAGCATTAATTTACCTTTATAACCACGATCGTAGTTACGAGGTTGCCAAGGTTTCCCCCCGGGAATAGGTACAGAAATCGGTTCATCAGCAAGCCATGTATTTAAACGAAAACGATCAGGTTCACTTAATGCGGTTAAATAGGTCGCTGGTTTTGCTAAAGAGCCAATAGAGCGACGAGCCGATAATGCACGGTTAAAACCTGCATATTGTGGTTGAGATCCCCCCACTAAGGCTCTCACTTCACCACTTAAGCGATCCACAACAACCATCGCTCCTTCAAGATCGTCAATTTTACGAACTTTACGGATATCTGCGACCCCCACCTCAACCGCTTTTTCAGCCGCATCTTGTGAGACAGGATCTAATGTGGTGAAAATTTTCGTACCCGATAAATCTTTAACTTTATCGCCCAAGGTTGTTTGTAACTCTTGACGAACCAGTTGCATAAACGCAGGTTGAGGCGTTAACGCTTCGCTACGTGGCTTCACACCTAAAGGACGCGCACTAAGCACATTATAAAGCTCTTGGTCGATTATCTCTTGGGTTTGCAGTAGTTTTAATACTATATTACGACGTTCTAACGCCGCTTTAGGGTTACGCCAAGGATTATAAGCAGAGGCACCTTTAACCATACCCACTAAAAGCGCTTGCTGATCAAGGCTTAATTCATCAACAGGACGACCAAAGTAGTAAAGGCTAGCTAAAGGGAAGCCTCGAATTTGTTCATCGCCACTTTGCCCTAAAAAAACCTCATTAAGATACAACTCTAAAATGCGATCTTTGCTATAACTCGCATCCATAATGATCGCCATATAGGCTTCATTAAGCTTTCTTTTTAATGTTCTTTCGTTAGTTAAAAACAGGTTTTTTACTAACTGTTGCGTTAAGGTACTCCCGCCTTGAACTGCTTTGCCCGCAGTAAAATTCGCTAATACAGCACGACCAATAGAATAAAAGCTGATCCCGTCGTGTTCATAGAAGCGTCGATCTTCTGTTGCAATTAATGTATCCACTAATAATTGTGGGAATTTATCTCTTGCTAAGAATAAGCGTTGTTCACCATTTGCAGATTGCATCATGGTAATTAATTTAGGATCAAGACGGAAAAAACCAAACTGCCGCTGATTATCCATGTTAGTAATACTAACCAAGGAATTCTGCTCAAAGGCTAATTTAGCTAAAATTTGTTCTTCACGACCATCAGGAAAATCGAAAGGTCGGCGCAACATTTCAATCGTGTTGCCTCTTACCACAAATTCGCCAGGACGAGTGATTTTGTTAACATTGCGGTATTGCATCCCCTCAAGTAAGCTCACCATCTCTTTTTGGCTATAATTCATGCCCGGTTCTAAGTTAACGGTACGTCCGTAAACCGCGGCTGGTAATTCCCAAACATTGCCATCAAGACGCTCTTTAATTTGAGAATGTAAATAAACACCATAAATGCCCATTAAAACCGCAACCACAATGGCGATTTTGACAAATAACCAAAACCAAGAACGACCTCTTTTGGTTTGTTTCACTGGTCTTTTCTTTCTACTCATGAACTGTATCTCTCATTAAAACCCCTTTATCACGGGATAAAGAAGCCTAACATTGTCGCTATTTTTCTGTGTGATCCCACAAGAAAGCTCTCAAATACGAATAAAACTAGGGTAAAACTGATATTCATTTATTGGCTATATTTTTTTACTCGTCGTGTGGGTGCGGTATCTGCGGGTGAATCAGGCCATAAATGCTTGGGATAACGCCCTTTCATCTCTTTTTGCACCTCTTTATAACTTCCTGCCCAAAATGTCGCTAAATCTTGTGTTTTCTGAATAGGTCGATGAGCAGGTGATAATAATTCCATCACAACGGGTAATTGACCATTCGCTACAATAGGACTTTGCTGTTCGCCATAAACCTCTTGAATGCGGATCGCGATCACAGGAGGTAACTCCAAATCATAGTTGATAATCACTTTTGTGCCTGTTGGCGCCAAATAATGCGTCGGAAATAAGCTTTGAAGCAACTGATTTTCATGCCATGTTAATTGATTTTTAATAATCGTATTGATATCAATTTGTTGTAATGCCTTTAATGTCTGAACATCTCCCAGCTCAGGCAATAGCCATGTTTCTAACGTTTCAAGCAACATGGTTTCTTCTAAATCAGGTAATAAAACTTCTGGGCACCATTTTTTCGCCAAAGAAAGGCGTATAAACAATTGTTGAGTCTCTTCACTAAGCGCGAGAGTATTTAAACCGTTATCTCTCAACCAATTCAATAATGCTTGTTGCATTTGCTGTTTATTGGGTTTGTCTAATTGGCGCTGGCTTAAGGTTAATCGCCCTAATTGGCGTTGTTGCCATGCAACCAACGTACCGCGTTTTTCATCCCATTCAACAGTTGTATTATTTTCAATAAGCTCTGGAAAAGTTGCTGATATTTCATCGATATCAATCGGTAGCGCTAATAAAATGCGGACATCAGCATAATGCGCATTTTGTAGTAATAATGGTGCTAAGATCCACGCTGAATCACTTATTGAGTGCGAGTGCTCCATCATAGCACCTTGCCCATTTGCCAGGCGAAAACGACCTTGATTATCACGATTTTTAGCAATCCTATCAGGAAATCCAACCGCTAATAATAAACCTAACAATTCAGGACAAAACATCCCTTTCCGATGTTGAGAAAGCTGTTTTTCACGTCGTGTCCAGAAGGTGTTTTTTTGTTGAGCAATCCACTCTAAATTAATTTCTTGTCCTCGGGGTGGCTCTTCTAAGATTGCACATAAGCGTGCTGCCGTCGCAAGATGATTGTCACTTTGCTCACTCGCATAATCTAAGATTGCTGCTAATCGAGGCTCTATGCCCCATCGAGCCATGCGTGAGCCTCGTGCGGTTAATCCACCTTGTTTATCTATTGCACCTAAACGATACAATAAATCTTTTGCGGAATGTAATGCTTGAGGTGTTGGCGTATCTAACCAATTCAACTGATTAATGTCACGACAGCCCCACTGCAAGACAGAAAGCCATAACGACGATAAGTCACTACTTAAAATTTCAGGTGTATGATGAGAAGCAACACGCTCTGCCTGTTCTTGGCTGATTAAATGCCAGCAAATACCCACTTCAAGACGTCCTGCTCGCCCTGCTCTTTGGGTCTGTGATGATTGACTAATTCTTTGACGCAGTAAGCTAGTCACACCGCTTTTCAAATCAAATTGAGCGCGTTTTTCAATAGTGCTATCAAGAACCAAGCGAATACCTTCAATTGTCAGACTGGTTTCTGCAATATTGGTGGCAAGTACGACTTTTCGATAACCTTTTTTAGTTGGCTCAATCGCTTTTTGTTGGTCTGCTAATGAAAGCGCACCATAAAGTGGAAATAGCAAAATATTGCCATCCACTTTATCTTTTAGAATATCTACAACACGCACTATCTCTGCACTACCTGGCAAGAATATCAGCATAGAACCAGTTTCTTGTGCCAATAATCGCAACGCCATTGTGGCAATTTCTTGTTCAAAGGGTTGATGCGTATTGATAGGAGAATACACTCTTTCGACGGGGTAACTGCGCCCTTGTGCACTAATCATGGGAGCATCTGGTAATAGAGAGGTGAGTTTTTGATTATCTAAGGTTGCGGACATAATCAAAACACGTAAATCATCACGTAACCCCATCTGCACATCAAGCAATAGAGCCAGTGCTAAATCTGCCTGTAAACTGCGTTCATGAAATTCATCTAAAATCACTAGGCTCACGCCTGTCAACTCTGGATCTTGCTGTAACATCCGGTTTAATACCCCTTCTGTTACCACTTCAAGCCGAGTTTGTGAGCTGACATTGCTTTCCGCCTTCATACGATAACCTACCGTATTTCCAACTTCTTCATTTAGCTGGCTGGCTAAGCGATAAGCAATGCTTTTAGCCGCTATTCGTCTTGGCTCTAATAAAATGATTTTGCCATCAAAGTAATTTTGTTCCAGCAAATAGAGAGGAAGCGCCGTGGATTTACCAGCACCAGTAGGTGCATGAAGCAAAACTTGTGGGGATTGTTTTAAGGCAGTAACAATTTTTTCTGTTACATCAAAGATTGGCAATAAATGCACACAGGCTCCATGGCTCATTAACTTTCTTGGCTAGGCATTGTAGCATTAGCGCTTTATTAAAGGTCGTATTTTCATCGGAGTTGTCATGAAATTTGAGCAACCACTAAAATCTGCCACTTTACTAAAACGATATAAACGTTTTTTAGCAGACGTTGTTACCCCTAATGGGGAAGAATTCACGCTCCATTGCGCCAACACCGGTGCAATGACGGGATGTGCAACCCCCGGTGATACCGTTTGGTACTCCACCTCTTCAAATGCAAAAAGAAAATATCCGCATAGCTGGGAACTAACTCAAACTCAAACCGATGATTGGATTTGTGTAAATACCTTAAGAGCAAATGGAATTATTGCTGATGCTATTGAGGCGGGTAACATTCCAGAATTATCTGAGTATGACGAGATAAAACGAGAGGTGAAATACGGCAGTGAGAACAGCCGTATTGACATTTTACTTAAATCAAATCATAAAGTTGACTGTTATATTGAAGTGAAGTCAGTCACCTTGCTAGACAACAGTATGGGCTATTTCCCTGATGCAAAGACAGAACGTGGGCAGAAACATCTTCGAGAGTTGACGGCTATCGCAAAATTGGGCTTAAGGGCTGTCTTATTCTACGCAGTTCCCCATACTGGGATTACGGAAGTGACTGTTGCTAAAGAGATTGACCCTGCCTATGCTTCACTGCTAAAAGAAGCGAGTGATGCAGGGGTTGAAATCTTGTGTTATCGCATCAATATTAGTGAATACAATTTAACAATTGGACAGCAATTACCTTTTATTTCAAATGGTTAATTGATTCTTATGGTGTTAGTTAAGCATTTTTTAACTAAAAAAGGACATTTACTTGCGTGCCTTCACACCATGAGAAAACTTATTGAAGGAATAATTGCTATCCTCGCGGGCATCTGCTATTTATAGCGCCCTATTTTTTCCCCTTCCTATTTTGAAGGTGGGGATTATTCAGAAATGCGTATGTAGGAGAAGCATTATGCAAGAAGGGCAAAAGCGTAAAACATCGTCCATGAGCATTCTCGCTATTGCTGGCGTTGAGCCATATCAGGAAAAAGCGGGCGAAGAGTACATGAACGAAGCCCAATTAGCGCATTTTAAGCTAATACTTGAATCTTGGCGCAATCAGCTCAGGGATGAAGTCAACCGCACCGTTACTCATATGCAAGATGAGGCGGCAAACTTCCCCGATCCCGTTGACCGTGCTGCACAAGAAGAAGAATTCAGTCTTGAGCTGCGTAACCGTGATCGTGAACGTAAACTCATTAAGAAAATCGAGAAAACACTGAAAAAAGTCGAAGATGATGACTTTGGTTTCTGTGAATCTTGTGGAGTGGAAATCGGTATTCGCCGTTTAGAAGCTCGCCCTACAGCTGATTTATGTATCGACTGTAAGACATTAGCTGAAATCCGTGAAAAGCAGATGGCTGGCTAATAATGAGCAAACGCCTCAACCTAATACGTTGAGGCGTTAATCTGAATCTTTCGATGCACGAGATTACAGACTATATTGGGCGCTTTGCGCCATCGCCAACGGGTCAACTTCATTTTGGCTCATTGGTTACTGCACTTGGCAGTTATCTTCAAGCTCGCGCACACCATGGGCGTTGGCTTCTGCGCATCGATGATATAGACCCTCTTAGAGAACCTCCCGGCACTGCATCCCAAATTATTCGCACATTAGAACATTATGGTTTGTTCTGGGATGAAGAGATCCTCTATCAATCGCAACGCCATGATGCTTACCGTGAAACTTTACACACTCTTTGGAAAGAGGGTGTTTGCTACCACTGTCATTGTAGCCGTCATCGTTTACATGACTTAGGGGGCGTGTATGATAACCACTGTCGTCACCGAGAGTCACTCACAGATAATGTGATACCTTTTGATAAAGAGAGTGCATGGAGGTTGATCCAACAGCATCCTGTTTATCATTTTGAAGATGTCATTCAAGGTACATATTATGCAAAGAGTACATCTATCGTGTTAGAAGATATGATTATTCACAGAAAAGATAACTTATTTGCGTATAATCTAGTGACGGTGATTGATGATAATTATCAGGGTGTAACCGAAGTTGTTAGAGGTGCCGATCTACTTGATCCCACATTGCGACAAATCAGTTTACATAAACAACTGAATTTACCTATTCCGCGTTATGCTCATTTACCTTTAGCAATAAATCATGACGGTAATAAATTATCAAAACAAAATCACGCGCATGCGTTGCCAGATACTGATCCAAGACCCGTCATTATCGATGCTTTGCGGTTTCTTAATCAGCCTATTATTGAGGGTTGGCAAGATTATTCATTAGCATCATTATTAGAGATTGCGACTGCGCAGTGGTCACCTTCTGAGATTTTAAAACAAAATCATCAGCAACAAGGGTATGAATAAACCACACAAAGCATTCTCAAAAAATGTTCAGTAGGCTATGATTAGCCGCTTAATTTTTTTAATTATTAGAATTTATTATTCGAGGTGTCATATTTTTAATCGAGTAGCACATTTCTGCCGTAATCTGCTAGGGCGACAAACAACGTCATCAGACACACAACCGGTAGCAAGTGAAAGGCCAGTCACTGCATCTGACCGACCAATACAAGAAACACAGAAACCTGTGCGTCGGCGTCCTGCTATATCCGCAGACCGTCCCCGTAAAAAAAAGAGTAATAAAGAAAAGGCGAACGGGAGTGATTTGCCAATGACTGTGATCCCAAGAGATCAACACCCAATTTCACGTAAAGATATCAGCGATAATGCATTAAAAGTGCTTTATCGCCTTAACAACTCAGGCTTTCAGGCTTATTTAGTTGGTGGTGGTGTCCGTGACTTATTACTGGGAAAAAAACCAAAAGATTTTGATATTGCCACTAATGCAACACCTGAAGATGTACGTCGATTATTCCGCAACAGCCGTTTAGTCGGTCGTCGTTTCCGTCTTGCTCATATTATGTTTGGCCCTGAAGTGATTGAGGTTGCGACTTTCCGCGGTTCTCATGAAGATCATGAGGTTTCAGACAATAACCAATCTCAGCAAGCACAAAGCGGCATGTTACTACGCGATAATATTTTCGGCTCAATTGAAGAAGATGCCATTCGTCGTGACTTTACATTAAACAGTCTTTATTACGGTGTTGATGATTTTGCTGTACGTGATTACGTTGGCGGTTTAGCGGATCTAAAAGCAGGTATTATTCGCTTAATTGGCGATCCTGAAACGCGTTATCGCGAAGATCCCGTCAGAATGCTTAGAGCCATTCGCTTTGCCAGCAAATTGGATATGCAAATTGCGCCTGAAACCGCAGAGCCAATTAGCAGACTCGCCCCTTTATTACGTAATATTCCATCTGCTCGCCTTTTTGAAGAGTCACTAAAATTATTACAAACAGGGCAAGGCTACAAAACTTACAAATTAATGTGTCGCCATCAATTACTTGAGCCACTGTTTCCATTGATTGCTTCTAAAATGACAGAGCAACATGATACGCCGATGGAGAGAATGTTAGATCAAGTTCTCAAAAATACAGACTATCGCATTAATAAAGAGATGCGAGTCAATCCGGCGTTCTTATTTGCAGCAATGTTATGGTATCCATTAATTGAACATGCTGAAAAACTAGTCCAAGAAAGTGGTCTTTCTTACTATGACTCTTTCTCTATGGCAATGAACGATATTTTAGATGAGCAATGCCGTACTATTGCGATACCAAAACGTATTACCACAACAATGCGTGATATCTGGCAATTACAGCAGCGTTTACCTAAACGCCAAGGCCGTCGTGCAAATAAATTACTTGAACACCCTAAATTCCGAGCAGCGTTTGATTTACTGGAATTACGTGCCAATGTACAACGCAACCCAGAGCTTGAAGCGTTAGCAAGTTGGTGGGCTGATTTCCAAGCGTCTAATAATACGCAACAGCGCTCAATGGTATCTGAATTAGGTCAAGCACCGGTTCGCAGACGTCCACGTCCACGTAAACGCCCTCGTCATCCAAGTGCAAAGCCTGCATCTAGACAAGAGAGTACCAATGAGTAAACAGAAAAAACGTGTTTATATCATTCTGGGAAGTAACTTGAATTCACCTGACGATCAGGTGAATTCAGCGATTAAGGCAATCAGTGAGATCCCACAAACAACATTGATTGCACAGTCATCTTGGTATCGTACACGTCCAATGGGGCCTCAAGATCAACCTGATTACCTAAATGTCGCTGTTGCGGTTGATACAACATTAGCACCAGAAGAGTTACTTGATAACACTCAAGCTATTGAATTGGCGCAAGGTCGTGTTAGAAAAGAAGGTAATCGTTGGGGGCCAAGAACGCTTGATCTTGATATTATGTTATTTGGTAATGACGTAATCCAAACAGAACGATTAACCGTACCTCATTACGGGCTTAAAGTACGTGAATTTATGCTTTATCCATTAGCTGAATTAGCACCAGATCTTCGCTTTCCTGATGGTGAATTATTAGCAGACAGATTGGCGTTAGTGCCTGAAAATGGCATGGAAAAGTGGTAACTTCACACTAATACGCCCTTAATGCTAAAGGTTGATACTGTAAAAAACATAAACAGTATCAGCCTATCTCCTCTCCTTTGCTTTCCCTCAATTTTTCAAACTCCCCTCATCGCCTCAATCTTTAAACTCTTTTGTATTTATTTTTCACATATAACCAATTGATGAATATAAATAAAAATTATCATTTGTTATTTTTTATTACTCATTTAGTTACTTTTTCTTCGTTTTTAGTCCTTAAATGCTACAATCGAAAGCGGCTTTATTTTGACAATTCAATATTTTCCTTAATAAACAAACAATTATGTGAAGTAATTAATTTTATCTACACACAAAAAAACGACAATGATGGAGTTTGTTACAATGAAACCCACTACGCTTTCTACGTTAAATCGCTATAAGCAAGAAAAGAAAAAATTCGCCACAATCACCGCTTATGATTCAAGTTTTGCCCGCCTTTTTGCACAAGAAGGTATTCAAGCCATGCTGATTGGTGATTCACTAGGAATGACATTACAAGGCCATAACAGCACGCTCCCCGTTACTGTTGAGCAAATTGCCTATCACACCCGCTGTGTAAGAGCTGGCGCTCCTAATGCCTTCTTAATTGCTGATATGCCCTTTATGTCTTATTCAACACCTGAACAGGCTTGCCTTAACGCCGGCATTTTGATGCAAGCAGGTGCCAACATGGTGAAGATTGAAGGTGGAAGTTGGTTAATTCCTACCGTTAAAATGCTGGCTGAGCGTGCAGTTCCTGTCTGTATCCATTTAGGATTAACACCACAGTCAGTCAATGTTTTCGGGGGTTACAAAGTCCAAGGTAGAGAACAAGATGAAGCAGAGCAATTAAAGCAAGATGCTATCGTCCTTGAAGATGCAGGTGCTCAATTAGCGGTATTGGAATGTGTTCCTGTTACTCTAGCTAAAGCAATTACAGACGCGTTAACGATGCCTGTTATTGGTATTGGTGCTGGTAATGTCACTGATGGGCAAATTCTTGTGATGCATGACTTATTAGGCTTAACCCCTCAAGCACCTAAGTTCTCAAAAGATTTTTTACAAGAAGCAGGATCATTAAAAGGTGCTGTCAGCCTTTATGTTCAACAAGTTGAACAAGGTCTGTTTCCCGAAGAAAAACATTCATTTAACTGATTTATTATCTTAATTATCAATATCGTTTAAAGGAGTCACGCCATGCTAATTATTGAAACTACGCTTATCTTACGCAGAGAAATCAAGCGATTAAAGCAAGAAGGTAAACGCATTGCATTGGTTCCAACCATGGGTAATCTTCATGAAGGTCACCTAAAATTAATTGAAGAAGCCCGCATTCACGCAGATGTCGTGATAGCTTCTATATTTGTGAATCCACTTCAATTTGATAGAGAGGCGGATTTAGCAAACTACCCTCGAACTTTGCAAGAAGACTGCGAGTTACTGCGTGATAAACATGTTGATATTATCTTTGCTCCTTCAGCGAAAGAGATGTATCCACACGGTATGGAAAACCAAACTACCGTTGATGTACCGGTATTATCTAGCGTATTAGAAGGAGCAAGTCGCCCTGGTCATTTCCGTGGTGTCACAACCGTTGTCAGTAAGCTTTTTAATCTTGTACAACCTGATGTTGCAATGTTTGGTGAAAAAGATTTTCAACAACTGCAAATTATCAAAAAGATGGTAAGTGATTTATGTATGGATATCAGTATCGTTCCTGTTGCTATCGTCCGTGACAAAAATGGTTTAGCGCTCAGTTCGCGTAATCGCCTATTATCTGATAACGAAAAACAACAAGCTCCCGCACTTTATCAAGCGATGCAAGAAATCGCAGAGCAATTAAAGTCTGGGGATCGTGATGTTAATCAGTTACTACAAAATGCAAAAAACACCTTAGAGCAACAAGGTTTTCGTACAGATGAGTGTTTTATTTGTGATGCAGATACACTCACACCATTAAATGAAGAGAGCCGTCGAGCTGTTATTTTAATGGCTGCATGGCTGGGTAATACTCGCCTTATCGATAACCAGCAAGTTAATCTTGTAGATTAATTATTAGAATATAGGAAACACAACAATGCTACGCACTATGTTACAAGGCAAACTTCATCGCGTAAAAGTGACACAAGCCGATCTGCATTATGAAGGCTCTTGCGCGATTGATCAGGATTTTATGGATGCCGCAGGTATTCTTGAAAATGAAGCGATCGATATTTATAACGTTGATAATGGCGAACGTTTTTCAACTTACGCCATTTGTGCAGAAAGAGGTTCACGAATTATTTCTGTCAATGGTGCCGCCGCTCGTCGTGCCGCTGTTGGCGATCGCTTAATTATTTGCTCTTATGTACAAATTCCTGATAGCGATGCGCGTAGCCATAAGCCAAACATTGCATATTTTGAAGACAACAATGAAATGAAGCGCATTGCTAAAGCTGTGCCCGTTCAAGTTGCCTAATTCATAAAATATTGCTCACTTCCCATAGGCAGAGGTTCCCTGCTTATGGGAAATAATAACAAGACCAATAAATAACCCATTATTATTATTTGCTTGTCACGATTCACCTTGATAAAAACGAGATATAAGGTTCAAAACCAGTTTTCTTCTCCGTTTTTCCTCGCTTATCTTTCTGTAGCTTGTTATAAATCATATAAGTATTGTCTGACTACTCTCTGACTAATAAAAAATTATGATAAAAGTTGCTTTAGTAGATGATCACATTGTTGTGCGTTCTGGTTTTGCACAACTCCTAATGCTAGAACCCGATATTCACATCGTGGGTGAGTATTCTAATGGGCAAGAAGCATGGCCTTATTTAGCTCATGACGATATTGATGTTGCCGTTATGGATCTCTCTATGCCTGGCGAAAGTGGTCTACAACTCCAAAGCCGTTTAAAACAAAAGCGCCCTGATTTTCGAACTATTATTTTAAGTATCTATGACACCCCTGCCTTTGTTCAGAGTGCACTAGACTCTGGTGCTCGCGGTTATTTAACAAAACGTTGTGGTCCTGAAGAGTTAGTACAAGCAGTACGTGCTGTACATCAAGGTGGTTGTTATCTCTGTTCTGATGCAATGAAAGCATTGCGACAAACACCTGAAAAAGAAGATGCACTCCACACTTTAACTCCTCGTGAAAGAGAGATTTTTAATCTGTTAGTTCAAGGTGTTAATGTCAAAACCATTGCTGTACAACTTAATCTTAGCCATAAGACCGTACACGTTCATCGAGCCAATGTACTGGGTAAATTAGGCTGTGAAACCACCATCGATTTAGTTCATTTCGCCTTAAAGAATCAGTTGATCACAGGCTCGCTGTAATATGAAAAGGGGACTGCGTTTTCTTCTTCAATCCCTTTTTTTATTGCTTACCTACTCTTTACTTTGGCTATCACTTTGGGTGATTGGCTTCTATTTAAGTAAAAATGGGCAACAAGCCGCCCTTTTCTTACCCCAAGGTCTACGATTAGCCCTGATAATTTTACTCTGGCGTCGCTTTTGGCTTCCGATGCTATTTGCCGAATGGGGGCTTTATTACTGGTTAGCGCAAGAGCAATTAATTACCCACACCATTATTTATCTTTCTCCGATACTAAGCCTCGTTGTCGCACTAGAAGTTCAGCGTATTTGGTGGCGATATCCGCTTTATTGGCAACGCTTAACCCTATTAATTGGCGCTGTGGGCTTTAATAGCCTGCTACAAGCCTTTATTCTCGGGTTTATTATTAATACCACCAGCGATATTTTCCTCACATCAGTAACTGGGGGTATATTGCTCGCGCCTTTTGTCTTTTTACTTTATGAATATCTTCGTGAATTACAAAGTCGCGCCTTAGTCTCTGATGGTACTCCCGATCCTCCTCTAAGAACTTCCTTGCTGATGTGGGGATTTCTATTTTGCCTTATCGGGTTAAGTGCTCAGTTTTTTTTAACACCCGAGATAGAGCGTTTATTAGTTATCCTTGTATTTATTCCTAATGTTTTTATGGCTTACCGTTATGGCTGGCAAGGTGGCGTTTTATCCGCACTGTTAGGTAGTTTGATTATCACTTTTGCTCGCCAAGTCAATGGCGCTTTTAATGATTTGCGTGAGTTAGAAATGTTCTTAACCACACAAGCCATTATCGGTATTGGCTTAGGGATTGCGATTAGTCGCCAACAGCAACTTGCTCATAATTTACGTCATTACCGTTTACGCCTAGAACAAGAGTTACAAGCTCGTCGCGATCTAATGGAAAAACTGGTTCATACCGAAGAAGATGTTAAAAAAGCCATTGCTCGCGAATTACATGATGAAATTGGGCAGAATATTACGGCTATCCAAATTCAATCAATGCTAATCAAAAGAACGGCGGATAACGACAAAACACGCCAAACCGGAGAGCAAATTGAACGGCTCGCCCTACAAATTCATCAATCTACACGTCAACTACTCCGACAATTACGCCCTCCTGTTTTAGAAGAGATGTCGCTTGAAAAAGCCCTTCATCATTTAATCAATGAGTTTGCTTTTGATGACAACGGCATTACCTGTAATTTTAATTACTCATTAGATAAAGAGCCTGAAAACGAAACCATTATTTTTACTCTCTACCGTTTGGTGCAAGAGCTGTTAAACAACATTAGTAAACATGCTAACGCAACCTACATCCAAATCTCACTGACTCAAAATCAAAACCGTTTACGGCTAATTATTAGTGATAATGGCGTTGGTATGTTACCGACATCATTATCAGCACAGCAAAGTAGTGGCTTTGGATTACGAGGAATAGAAGAACGCATTCGCGCTTTAGGCGGAGAATGGGAAGTGATTAACCGTCACGGTACGAAAATAATTGTTAACTTACCCACAAATTCAAAAGAAAACAGTGAAAACTAGGAATAAGTCTTAGTCATCTACAACCTTATCTCATTCTTTTTCGCGACATTTTTTTTACATTTGCAACATCAAAGAGGATGTTATGTCAGGTAAAAATTCGGCATCAATTAATAAGACCTATAACTTTTGGCGCAAAAATTTAATGCTGTCGATGATTATCGGTTATGCCACTTTCTATCTCACTCGTAAAAGCGTCAACTTTGTAATGCCCGTTATGCAGGTTGAATTGAATTTAGATAAAGGGGATATCGGTTGGATAGCCAGCCTTTTTTATCTCACTTATGGTTTATCTAAATTTGTTTCCGGTATTTTCCATGACAAATGGGGATACCGCTGGTTTATGGGTGTGGGACTAGTCATGACAGGCATTATGAATATTATTTTTGCCTATTGTCTTTCGTTTCCCGCGCTGCTTTTGGTCTGGGCACTAAATGGTTTCTTTCAAGGCTTTGGATGGCCTCCTTGTGCAAGGTTGTTAACACACTGGTATTCACGTAATGAACGCGGTTTCTGGTGGGGATTATGGAATATCTCAATCAACCTTGGCGGGATGAGTCTTCCCATTTTAACTGCGTGGCTAGCGACGCATTATAGTTGGCAAGTCGCACTGCTTGTTCCCGGTATTATCGGTATCATCATCGGGTTGTGGTTGTGTGTACGGTTAAAAGGTACTCCTGCAGAGGAAGGGCTTCCTACCGTGGGTGTGTGGCGGCGCGATGTTTTTGAATTACGTCAAGAGCAGGCATCACCCCCTAAACCTATGCTAACTATTTTGAAAGAGAGCATTTTATTTAACCGAATGATTTGGTTACTGGGTTTTTCCTATATTTTGGTTTATCTCATACGTATGGCGATTAACGATTGGGGAAATATCTGGTTATCAGAAACACATGGCGCCAACTTATTGAGTGCTAATGCCATTCTCTCTTTATTTGAAGTGGGTGGCTTACTCGGCGCGTTATGTTCAGGCTGGGGCTCGGATTTATTATTCCGCGGTCAACGAGCACCAATGATATTGCTGTTTTCACTCGGACTTTTTACCGCAGTAACAGCACTTTGGTTAATTCCAATTCATCATTATGCTTTGCTCGCAGCCTGTTTTTTTAGTATCGGTTTTTTTGTGTTCGGGCCACAGATGTTAATCGGGCTTGCTGCAACAGAATATTGCCATAAAAACGCAGCAGGCACGGTAACTGGCTACTTGGGATTGTTTGCCTATTTAGGGGCGGCAATGGCAGGTTGGCCATTAAGTCAGGTCATGGCGCATTATGGTTGGACTGGGATGTTTGCATTATTAACCAGTGCTGCGGCCTTAATGGGACTCTTACTAATGCCATTGTTGATTGCTGATGTTAGCAAACAAGAGCATTTAGTTGGCCCTCTTTCATTTTCCGATGACGACACATTTAAAAGGTTCTGAACATGAAATTGAAAACCCTCTCTACACTCGTTGCTGCTGGTCTGGCTCTTTCTGCAGTTAGCTTATCAACAAATGCGGCTGGTCGCTTAGTGGTTTACTGTAGTGCGACAAATGCCATGTGTGAAGCTGAAACAAAAGCCTTTGCCGAAAAGTATGATGTTAAAACAACCTTCGTTCGTAATGGTTCAGGAAGTACTTTAGCTAAAATTGAAGCTGAAAAACGTAATCCACAAGCTGACGTTTGGTATGGCGGTACAATGGACCCTCACTCACAAGCTGGTGAAATGGATCTACTAGAGCCTTATGTTTCACCTAACCTCGATCAGATAATGCCACAGTTTCGTGATCCGGCTAAACGTAAAGGCAACTACTCTTCTGCGGTTTATGTCGGCATTTTAGGTTTTGGCGTGAATAAAGATCGCTTAAAAGAAAAAGGCATTGCGATCCCAACTTGCTGGAAAGATTTAATTAAACCTGAATATAAAGGTGAAATTCAAATCGCTGATCCACAAAGCTCAGGTACAGCTTACACTGCACTGGCAACCTTTGACCAATTGTGGGGCACTGAACAAGCCTTTGATTATCTGAAAAAAATCAACACAAACATCTCTCAATATACCAAATCAGGTATTGCTCCGGCACGAAATGCAGCGCGTGGCGAAGCCGCCATTGGTATTGGTTTCTTACATGACTACTCATTAGAAGTTGAAAATGGCGCTCCACTTGAATTGATTTCACCTTGTGAAGGTACAGGCTATGAAATCGGTGGTGTGAGTATCATTAAAAATGCCCGCAATATGGATAACGCAAAATTATTCGTAGATTGGACACTCTCAAAAGAAGCTCAGGAAATTAGTT
Source organism: Proteus sp. G2618 (assembly GCF_009915995.1). Classification (NCBI taxonomy): domain Bacteria; kingdom Pseudomonadati; phylum Pseudomonadota; class Gammaproteobacteria; order Enterobacterales; family Morganellaceae; genus Proteus; species Proteus sp. G2618. The sequence continues at coordinate 431,106 of NZ_JAABNI010000023.1, read as the reverse complement.
GGAAAGAAGGCAAATCTTACCAAATTCTAACTAATACTTCGGCTGAATCTTCACCAATGGCACTGAAATTATCAGACTTAAAACTCATTAACTACGACATGGATAAATATGGCGATAGCGAAGTGCGTAAAGAGCTGATTAATAAGTGGGTTACCGAAGTAAAAATGGGTAAATAGCTCATTAATAGAGCGAGATAACCTCTCGCTCTCTTTTTCTCATAATAATAAATACATTTACTCTCGGGGGATTTATGTCTCACACACTCGCTTTACCTGAAAAAAAGAGGCGGGATCCCATATTTTTATGGATCCTAATTGCATGGATGGCATTTGCTTTACTGCCGTCATGGAGCCTTGATTACGGTCTTTTAGATTCTACAGCAGATGAATTGCTCACCTCTTACGGCTGGAGTAGCGTCAATATCAGTTGGCTCTGGTTTTTATTACCTAGTTTACTGTTATTTCGTCCATTAACTGCTCCTAAGCGTGAAAATCGCTCTCGCCACTATTTTGATGCTAGTTTTGCGCTATTTTGTGCATTTATTGCAATCGTTAGTGCAACTCTTGAAGGGCGTGGCTTAGGTTATTCTGCGATCATCCTCTTTATTTCTTTGGGAATGATCATGAAAACCGCCTTAACACGCCTTGAATGGCTGGGTGGTGACAGTTTTGTTATTGGCTCTTTAATCGCCGTTGTTGCGCTGATTGGCGCCTTTATCATCTTCCCAAGTATCGCTATTTTTATTCCGATGTTTAAAGATAGCGCGGGCAATTTTGCACCTTTTGAGTTTATCGCTATTTTAAGCCAAGCTCATATTGTGCAAGTGATGCTCAACTCTATTGTGCTCTCTATCGCAGTGGGTATCGGTTGTACTTTCTTTGGTTTAATTTTGGCAATTTATACGTCTCGTATTGCGGTACGTTCTGCCATTATTGGTCGTGTATTTTCTATCTTACCTATTGTTACACCTCCTTTTGTTGTCGGTTTAGGCGTGACATTAATGATGGGCCGCTCTGGCTATGTGACAGAGTTTCTCGCGACTTACGCAGGACTGGAAAATACCAACTGGTTATACGGTTTTACAGGGATTTGGTTAGCTCAAGTACTCGCCTTTACCCCAATGTCATTTATGATTTTAGATGGTGCTATAAAAACCATTCATCCTTCATTGGAAGAAGCGTCTTACACCTTAAGAGCTAACCGCTATCAAACCTTCTTTAACGTCTTTATGCCGTTACTTAAGCCCGCGTTAGCCAATGCGTTTTTAATTGTGATTGTGCAATCTCTGGCCGACTTTAGTAACCCTCTGGTTTTAGGGGGCAACTTTGACGTTATCGCCACACAAATTTACTTCTATATCACAGGCTCTCAGCTGGATTATCAATCAGCCAGTACATTAGGTGCATCACTGCTAGTTTTCTCACTATTAGTGTTCTGTGTGCAGTATATGTGGATTGGTAAACGCTCTTACGTCACGGTATCAGGTAAATCTTATCGCGGTGATGTTCAACCTCTTCCGTCTTCACTGATTGCTTTTGTGACTACCGTTTTAGGTATTTGGGTTGTCTTTAATATCCTGCTCTATGGCAGTATTTTCTATGGCAGTTTCACTGTTAACTGGGGGGTTGATTACACCTTAACATTCGATAACTTTATCAAACTATTTGGTCAAGGAATGAGTGACGGTGCATGGCCTTCGTTGTTAGATACCTTGTTATATGCAGGTATTGCGGCGCCGATTACAGCCATTCTCGGACTATTAATTGCCTATATCGTAGTACGCCAAGACTTTAAAGGTAAGAAAAGTATCGAGTTCACTACAATGCTTTGTTTCGCTGTACCGGGAACCGTTGCAGGTGTCTCTTATATTCTTGCGTTTAACGACTCGCCTTTCTATTTAACGGGAACAGCTGCCATTGTCATTATCTCTATGACAATGCGTAACGTACCAGTGGGAATACGTGCAGGTATTGCGGGGTTAGGACAAATTGATAAATCTCTTGATGAAGCCTCTCTAAGTTTAAGAGCGAACTCAATGAGAACCATTTTCTATGTGCTATTACCGTTATTACGCCCTGCTATTTTATCTGCGCTGATTTATAGCTTTGTGCGTGCCATTACCACAGTCAGTGCCATTGTTTTCCTTGTTACACCAGATACACGCGTTGCCACCGCTTATATTTTAAATCGTGTTGAAGATGGTGAATACGGCGTCGCAATTGCCTACGGCTCGATTTTAATCGTTGTGATGTTGGCAATTATTTTCTTATTTGACTATTTGATTGGCGAAGCCCGTGTTTCACGCTCTAAAGCCAAAAATGCACAGTAATACGGAGTATAAATCATGACACAACAACATTTCGTTGAACTGAAAAATGTAATTAAGCGTTTTGGCTCTAACACGGTAATTGAAGATCTCAGTTTGTCTATTCCACAAGGCAAAATGGTTTCATTATTGGGGCCTTCAGGTTGTGGTAAAACAACGGTGTTACGTTTAGTTGCAGGGTTAGAAAAACCGACAGAAGGTAAGATTTTTATTGATGGTGAGGATGTTACTGACCGCTCAATCCAGCAACGTGATATTTGTATGGTGTTTCAGTCTTACGCCCTTTTCCCTCATATGTCTTTGGGGGAAAACATTGGCTATGGCTTAAAAATGCTAGGACGACCTAAAGCTGAAATTAAACAACGTGTCTCTGAAGCTTTAGAGCTGGTGGATTTAGCCGGTTTTGAAGACCGCTTTGTTGACCAAATATCGGGTGGACAACAGCAACGTGTCGCCTTAGCGCGTGCGTTAATTTTAAAGCCTAAAGTGTTACTTTTTGATGAACCACTGAGTAACCTTGATGCGAACTTACGCCGTAGTATGAGAGAGAAAATTCGTGAATTACAACAACAGTTTAATATCACCTCTCTTTACGTAACTCATGACCAAAGTGAAGCATTTGCGGTTTCTGATATGGTATTGGTGATGAATAAAGGCAAGATAATGCAATTAGGTTCACCGCAAACTCTTTATCGCCAACCCGCTTCTGAATTTATGGCAAGCTTTATGGGGGATGCCAACTTATTCCCAGCGACATTGGGCGCTGATTATGTTGATATCTTCCAATATCGTTTACCAAAACCAGATACGTTTAATACGACTAAAACAGAAGTGAGAGTGGGCGTTAGACCTGAAGCGATCACCTTATCTCAACAAGGTGATGCTTGTCAGCAATGCAAAATTGTCCATGTCGCTTATATGGGGCCTCAATATGAAGTGACAGTGGAATGGCAAAATCAAACCTTGCTATTACAAGTCAATGCCACACAGCTTCAACCTAATGTAGGCGATAGCTACTATCTACAAATCCATCCTTATGGCATGTTTATTTTAGAATAAACATTTTCACCCTATTTTATCATTTATCTTCAAGGCGTCATTATGGCGCCTTTTTTGCCTCTTTACTTTTGATACTCTTAATTTATTTTTTATCCTTAAATTACAATTAATTATAATATTTTTATTATTTTTAAAAATGATCACTTGCTAATAATAATTATATTTACTTACAATATTTACAAAATGTTATGTTATAACATAATAAACAAAGGAGGGTAAGTGATATGAAAAAATCTATTTTTAGCTATACAACACTTTTTATTTCAATAAGTTATTCTTTATTTGCAAATGCAATCCCTGCAATAAAGTCAAAAGAAAATCAGAATAATGAGGTATTAAAAGTCTATTCAACACCTTTACATACGTCACAAGAGAAAATGGCAATACCCGTTGCAGTTTTAATACAAGAAGATCTACGCACTAATCGTAGTGCATCTATTGCAGAAACATTGACATCTTTGCCAGGTTTTCATGCCAGCTTTTTTGGGGGGGGTTCGGTACACCCTGTTATTCGGGGAATGTCAGGAAATCGAGTCAAGGTATTGCACAGTGGTAGTGATCTTATGGATGTTTCATCTATTGGTGCTGATCACGCCATCACCAGTGAACCTTTTTTAAGCCAGCGTATTGAAGTATTAAAAGGACCAGCAACATTACTTTATGGAGGAGGCACGATAGGTGGAGCAATAAATGTTATTGATAGCAAAATTCCTATGTCAGTACCTGAAAAAGGCTACGAGGGTGAATTACAGTATCAATACGATTCCGTTTCTAAGGGAAATACAGGATCAGCCGGATTAACATTAGGGCAAGATAATTTAGCTCTGCGTATTGAAGGCACTAAGCGTTATCAAAGCGATTACAAACAACCTGCGCCTTTGCATCAAGGAGAACCTAGCCGTTTAGCAGGCTCTTATCAAGATAACCAATCTGCAAATATTGGTACATCTTGGATCTTTGATGATGGCTATATTGGTATTGGCTATGGTGAACAGCATCGCCGATATGGATTGCCTAGTCATACTCATTTTCACGATCATGATGAGGGCCACCACCACACCCCTATTAGCCCTCCTTTAGCTGGTCATCATCATGATCACAATCATGAATACCCTGATGAAAAACATGAACATGGCATTCCTTATATTGTTATGGAGAGTAAACGATGGGATCTTCGTGGTGAAAAAAGTAACCCTTTTGTCGGTATTGAATCTGTACGTTTCAGTGCAGCCAGAACCAATTATCATCATGACGAAAAAGAAGGTCATGAAGTCAGTACCCAATTTAAAAACAAAGGAGATGAATTAAGATTTTCTTTCACACATCAACCCATTTTAGGCTGGCATGGCGTTATTGGCGGACAATTTAATCAACGTGATTTTAGTGCCTATGGAGAGGAGGCTTATGTTCCTTCAACAAAAACAAAAAATCACTCACTCTTTTTATTAGAAGAATACCAATTAGGTGATTTTCGCTATGAATTAGGATTTCGCCAAGAGTGGCAATCGCTGTTAAATAGAGAAACTCAAAAAACTAATAAACAGAGTGCATCTTCTATTTCTACTGGATTAGCGTGGAATTTTACACAAGACTATTTTTTAAATTTATCACTATCACACACAAAAAGATTACCTGTCGCAGAAGAGCTCTATGCGAATGGTGTTCATGCCGCAAGTAGAACCATTGAAAAAGGCGATCCTAATTTAACTGCAGAAACCGCAAATAATATTGATATTGGAGTAACTAAAGTAACAGGCGATATTCAATTTAATATGAGTGCCTATTACAATCGTATCAATAATTATATTTACGGCAAGTTTACTGGTGCTGAATTAAATAATGGTTATCGTTCATTACAATATGTTCAACATGATGCACAATTTAAAGGTGTAGAAGGAAATATTGATTATTACTATAACCAAGATAACTTAATTGGTATTTCTGGTGATTATATCAGAGCAAATTTACTAAATAATAAGGGAAATATACCAAGAATACCGGCTTATCGATTAAGTGCTTATATTAAACATAGTTTGGCAGAAAACTTAACTGGACAAATCCGTGTTGATCATTTTGGGAAACAGAATAAAACAACCGAGTATGAAACACCTACGGATTCTTATAACACGGTTAGTTTAGGTAGTGAATATATTGGTTATTTAGACAACTCCGATTATACCTTATATGCCAAGATTAATAATATTTTTGATGCAAAAGGGAAAGATAGTACCTCTTATATTAAAGATGAAATGTATTTACCAGGTCGTAATATTATCTTAGGCGCTACTCTTACATTCTAATATAAATATCATGAAAAAAAGTAAACTCTCTATTATTTTGCTTATGCTTTTGTCATCTCCTTTATATGGAAAAGAGAGTAATGATGATAAAGGCAAAGAAAAAGAAAATCAAAACGATGCAATAACAGTTAAAGGTACACTAATAAAAAATAAAGAGACGTTTTCCTCTTTATTACTTAATAACCGAGAAGAGATAAAAGATAAACAACTTGAACAAATAAAAACGAATACTATTGGTAATACCGTTGCAAAAGTTGCGGGTGTACAAGCCGAAGGTTTTGGACCTAATGCTGCAAGACCTGTTATTCGAAGTTTATCAGGAAATCGTGTCGGTATTTTAGTCAATAATCTGCCAATTAATGATGTTTCATTTATTAGTGGAAATATGCCTATTCCCATTGATATGAACCGAATTAATGAAATATCGATCAGTAAGAATTCTGAAGCACTCTTTTATGGTGGTAGTACAAGCGGTGGTGCCATTCATTTATGGGATGATAGGATAATGACACAATTACCTGAAAAAGCCATTTCAGGTGCAGTGACTTTTAATGGAAGTACCAATAACGGTAATGGTGGCTCTGCAAATATTAAACTCAGCGATGAAGAAAATTGGATTTTTAATCTTTCTGGAGCAACGAAGCGTGTCTCTAGATATAAAATTCCTACGAATTCTAAAGCAGGTCCTTGCTACAGCTTTCAGCAACTTAAAGAGCACTTTGCATTACGTGATCAATGCCAAGTGGATATGAAAGTTTTTACCAGTCGTAATCCTGAAGCTTATCCTTATATTAGTGAATTCTGGAAAAAGTATCAGATTGAATATGAGTTAAGTGAAAGTGATAAATACACCTTTAAAGATAAAGATTATTTTTCAGGCATTGGCTATGTAAATAACGAACCAAATTCACTATATAAACCCGGTAGTCCTCCATCTATTGAACATGTAACTCCACCTAAACATTATGTTGAAAATAACAATAAAGAGATCCCGAATAGCTTTTTAAAAAGCCAAAGTGGCAATGCATCTCTTTCTTATATTAGAGATAAAGGCTATATAGGTTTATCTGTTACTGATTTTCAGACTTCTTACGGTGTGCCAGGATATGCCTATCTCACCACAAAAACAAGCCGAGAAATGTATAAACCGGTTTCAGTTTCAAACCATAATCGGCGGATAGATATACAGGGAAAACATTATCACTTAACACCTTTTTTAAGGGACAGTGCTTTTTATTACTCTTATTCTGAATCTAAAGATGAAGAATTGGTGGGACAAATTGCATCATCAGTATTTGAGACAAAAAATCACCAATTTGCATTAGAAACTGCACATGCTCCACTATTTAATCGGTTAAATGGTGCTGTTGGCGTTAATGGTAATTATCGTGATCTGAAAACGTCTGGTTATGATGCTTATTTACCAAGTGTATTAACCAAAGAGTATGGGATATATTGGGTTGAGTCACTCAATTTATCTCCTTTTGAAATTACCGCTGGATACCGTAAAGGCTACACTCAACATCACCTCAATATTCCAGCTAATTATAATAGCGGTAGAGGACAAGGTTCTAATTTACAAAACCGTCATTTTGATACAAGTGCAAATACACTAGCCTTATCTTTTACACCAATTGATGAATGGACATTAAAGCTACAACAAAATATTTCCTATCGGGCACCAGAAATTAATGAACTTTATACACATGGTCCTCATTATGCTTATCTAATTGAGGAACAAGGAAATAGTAAATTTAATACAGAGAAAAGTAAAAGTATTGAATTATCATCTGTTATCGAGGTTGGTAATTTCTCTAATAAACTTAATCTGTATAAAACAGACTATAGTGACTTTAAATTTAGGAGATTAACAGGAGTTAGCCGTGGTGGCGTTACCGTTATGGAATGGGATGAAACAGATCTTGAAACAAAAGGATTAGAATACGAATTTAAGTATTTATACGAGTTACCTCACGAGCACAATCTCACATTTACACTATTTGGGGATTTTGTCGAAAATAAAAGCAAAAGAAAGCTATTTATTGCAGGTAATTATTTGCCAAACTTACCTAATGAAAAACATGGTATTAGCATTAATTATCAGCATGGAGAATTAATGGCATTTAGTAGCGCCACTTACAATAAAAAACAGAAAGAAAGTGGTGGATTAATGTATGGTGGAGATATTACTTTCCCTTCTTATACTTTAGTCGATGCGGGTATTGGTAAAAAATATCATCTTGATAAGTTAGACGTTTCAGTTGATTTTATTATTAATAATCTCACCAATACTGAAGCAAGACCGGCATCTTCTCAATTGAAATACTTAGCGCCATTACCGGGTCGAAATTATGGAGTAAATGTCAAAATTGATTTTTAATATATTCAGATTTAACAAGATATAAAGTAAGCGAGGCACCCAATGGGTGCCTCTTTTTTATAATAATACTACGACATTTTCCCCTGGTGTGACATCCTGGTGTGAATGTTTGATGTAACACTTGGTGTAACACATTGCTACGCTATTATTGTTTTAAATAATGATTAGAGATACTTGTACTACTCCCTTTATTTTTTAAGATGCTATCAGAACAAAAGCTGATAGCACCCGTTCTACACTCTATTTTCCTTGAGCGAGATATTTTTGCATTTCATCCGCAGGAACCATACCACCGCCAGTCGCCCACACTAAATGCGTTGCATTTTGCATTTTTTGACTGTCCAGTGATAAGCCTTGCAGATAATCTCTAGCTTGAGTGACATGTATAGCACCAGCCATTCCAGCTAAAGCCGAAGGTTCTAACTTAATTCCTTCTTCTTTATTTAATAAACTGAGTAAATCATAAAGCTCTTGATCATCAATAGTGTAATAACCATCAATTAAGCGCTCCATTGCACGACCTACGAAGCCTGATGCACGACCAACGGCAAGACCATCAGCAGCAGTGACGTTATCGATACCAATCTCTTGTACTGAGATGCCTTCATGTAATTGGGTATAAACGCCCAATAACATACAAGGTGAGTGCGTTGGCTCGGCAAATAAGCAGTGTACTGCATCACCAAATGCCAATTTCAGCCCAAAAGCAACACCACCAGGGCCACCACCAACACCACAAGGCAGATAAACAAACAGAGGATGCTCACTATCAACACGAACACCTTGTTCTTCAAATTGGCGTTTTAAACGTAATCCCGCTACCGCATAACCCAAGAATAATGTTTTTGAGTTTTCGTCATCGATAAAGAAACAGTTAGGATCCTTCTCTGCTTCTTTACGCCCCTCTTCTACCGCAATACTATAATCTTGTTCATATTCAACAACATTCACGCCATGAGAGCGTAATTTATCTTTCTTCCACTGACGTGCATCAGCAGACATATGAACACTCACACTAAAGCCTAATTTCGCACTCATGATCCCAATAGACATACCTAAGTTGCCTGTTGAACCTACCGCGATACTATATTGGCTAAAAAACTCACGGAATTTATCAGAAAATAACTTTTCATAATTATCATCTGTACTTAATAATCCCGCATTGATCGCCAATTTCTCAGCATGAGTCAGTACTTCATAAATCCCACCGCGTGCTTTAATTGAACCTGAAATAGGCAGGTGACTGTCCTTTTTCAAACGCAATTGACCGCTAATAGAGGTGTTATAACGCTTTTCAAGAGCAACTTTCATCTTAGGAATATCAACCACTTCTGATTCGATGATCCCTTTAGTAACCGCTGTTTCTGGAAATGCTTTAGCTAAATAAGGTGCAAAACGTTGTAACCGCGCTTGTGCGTCAATTACGTCATCTTGCGTTAAACCAACATATGGAAGTCCCTGGTCAGTGGAGGTCACTTTTGGGTTAAACCAAACCACTTCTTTTAAGTCCACTAAGTCATTAACTAGTGGAAAATTACTTTTTAATTTATTTATATCTATATGGCTCATAGTCGTTCTCTTTTATATGACAAAAGAAAGCATAAATGTACCGCCTAATGCGACAAAGGAGGCAATAAAGGTCGCGACACTGTAAAAACGAAAAGTTTCACTTAAAGTTGCATTACAATACTGTTTCACTAACCAAAACAGTGAGTCTGTGACGATGGTACAACCAATAGCACCTGAACCAATTGCTAATGTAATAATTTCAGGGCTAATGTCTGGGTATAAAGGCATTAATGGTGCAACAATTGCAGTAGCTCCCATCATTGCAACAGTTGCAGAGCCAACAGCTGCATGAAGGATAATGGCGACTAACCAAGCCAATAAAATTGGATGCATATCCAAGTTAGAAAGAATTAACGCTAAAGATTCACTTAAACCACTACCTTTTAAAATGCCGTTAAAAGCCCCCCCCGCACCAATAATTAATAAGATGTTGGCAATGGAGCTAAAGCTATCTTCTGTTTTCTTTAATAAAGTATTCATGCCCATATTACGGCGAATACCTAACACATAATAAGCAACAAAGGCAGCAATAAACATCGCAGTAATTGGGTTACCAATAAACTCTAATGCGGTATAAATCGATGTACCTTTAGTCATATTTAATTCGGCTGCTGTTTTTATCAGCATCAGAACAATAGGTAATAAGACAGTAAACAGAGTGGCACCTAATGAAGGCAAATCTTTTTCTTCACGAATTTCCATATCAGAAAATTCTTCAGGTACGGTTTTAAATGGTAAGCGCTCACCTAATATTTTTAAGAATAAAGGACCACCGACTAAAGATGCAGCTAAGCCTACCGCAAGACCTGCAACAATAACGGTTCCCATATCTGCTCCTAATTCATTTGTTACGAATAGAGCAGCTGGATGAGGAGGAACAATGCAGTGAACAGCCATTAATGCTGTACATAATGGGATAGCTAATTTTAATAATGATGTATTTGTTTTTTTCGCAATTGAGAAAGCAAGAGGAATAAGTAATACCACACCCACTTCAACAAAAAGTGTAATACCACAAATAAGACCAACCAATACCATAATAACGTCTGGAGATAACCAACGGCATTTTTGTAATGTAATACCGATGCGTTCTGCGGCACCTGATATTTCCATCATCTTACCAAGAATAGTGCCTAAACCGATAATTGCTGCTAAAAATCCTAACGTACCACCAATACCATTTTCAATCGCATTTACCATTTCTAAAGGATTCATCTTCATTGCAGTACCCACAAAGAAGCTTGCCAATAGTAAGGCTAAAAACGGGTGAAACTTAAGTTTTATTATAGTAAAAACAATGAGCAAGATACTAATTATCAGAGTACCTAGCACCCATAACGTTGAATCCATATATCCATCCCAAATATTTTATTTATTGTTAATCATATTGAATATTAATCATTCGGTACTTACAAATGATGAAAACTTACACTAAGATGAACTCAATTAACTCAAATAAGTGATCAAAAGCACAAATAATCACATTGTGACGAGTGGTAGCATGGTATTTCATCTTAACATTACCTTGATTGTTAACTTACGTTACTATTAATAACAAAACGAGAATAAAAGAATGTTTGAATCTTCTAACGTGATTTTAAGAAATAAACGATTATCCAGTTATCAATTAGCAAGACTTCACACTTTTGAAGCAACAGGTCGTCATCTTTCATTCGCTTTAGCGGCAGAAGAGCTATCATTAACCCCCAGTGCCATTAGCCACCGTATTAATACATTGGAAGAAGAGCTAGGAATTAAGCTATTTAACCGCTTTCATCGCCGAATTGAGTTAACAGAAGAAGGAGAGCGTATTTATTGGGCACTTAAAAAAACACTAGAAGATATTAACCAAGAGATTTTAGATATTCATAATCAAGAAGTCTCCGGTGTTCTCACTGTTTATTCTCGCCCTTCTATTGCTCAATGTTGGTTAGTCCCTCGTATTTCAGATTTTACTGAACGTTATCCATCCATTGAGTTAAATCTACTCACAGGAAATGATGATATTAACTTTCGAGGTTATGGTATTGATCTCGCAATCTATTTCGATGATAAGCAACTACAAAACCTTTATTGTGAAGATTTAATTTCAGAATCTATTATTCCTGTATGCAGTCCCGAATACGCGAAAAGACATGAGCTTGCCGGCAATATTCATCATCTTTCTAATTGCACTTTGCTACATGATAGACAAGCGTGGAGCAATAACTCTGATTTTGATGAATGGCGAGCTTGGAGTGAATATATGGGGCTTTCACTTTTTCCTAATCGCAGCAATATCTGTTTTGACCGTTCTGATCTTGCTGTTATCGCTGCTGTGAACCATTCAGGGGTGGCAATGGGAAGGAAGCGTTTAGTGCAAAAACAATTGGCTAATAAAGAATTAATTATTCCTTTTGATAATAGTGAGCTTTTTTGTGCTCAGCGTTATTACCTTGTCACTCGAAATGAAAAAAATAATGCTAAAGTACAACTTTTCATTCAATGGCTGAAAAAACAAATCAAGGAAAGCATGTAATTTTTTAAGGAAAATCCGATGAAAGAGATGACCTTTTCAACACAACAAATTATTGCTATTGCAGAATATGCAGGGCTAACGATCACGAATAAAAAAAATATCACAGAAAATAAACGCTATATCCTCGTTGATTTACTGGATGTAAAAACAGAAGAAGGACTTTATTACGGGGCTGCGGTGCTGGATTTTAGTAACATTCATCGCAAAGCACGTATTTTAGAATTTGACGACAAGGGCTATCAACGCGCACAAGCTCGCGAGACACAAATTCAAGACTATAAAAATAATCGAAAAACTCAAGAGCCTGATACTTACCAACCTTCCATTCATCGTTATAGCCACTATACAGATTTTCAAATAAACCTAACCGCTATCTATCGTCGTTATGGTTATGAAATCGAATTTGATGCAGAAACCGAAAAAGTTTGGAGCTCTTTAGATCCTGATGGTGCGTCATTCGATTTACTCAAAAATGCCAATGATGCACTTTCTTTATTAGAAGATTGTGAAATGACATGCTCTTATCATCAAGAAAACAAAGTATGGTCTGTCACTTCAGTAGAAAAAGACACTGTTGAACATAAATCACTCAACCGTGCTATTGCTGAATGTTTTTTATTAATGACAGATCATTATGCCGATGATTGGCCTAATATTGAAAATATTCTTTACTAAAAAAACAAATAAAAGCATTAATTATCAAATTATTACAGTTAATGATTTGATATTTTATTACTACGAATAAAATCTAACTCAAACATCGAAAGGCATCATACTCACGATAATAGTTAATTTCTTCAATGACCCACTGCAAGTTTTTTTGTTGAGCTTGTTGGGTTTGATAAAATAACACTAAATCACAAACGACCATCCAGCCCCGTAAGTTTTTATCTTCAACAACTTTTGGCATTTCTAGACCTTCATCATCAAGGTAAATTTCATCATCAGGTAATTCTTGAAGATAATCCCAAGGAATGTAATAAAAAATCGCCTTATTAGGATCACGATCCCAATTTGCAATTTCCGTATAAATCCACTCATTAGATTCAAGTGTTGAAAGCGATGCTAATAACTCACTAAGCGTTTCAAATTTTTGTATCATTCTATTTCTCACTAAGGATCTAGTTATTTTTACAATAAACCCGCCAATTAGGCGGGTCTATTATTTCTTAATTCTAAACGTCTATGATCTTATTTAGCTAAAAAGTGTTTATCTTCAATCACTATTAAAGGCTCAATATCACTCTCTTTCTTAATCACCAGAGTTGGGTCTGAACGTAAGCAACAACCACCATAATGTCCGCCAACAGTAAAGGTGCAAACTTGGATATAACGATTTGCCACTTTTGGTAAGCACCATAGTTCTTGGTAAATATTTTCTTGATGATCAAATTGACCATTGGTTTCATCTAAGACATTCTCTTTATGATCCACTAAACCAATGTTACTACCACAACGTCCCGCAATAGGTTTAATTGCATAACCACTTTGTGCAAGACGAGGTGTCACCGTGAAATCAGTATCTAATAAATAAGGGTTATCGGGGAACAATTGCCATAAAACCGGTAAGATGGCTTTATTACTAGGAATTAATGTCCAAAGAGGCTCAAAAACTGTAATTTCAGGACGTAAAAGCACATCAACTAAACGTACTTCATCTTCAGCATGTCCTGTACGAATAGGGATCAGTGCTTGTTGCTCACTCTCTTCTCTTAATTGGTCTAACGCCGTTTCCCAAGCCCATGTTTTCCAGACACATTCAACGACACGTTTGTCTGCATCAATTAATTGACCACGACTATTCCAATGAAGCTCATCTAACCCTCGTAGAATTTTACTGCTATAACCAGCTTGAGTCAGCGATTGTTGCATAAAGAGAGCATGATAATCTTCTTCGCTATCATCATCTTGAAGAATATGCACAAAAGGTTTCGCATCGCAGTGTTTCCAAGCATCGGCTAATGCATCAAGTAAACGTTCACCAGGGTTAAAACCGTCTTTAATTCCACCTTTCTGTGCCCATTTCTCGATAATTAAACCCGCTTCTGTATGGCAAGAGGCAGAGTCAGCATTATATTCATAAACTTTGACACCGCGTTCATCCATGCAAAAATCTAATCGTCCCGTGATCATTTGATGGCGCCTATTTTGCCATGACAAACGGATACGAGGCCACAACACTTCAGGGATATCGAATAAACGTAATAACTTATCGTCTTTTAACACTTTTTCTGTTGCATGCAGATACATCAAGTGCATTTCATTACTTGCGCGAATAAGTTCCTGCTCTGCACTTTCTGAGATGGTGAAATATTCATAGCTATCTTGATTAATAATATGGCCGTGTTGTGCAAGGACATAGGCTTTTTCTAGAGGCGAACTTTCATCTAACCACTTGCCATCTAATTGACCTTTATTATCAAGCTTTTCGGCATGGATATTTAATAACTCTGGCGCAATTTTAGGTTGAGGAAGGCTATAAGCATTAGGCTCTGTTTGGATCATCCAACCTAATAGCGTGGTATTATCAAAAGTATCTTGAATAAAGTAGCCGTTATCCGTCACTTTAAGAGGTAACTCTCTTGTCCACTGTTGCCCTGCTGGTAACCGAGTGTGGATAACATTTTGTTCTGCAATACGAATTTTATCTTCAAGCACTTCAGTAATAACAGCGACATGTCCAGTTACTTTAAACTCACCACCCTCTTGCCAAATCAGCAAAGCACCCACTGCTGGGGGTTGTTTGCTACCATTCGCGAAGGCTTGTAATGGCAATATATCGTCATCTATGGTTTTACGTAGAAAACGCAGTGAGAAGATCTCATAAGCCATTCCCACATCAGTAAATACAGCCCCATAATGCAAATAGAGAAAACGGCGAGCGAATTCAACACACTGCCACTTGTGCCCCATATATTCATTACCAATATAACTACGGAATGAATCATTAGCGGCATAGTCTTCTTTATCAATACTGCTGTAATCTGAAGAGTAAATCGCGACACCACCAGGCGCATAGCCTAACAATGTTCCAAATGGTTCATGACGAATGATATCTTTTACATTCATAATCTCGACCTTGACGATAAATAAATAATTACCCTACAACACTTATAATCTTACCTAAGTATTATAGTTAACAATCTTAACGCCGTAGCCTATTAGATGTGAATGTAATTTTATAAATTTCAATAAAGTGAGGATCGTTGTTTGAATTTAACATGGGTTTAAGAAAGGAAATCTCGACGATATAAAAAAAAACTCAAAAATAACCCATTATAAAAAGGCATAAAAGGTATTTTCGAGTATAAACACAGTCAAAGAGGGCTTTATCTTTTTTGTTATAGCTTCATTATTTACTCTTTATTAATCATAAATGCTAGCACAAATAACAGATAAAATGGCGTTTGGGCAATATATAGCACTGTTTATCAAAAAATTCTCGACTATCCTGCTAGAAAAAAGAAGGATATCAAAATAGTTTAATGAAAATTAATATCATCTTATAACATGACGGGTATAAATAATTCATCCAATTAACCGATAACACATTAGTATGGATTTTACTCATTCAAGCCGGAGTGCTTGTTTATTTTGAAGATCCATCACGGAAACTTGATATTCAATTTATTGGATATTATTGGTGGTTGATAGGAAGAATGAGGTCACTAATGTCAAAGATTTATCCCATTTCTCAAATTATTGGGCATAAAATTCGTAAACAACGCCAGCAACTTCGCTTGTCAGCAAAGGTTGTCGCTGAACGAGTCGGTATTAGCCAGCAACAATTTTCACGTTATGAGAATGGGCTATGTAAGATTGATGTTGATATGCTCTTTCATATTGCACAAGAGCTAAAAGTCACTCCTGCATTTTTCCTACCGCCAAATGAAGAACAAGTTTCTGCTGTAGCATTGACACAATCCAAACAGTTTTGGAGTGCTCAAAGTCAAATTTAATATTCTTGGTATGGAAATCTTCTGTTTTATCTTTTCATTAAGATAAATAAGATTTCCATATACCATTCTTAATTAGATGATTTTATTGGACATTATCATCTGAAATTATTAATTCTCTTCATATATTTCTTTTTGGACAACAAATTTTTTTCTTTTATAAAATAAAATGTTAGCGCTATTTTCACTGATTTTCCTGTCAACTTAAGCGATATTTTTCGTATAGATTATCTCCTATTTCTAATACAAATCATGTTAACCTTATTAAGAATAATAACAATTATCATTCAACAATAAGGGTTAAACATGAAATATCGCTATGCGCTCTCTCTCACTGCTCTCTCATTTCTTTCTGCATCTGCATTAGCTGTTGAGTATCCAGTTGGTCACCCTATTCTTAAAAATGGTATGGAAATTCAAGGGGTTTATCTCCAACCTATCACCATGGATACTGAAGAAGGTCATCATGCGATGAATCACTTAGCTGCTGATAAAGCAGATATCCATTTAGAAGCAGATATTCATGCCACAGAAGATAATCCGAATGGATTTGCTGAAGGCGATTGGATCCCCTACCTAACCATTGAATACACCGTAACAAAATCTGATGCACCAGCGAAAAAACAGCAAGGCACATTTATGGCAATGGTTGCCAATGATGGCCCTCACTATGGTGAAAACCTAAAGCTGGATGGAAACGGTCAATATAACGTGACCTATAAGATTTACCCACCTTCATACAACAAAGATATCGCTTTTGGCCGGCATATCGATAAAGAAACTGGCGTTGCACCTTGGTTTGAACCCTTTGAAGTATCGTGGGATTTCACCTATAGCGGTACAGGCCGTAAAGGTAGTTATTAATTAGCTTGATAACGGATAAATCCAATCATTTGGATTTGTCCTTTTTCTCTTTTTTAAGTGAAACGCTGATGATCAAAACTCTCTCTAAATACACATTATTGCTACTACTCATGGTGACATCCTCTGTTTTTGCAGCAGAGAAATACACTGTTGAATTAGAAATGAAAGATGGTGAACTGATTCCACAAGTACTTGAAGTGCCAGCAAAAACACCCATTAGAATAAAAATTCGTAATACAGGTACTAGCCCTGTTGAATTTGAAAGTACACAGCTACGAAAAGAAAAAGTATTAGCGCCGGGCGCAAATTCTGTCGTTGTAATCGCACCACTAAAACCGGGCCGTTACACCTTCTTTGATGATTTTCACCTTTCTCATCCTCAAGGTGAAATAGTTGCAACTGAAAAGGCAGAGTAAATATGGGACAAGTTCTGTTTGTTGTTTGGCGAGAAAGTTTTGAAGCGCTATTAGTAGTAGGTATTATTTATGCGTGGATAAAACGTTCACCAACACCACAACAAGGTATGAAATACTTGTGGGGTGGTGTGATATTTGGGCTATTTCTTGCCGTTATTCTAGCGCTGAGTATTTATGGTGTATTTAGCTCGCTAGAAGACATGTGGCAATCTCTATTTATGATCACAATGGAAATTCTCGCCTGTGTGCTTATTGTACAGATGGTCTATTGGATGAATGGACAAGGAAAATCATTAAAAGCAAATATAGAAAATGAACTCACCCAAAAAACACAGCAACAAAGTGCGTGGGGTATTTTATTGATTGTAGCCATTGCGATTGCTAGAGAAGGCAGTGAAGTGGTGGTATTCCTTTCTAGCCATATAATGGCCCTCAATACACAAACAGTACTGCCTTTCTTTATTGAAGTCTTTATTGGCCTAGTTGTCGCAGTATTCACACTGTGGCTATTTCTGCTGACTTCAAAAGTGATTTCATGGCGCTATTTCTTTACCGTAACTGGTTTTTTATTACTATTCCTTGCCGTTTCTCTGTTATTAAAAGCCGTAGAAGAAATTGCAAATCTACTGATTGAAATGGATTTTGAATTACCCGATTTCTTTATTTATCCACTTTGGGATATTAGCCATATTCTTGATGATTCCAGTATTTTTGGTAATTTTTTAGTTTCGTTTTTTGCGTATCGCTCTCAACCTATTGGCTTAAGCGTGGTGACATTTATTGCCTATTGGGCGGTTGTCGCACTGTTATTTAAGCGAGGTTCTCGCCATGCTAAATAATGCAAAATCGAAAAGTAAAAAGCTCACCGCTTTTCTATTTATCTTATTATTTTCTTTTCCTGTTTATGCCGAAAAAATTATTCAGGGCATTATTCAAGATAGTGAAAACATCGTTATTGCCAAAGGGGATATCCCGACTCCTAAAAAGTTCGAAACTGATATTTTAAATTATCGAGAAAAAGCGGTTGGGCAATTAACGTTAGTTGAAAAGTCGCTCAATAAATTAATCAAGAATAGTGAAAAAAATCAGCTTATTAATGCACAAAATGCTTATCAACAAGCGCATTATTATTATGAGGTTATTCGCCCTATTATCGCTCTTTTTGGGTCAAGCGAACGTTTATTAAATAATCGGGCTGATTTCTTTCTTGAAAGAGAAAATTCACCTCGTTTTTCAGGATTTCATTTAGTTGAATATCAACTGTTTAAATTAAGAGATCCTCAAAAAGCGACAGAGTCGGCAAAAGCCCTTTTAAGAGACATTAGTGACTTAAAAAAACGTGTCGCAATTGAAGATATTCCTATTCCTAAATTGGTTCAATCTGCGGGTGATAACCTAGAGTTTATTTTGACTGACAAACTCGCTGGTATTGAAAATCAATATTCAAACAGCGATCTGGGAGATAGCTATGCCAATTTATCTGGATCGCGCCTAATCGTAGAGATCTTATCTCATCATATTCCAACAGCTGAATATCAATCTCTTATCAAACAATATGACGATATTGGTGCTCTACTTTTAAAATATCAGCGCGATGAAGGTCTATTCCAGCCTTTAACGGCGCTTCCTGAAACAGAAAAAAGTTGGCTTTTTTCTCAAGTGACACAATTAGCAGAGCAAGTCGCAAACTTACGTAGCACGCTCAATATTGATGTTTACTATCACTATAAAGAAGCAAGTGATGAAAAATAAAACTCTCTTTAAATCGCTATCAAAAAATCCTGTTAACCTCAATAAACGTACAACGTTAAAGTGGCTAGGAGGAAGCTTATTACTCGCCAGTATGGGAGCTAAAGCAATAGAAAAACAAGAAACTTCATCTACCTCGCGTTATCAACGCGCTATTGCTTATTTAGGTCAACATCAAGCGGGCGTTATTACACCAGAACAAAAAAATGCCTCATTTATTGCACTTAATCTGACAGTAACAAGCGCCGATGATGTGAAAAAAATATTCACAATACTGACACAACGAATTGCGTTTTTAACTCAACCAAGAGAACTACAACAAAGGGCTAATCCACACCTTCCTCCTGCTGAGTCTGGTATTTTAGGCACACAACTACACCCTGATGAATTAACCGTCACCGTCGCTTTAGGCGATAGTTTTTTTGATAGTCGTTTTGGTTTTCAAGCTAAAAAACCTAAACGCTTAGAGCCAATGAAACCCTTTCCTAATGACCGACTCGATCCTAAATGGTGCGGTGGCGATCTATTACTGCAACTTTGTGCGAATAGCCAAGAAAGCGTGATTTATGCGTTAAGGGATATTTTAAAACACCTGTCCGGGAAGGTTTATGCTGTATGGAAAATCGATGGTTTTCTTCCTGCTCGTGATATCGATAATCGACAAACGCCGATTAATCTTTTTGGCTTTAAAGATGGCTCTGGTAACGCACCTTCTTCAGATAATAGTTTGATGGACTCTCTTGTATGGATCACTGAAAAACAAAAAGAGCCACAGTGGTGTCTAGGTGGGAGTTATCAAGCGGTTCGCCTTATTCGTTTTGCTTTGGAATTTTGGGATAGAACGCCTCTTGAAGATCAAGAAAATAACTTTGGTCGCCATCGCTCAACTGGTGCGCCAATAGGTATGAAGCAAGAGATGGACGATCCTCAATTTGAAAAAGATCCTCATGGTGACAGAGTGCTATTTGATTCTCATATGCGACGAGCTGAACCAAGAAATCCCGAACGCTATAGTGCCAAACTACGCCGACGTAGTTATAGCTACTCATTAGGATTAACGCCTTCAGGTCAACTAGATATGGGGCTGATTTTTATCTCGTTTCAAAATAACCTTAAAAAGGGCTTTATTGATACGCAAAAACGTTTAGATGGTGAACCTTTAGAGCGTTATATCAAACCTTTCGGTGGCGGGTATTACTTCGTGTTACCTGGTATATCTCAAGAGGGTGATATTCTGGCAAAAGGGCTATTTGATTAATCAATGCACGATTTTAGGCACTTAGCTTTTTCTGCAAAAGTGCCTAAATAACGCCTTTAGCAAATTAGCGGGAGAAATGTGCCATTTTTGCTTTTAATGCATTGCCCAGTTCTATTTGCTTTTCAGGTTCAATAAATCCCATCGTCAATACTGCCGCCACCATTTCCCCTTTTTTATTAAGTACAGGGCATGAAATAGATTGTGCGCCTGGAATGCCTTCTGCCGGCTCATGACGAATAGCAAAACCTTGTTGGCGAATAGTATTTTGTTGCTTTTGTGATAAATCGGCTTCAATTTTTAAATCACTAAAAGTGGCAAAAACAGCACCCGCTGCACTAATTTTATGAGGAACAGGAGTATCTGGTAAAAAATCGATATCAACATGTTTAAAGCTACGATTGTAACGAGTTAAAAACAGTTGATTACCTTGAGAAACCACCAGTCCTGTAGACATATTATTTTCGTCTCTAAACTCACATAATAACTGATTAATCTCATCCACAAAGGATTGTGGCTTTGGCGTTGCCTGTGCTAAAAAAAGAATTTTACTGCCCAAACAATACTGGCTTCCTTCACTCTCTTGATACAACATTTCAGAGCGACAAAGTGAAACTAAATACTTATGTAAGCGACTTTTTGAAAGCGAACAGGCTTTTGCAATATCTGACGATCGGGCAATACCTCCATTCGAAGCAATAAATTCAAGAATGGTAATAGCGATATCAACCGAGTTAACTCCTTGAGAATTCTGCATTTATTTTTTTCACACCTATTCGTTATTTACTTTGCTTTATGACGATATCCCATTATTCTTTTTTTGTCATTTTTACTAGTTTATTTCACTGAAACCTTATTTTAAATAGGGCTTTTTAATCATTTTCTATCGATTATTTTCTTTGTCTATTTTTAGATGATCTAACTCAAGGTTAACTATATATGAATTGGGTTTATATATAGTTAACTTTTCTTGTGCGTGAGAATGTCTATGTCTAAAAATCAAAAATGGGAATTAAATAGAAGAACGTTGTTAAAAGGAATGAGTGCCATTGGTGTGGCAGCTCTTTCTCCTAACGCGTTCAGTCTAGTTAATGAAAATAAACCCATATTTAACCAGAAACCACGGATCAAATTATCCGAGTATAAAACCTTTCGTTCAACCTGTGCGATGGAATGTTTACACTGTAACCTAACAGCTTTTACACATAAGGGGAAATTGATCAAAGTTGAAGCCTCTGAAGGCTTTAATGTGAAATGCTGTTTGCGTGGAATGAGCCGAACTAAGTGGGTATATCATAAAGATCGTCTCACCACACCTTTATTACGTGTTGGCGAAAAAGGGAAAGCAGAATTTAAACCGATCAGTTGGGATGAAGCGCTTGATCTTATTGAAAAAAATATCAGAGAAACCATTGATAAGTTTGGCAATGAGGGGCTATTTATCTCTACTCATGCGGGCAATATGGACTCGATTAAAAATGATATGGGTAAAGCATTTTTCGATTACTTGGGAGGTTCAACAAAACAAGCAGGCTCTTTATGCTGCTCCGCTGTAACAGCAGCAATGATCCCCATGGTAGGCCTGCGCTATGCCGATACTCGTGATACTGTAAAAGATAGTCGTTATATTCTTTGCTGGGGCAATAACCCTGCTGTCACCATGCAAGCATATTTTAAAAACTACAATCAAGCTCGTCGAAACGGCGCCAGAATGGTAGTTATTGATCCTCGCTTTAATGAAACTGCGGCTAAAGCCGATGAATGGATCCCAATTGTACCCGGTACAGATACTGCTCTTGCATTAGGTATGATCAAAATTATCATTGAAGAAAATCTCACTGATAAACCTTTTTTACGTGCACATACGGGTGCTGTTTATCTTGTTAACGCCCAGCAAAAACTATTACGCCAATCTGATAATGACCAAGATAGCTATCTGGTTTTTGATACTCTGAGCCAGCAACTTGTTCACCATGAAACACCCAATATTGTTCCTGCGTTAACTCATGATGAACTGCCAGCTAATGCTGATTACGTGACTGTCTTTGAGCAAATTTATCAACAAGCCCAGCCTTGGACTATCGAAAAAACGAGCCAAGAAACCGATATTCCCAAAGAAACGATTATTCGTTTAGCACGCGATTATGCCACCACCAAACCGGCAATGATTGTACAAAATATGTCTGGTGCTCAACGAACAGAGTTCGGTGCTTATGTTGCTGCAAGCCAGTTTTATCTCGCTTTATTAACCGGCAATATCGGTAAAAAAGGCGCTGGAATTTGTGATGCAGGTGGTGCTCGTCAAATGGCGAAATTTAGCCCAATTATTCCACCAGCACCGAATGCAAAACCCATCAAACCTATCCCTGTTGCAAAAGTCGGTGATTGGATTGTCAATGAAAGACCACACCCAATTAACTTTTGGTGGATCATGACTATGGGTGTAATGACGCAACTTCCTAACACTAATATGGTGCGTAATGCACTGAAAAAAGTTCCTTTTGTTGTTGTCGCTGATAACTTGATGTCATCCACCGCTCTTTATGCTGATCTCGTACTTCCAGTTACCACTATTTTTGAAGATACCAGCTTAATGGCCGGAGTTCGTAGCCAATATGTACAATTAATGGAAAAAGCCGTTGAGCCACCGGGAGAAGCAAAACCTGATTACTGGATATTTGCTCGTCTTGCTGAACGTTTTGGCTTCGGTGAAGTCTTTAATCAGCCGATTGAACATTATATTGATGCATGTCTCAAAGGTTCTGGCATTACGCGTGAAATGCTTGAAAAAGGCCCAGTACGCCCAGTTGAAGGTGATTGGATCCCATTTAAAGATGGTATTTTCCGTACTTCAACGAAAAAAGCGCACTTCTTTATTGAAGAGTGGCAGGGCAAAAATTTTTCCCCTATTGTCACCTATTACCCAGTAAAAGAATCGACAAAAGGCTCACCTGAACTTGCCAAAAAGTATCCTCTGATGGCAGTACAACGCAAACTCGCCCGTAGTGTTCACTCTAGTCACGGTATGAATGAGTGGATCTTAGAAGTACAGCGTAATCAGCCTAATATTCTTATCCATCCTAATGACGCCTTAGCTCGCGGTATTAAAGATGGTGAATGGGCTATCGCGTTTAATGATCGAGGTGAACACCGCGCTATTGCCGTTGTGACCACTCATATTAAGCAAGGTGTTATCTCATTGGATAATGGATGGTGGGAGCAACAAGGCGGAAGTAGTAGCCATGTCACCAGTGATCACGTAGAGCCTTTAGGTAATGGCCATTGCTGTAATAGCACCTTAGTTAACGTAAGACGGGAGGCATGATCATGGCGAAGAAACAGTATGGTTTTCTGATAAATACCAAAGATTGCTACGGTTGCCGTACCTGCTCTATGGCATGTAAATCTGAAAACGTAACACCTCCCGGTGTGCTATGGCGTCGTGTTCGTGAATTCAACGAAGACCAACCTAATGCACAAGCATTTATAACAATGTCTTGTAACCATTGTGATGATCCACAATGCCTGAAAGTTTGCCCTGCTGATACTTATACCAAACGTGAAGACGGTATTGTCGTGCAAGATCATGACAAATGTATCGGTTGTCAAATGTGCATCATGGCATGCCCTTATAACGCTCCAGTTTATGATCCGGTTGAAGGCAAAACCAGTAAGTGCAATATGTGTGCAGATAGACTGGATGAAGGTTTGAAACCACGTTGCGTTGAATCTTGCCCTACGGGTGCCATTGAATTTGGTGAAATTGAAGATTTACGTAAAAAACATACGACAAATTGGGCTTTATTAGAAAAACGCTATGGTGTTCCTGATCACACCATCAGCAACCCTAATATTGTCATTATTGGTATGGAGGATTAATCATGCATGATTACCAACTGCCGTTAGTCCTGTTTACGGTAATGAGTCAATGGGGCATTGGTGCGGTATTAGCGCTTTCACTGTATCAATGGCAAAACCAGACGCAAAACGTTGCAATGCTAAGTAACAAAGCATTACGAACAACCATTGCGCTGATTTGGCTGATTGAGGTTGTGGGCTCATCAATGTCAATGGGACATTTAGGTGATCCACTTGGTGCTTATCGTTCTGTTTTAGGTATTGCTCACTCTTGGTTAAGTCGTGAAGCAATTGCTTTCGTTATGCTTAATGGATTGATTTCATTATGGGCATTAGCAAGTTGGGTACAGCCTAATGCTATTCGCCGTAATAGTTTGATTGGATTGTTTTGTGGTGTAATTGGTTTACCTATTATCTTGGTTACAGCGCAAATCTATTACCAAATGCAAACACACCCGTTATGGCATACACCTGCAACACAAATTAGCTTTATTGGTACAGCGTTGCTACTTGGTTTTGGCTCGATGATCCCTTGGTTACGTTTACAAGGTAAAGTCATTAGCAATTCATTAAAAATAGGGGCGTTTATCGGCGCATTATTTGTACTTGTGGGATTAGTTATGAGAGCGCAAGTACCCGGTGCTGATGTAGCAAGTCTATTATTATGGTGGCAAGTCATTGCTAGTTTGATTGTGGGTATTTGCATTATTACGTTATCTCACAGTGCTTCATTTACCAAAACATCGCTCTCTGTTATCGCTATTTTGATGCTTTTTAGCGGTGAAATCACAGGAAGAATGCTGTTTTATGGCAATGTAATGGCGCAAGCACCTTGGTTCTAAATTTGTTATTTCTCTAGGTTAAATGGCTTCGTTTGTTTATTTAACCTAGTTTTCATCCCAGATGTTTCACTTGATAATTTTATTTACCTTAACATTACCTTTAATTTTGCCCCGAATTTATTCGGGGTATTTTTTTATCTCGCCCAATATTATTGCTTT
Source organism: Proteus sp. G2618 (assembly GCF_009915995.1). Lineage (NCBI taxonomy): Bacteria > Pseudomonadati > Pseudomonadota > Gammaproteobacteria > Enterobacterales > Morganellaceae > Proteus > Proteus sp. G2618. The sequence goes on along the minus strand of NZ_JAABNI010000023.1, from coordinate 405,855 downwards.
GGCTTTATCGGCACCCTTTTTATCTTTGATGAAATAATCATCTAGCTATCTTTATCAATAATAGGCAAAATTAATCTTAATGATTTAATACAATTTCCTGTTTACTATTAGAAAAGAGAACGCTTCTCATGACTGGATTAATTATTACCATCGCGTTATTGGGTCTTATTTTTTATTATTACAACCGTATTATCTCTATGCGTGAAGCGGTTATCTCAAGTGAAACTGAAATTTCAGTACAATTAGATCGTCGTGGAAAAGTGTTTGACAGCTTATTGGCCACCGTAAAAAAATACCTCAGCCATGAGTCTGAAGTCTTTACTAAAATCACTGAATTAAGAACACAATCCCAAAGCGCAAATACCAAAGAAGCCAAAGCGGCTGAAGATGAATTATCAAAAATCGTCTCAAGTGGTGCCATTAATGTTGCGGTTGAAAATTACCCTGAATTAAAATCCGACACCATCATGGCAAATTTACAAGAAGAGATTGTTTCAACAGAAAATAAACTCTCTTTTGCTAAACGTGGCTACAACCGCACTTTAGAACAATATCGTGCTTTCATCGCTTCTATCCCTGCGGTATTTATCGTGAAGATTTTCCCAAGCCTTGTTATTGATAAAGAGTACTGGCGTCTTGATGAAGGAACCATTAAAACGGAAGAAGCGCGTCGCATTAATTTCGATTAATTTTATAGTAATAAGAGATAGTTATTACTTCTAAATTGATAAAAACAGTACTTAACGGTGCTGTTTGGAGTCACTAATGGATTTCAGAAATGTTCTACGAAAAAATGCTATTCGAACTCGTTTTGTTATAGCAACATATTTACTCTTAATGCTTATGATCGGTTTGCTGGTGGATACGGCTATTGGCGCAAATCCCTATTTAGATCTGACCGATAATATGTGGGCATTTCTGACGTTTCAATCTCTACCCATTGCCACATTAATTATTCTCGCTGTTTCGATTTTATTGCTTATCTTTATTCATTTTAAAGGGCATAAAATCATGCTTACAGGAATGAATGCTCGATTAATTAGCCCTGATGACACCTTAAATGCACAAGAGCGCCAATTACTCAATATTGTTGAAGAGCTTAGTTTAAGTGCAACTCTGGGCTACATTCCTAAACTCTATCTTCTTGATACACCTGAAGCCAATGCTTTTGCTGCCGGTTGGTCTGAGAAAAATGCCTTTATTGGTGTAACAACGGGTTTATTAAGTCGTCTTAATCGCCAAGAAGTACAGGCTGTATTAGCTCATGAAACAGGACATATTATTCATGGTGATTCACGACTGACATTATATGTTGGCATATTAGCCAACGTTATTTTGACGGTAACAAATATCTTTGGCAGTCGTTTATATATTGCCTCAGGTAATCGAGGTGGTAAAAGTAATGACGCAGCAAGTAAAGCTCGACTAATTTTAATTATTCTAAACTTTGTTTTGCCGATCATTACACAGGTACTCTATTTCTATTTATCCCGAACTCGCGAATATATGGCAGACGCTGTGGCGGTTGATTTAACCCAAGATAATCAAGCGATGATTAATGCATTAAAGAAAATTTCAGCACAGCATGACACTGAAAACTTTGAAGATGGTTCGACGGGACGAGCTTATCGTAAAGCTGCTTTTATTTTTAATAAAGGGGACTCATTTTTTTCAACACACCCTTCCATTGAAAATAGGATCGCAGTGCTAGAAGGTCGAAAGACGTTTTAATTCGTATCATACAAAGCAGTCAAAAGAAAAAAGCGTTTTCCCCTGTTTATCAATATGGTTCAAACGCTTTTTTAATTCTTATTTCTTAGCAACAATCCGATTAACGCTGTTTTTCACCGTGATGGAAAATAGCGGTACGTAAACGCTCTTGTTGCTCATAACGCAGTGGAAATTCAATCGTTTTATCTTTACCTAACTCCACTAAAAGTTCATTCATGGTTTGAATACTGGTTGTGGTAATCGCATCATCAACCTGTTTCACCATTTCATCATAATGAGACATCGTGATCTCCTTTTCTCATAAAAATCTTAACTGCTATCATATTACAAGAAAGAGAAATTCTATATTTTTAGTCGCACAAAGCAGGATTAAATTGAGTTAAGCGGCTTATTTTTTGTCTCTTGTCCCAATAACATCACCGCTAATATTCCAATCACAATTGAAAAACTGAAAATCAGAAATATTGAGCTTATTTCAAATTGATATTGAACCAAATATCCCACCATTAAAGGTCCTAATATTCCGCCAATACGTCCTATTGCTGTTGCTGTTCCAGCTCCTGTTGTCCGAATTCCATCGGGGTATTGTTCTGGCGTATAAGCGTATAAAGCTCCCCAAGCGCCCAAGTTAAAGAACGATAACAACATACCGAAAATAAGCAGTGTCGTAGTAGAATCAGCCACACTGAAATAATAAGCACTGATGGCTGTTCCGGCTAAATAAGTCACTAAAACAAACTTTCTCCCATAGCGTTCAATTAACCAAGCCGCGGTAAAATAACCAGGTAACTGCGCTAATGTCATAATAAGCACATATTGAAAGCTCTTAATTAAGCTAAAGCCTTTTAACATGGCAACACTGGGTAACCACAAGAAAATACCGTAATAAGAGAAAACGACACAAAACCATAAGATCCACAACATTAGTGTTGAACGACGATATTGTGGTGACCAAATTAATGCCATTGATTGTCGAATCGATAGACGTGTTTTTTTCTGTGAAATATGCGATGAAGTAGGCTCAGGTAATTTTGAACGTAAATAGAGAGCATATACCGCAGGTAATGCACTTAATAGCATCGCCATACGCCAGCCATAATCAGGAATAATAAAGTAAGCAATCAACGCTGCAATTAACCAACCGACAGCCCAAAAACTCTCTAATAAAACAACAATTCTGCCTCGTTCATGGGTTTCAACACTTTCACTAACAAGCGTTGAGGCAACGGGTAATTCGCCACCTAATCCCATTCCAATAAAGAAACGTAAAACAAGTACCACCATCAAAGAGCTTGCTAATGCCGTTAACCCACAACCTAAGCTAAACAGTAACAAAGTAAAGATAAATACGGGTTTACGCCCTTTTCTATCAGCCATAATGCCAAACACAAAAGCGCCAACAGCCATTCCGATTGAATTTACACTTCCAATCCAACCCAATTGTGATGCCGTTAATCCCCAATCTTCTTTTAATGCCGTGAGTAAGAATGCGAGTAATCCCACATCCATTGCATCAAAAGTCCATCCCATACCTGCAATACATAAAAGCTTATTACGAGAAATTGCCTCAGGTGCTTTACCTGTTTGGCTTGCCGTTGTCATTACATTTCCTTTTTATCCTCTGCCAAAGTGTTTAGTATACTAAACAAGAAAAATCACTTTGTTAATAGCAAAGTCATCATTTAAAGAAAAATTAACATTCATGCTAAAAAAATGGCTAAAAAAAATCGGTATCTCTAAATAAGATACCGATTTCAACTTTTATAACTTTCTATTTTGCTTTTTTGATTAGCTTCTTAAACCTCGGCCTTTTTCAATTAAATACCATGCAATAACGTAAAACACGGCAATGAAAAGACACAAAACACTAATCGTTACGGTTAAAGAGACATCCGTAATGCCCAGAAAACCGTAGCGAAAACCACTAATCATATAAACAATTGGGTTAAGCTTGGATACACCTTGCCAAAACTCAGGTAGTAACGAAAGTGAGTAGAATACACCACCTAAATAGGTTAATGGTGTTAAAACAAAGGTTGGAATAATACTAATATCATCAAAGGTCTTCGCAAAAATCGCATTTAATAATCCAGCGAGAGAAAACACAATTGAGGTCATCAGTAATGTCACTACGACCATTGTCCAAGAATGTATTTCTAAAGGCACAAAAAATAGTGAAATTAAGGTCACTAATATACCAACACAAATACCACGAGCCACACCACCACCAACAAAACCGGCAATAACAACATGCGTTGGTACTGGTGAAACTAATAATTCTTCAATGCTACGTTGAAATTTCGCACCAAAGAAAGAAGAAGAAACGTTCGCATAAGAGTTTGTTATTACTGCCATCATAATCAGGCCAGGAACAATAAACTGCATATAATCTACACCGCCCATATCGCCAATTCGTTTACCAATCAGGTTGCCGAAAATAACGAAATAGAGAGACATGGTTATCACGGGTGGAATTAATGTCTGTACCCAAATACGGCCAAAACGGGTGACTTCTTTAATCCAAATGGTTTTGAGGGCTACCCAATACAGCTGAATCATTCCCCCTCTCCTTCTACTGTATGCTTTTCATTAACTAAGTGAACAAATAATTCTTCAAGACGGTTGGCTTTATTTCTCATACTTAACACTTGAATACCTTGTGCATTAAGCTGAGCAAAAACACTATTTAGTCCTTGCTCTCTTTTAATATCAACTTCTAATGTTGATGTATCAACCAAGCGATATTGATAATTTTGTAATTCAGGTAATGGGCTTTTTGGCGCAAGATCTAAAATAAAGGTTTCAGACTCTAATTTACTTAATAGCCCTTTCATACTGGTATTCTCAACCAGCTCGCCCCGTTGAATAATACCAATATTCCGACACAGCATTTCAGCTTCTTCCAAGTAGTGTGTGGTTAGGATAATGGTAGTGCCTTCAGCATTTAATTGTTTTAAAAACGTCCACATTGAGCGACGCAATTCAATATCAACGCCAGCGGTAGGCTCATCAAGAATAAGTAATTTAGGTTGGTGCATTAATGCACGCGCAATCATTAAACGGCGCTTCATTCCCCCAGATAAAAAACGTGCTCTATCTTCACGCTTTTCCCATAAATCTAACTGGGTTAAATAAATTTCGGCACGTTCTAATGCCAATTTACGAGGTACCCCATAATAACCGGCTTGATTGAGTACAATTTGTAATACGGTTTCAAAAGGGTTGAAATTGAATTCTTGTGGCACTAATCCTAATTGACGTTTTGCATTGACCATATCGGTATCGGTGTCATAACCAAATACTTTGACTTTACCGCTACTCTTATTAACTAAAGAGCTAATAATACCAATCGTGGTCGATTTGCCTGCGCCATTAGGGCCCAATAAAGCATAAAAATCGCCAGCCTCAACGGTGAGATCAATTCCTTTTAGCGCTTTTACGCCATTGTGATAAGTTTTCGTTAACTCCGTTAACTCCAATGCATACGTCATATGTGGGAATTACCTTTTATCAACTGCATTATTCAGCATTAACTGAGCTGAAATCAGAAAATAAGCTTAGTTTAAAGAATAAAATGGAATAAGTTATTCTAGAGAATATTCGGTGCCAAATAAACCGTTTTAGAGCTTATGACACAAACGAATAAATAAATATTTTTTAACTATTACAATAATAAAGAATAAGAGATGGAGAGAAAGAAAATTAACTATCAAGGCCCTGGTTCTTTTATTTCTTACGAATATTCTGATGTTTTAATAAATTTATCTCTCGGTGCAATCATTTAGCCTAATTGATACCAATAAAATAATTGCCTTTGTTTCTCAAGTTTACTGATGGATATTATCTCGTCATTTACTATATCAATCAATGATACTCATTCTTTTTTATCAAATTTATTTTCAGTGTAATAATAAAGTGAGTAACCATAAATATAAGATTTATTTATAAATTTTTTATGGGGTTCTATTTTTGAATAACACAATGGCTGGCTTAACAAACGGTTATCTTTTTACACATTTGATTTACATCAAAGAATGTATTGATAAATTAATTAAACAAATGCTATAAAAAGATCTATCTTATTTGAAAGCGAAAAATTACAAGAAATTATCTGTCACTTGGCTTTAAAAAGCCCTCTGATTAATTCAAAAGTAATGGTATAAAAATACCCTTTCTTAATGGATCTCTCGCATCCAACAATAACACTAGAGCTATTTCGTGTTGGCGTACTGTCAGCGCAAATGGTGGGAAACCGAATTTACAGGCAGTCACGTCATGATGAGAAAAATTGAAGAGCTGTTAGCCAATAACAAGCAATGGTCAGAATCTGTTACTGAAGAAAATCCTCAGTTTTTTAAAGATCTCTGTAAAGGTCAAAAACCTCACTTTTTATGGATTGGTTGCTCTGACAGCCGCGTTCCAGCAGAAAAATTAATCAACGCAGCACCAGGTGACTTATTTGTTCACCGTAATGTGGCAAACTTAGTCATTCACACTGACTTAAACTGCCTTTCTGTGATCCAGTATGCGGTTGATGTATTACAAGTTGAACACATTATTGTCTGTGGTCACTATGGTTGTGGTGGTATTGAAGCCGCTATTGAAGGTACTGAATTAGGACTTATCAATAACTGGTTACTGCACATCCGCGATATCTGGTACAAACACAGTTCCATGTTAGGCGAACTTGCCCCACAAGATAGATTAAACCTACTTTGTGAACTGAACGTTATTGAACAAGTGTACAACCTTGGTCACTCGACAATTATGCAAGCAGCATGGAAACGCGGACAAAAAGTGATGATCCACGGTTGGGTTTATGGCTTAAATAACGGTGAACTACACGATCTTGATGTCACCTCTGATAGCCGTGAGAAACTTGAACTTTCTTATCGTCAAGCAATGGCAAAATTGAGTCATCCACGCTAATAAGATACGTTCGATTAAATAACAAAAACCCGCCTAAAGCGGGTTTTTAACTGCTAATTTAAGTAAATAAATTACTCATCTAATAATGTTACATGCCCAATATAAGGCAGGTGGCGATAACGCTGTGCGTAATCAATGCCGTAACCAATAACAAATTTATCTTCGATAGAATAACCAATCCACTCAACAGGGACATCTACTTCACGACGAGAGGGTTTATCCAATAAAGTACAGATAGAAATAGAAGCGGGCTCACGTAAGCTTAAAATCTCTTTAACACGATTTAAGGTGTTACCTGAGTCGATAATATCTTCAACAATCAGAACATCTTTACCACGAATATCTTCATCGAGATCTTTAATGATTTTAACGTCTCGTGTTGACGTCATCCCATTACCGTAACTTGATACTGTCATAAAATCGACCTCATGATCCACGTCAATTTCACGGCATAAATCTGCCATAAAAATAAAAGAACCTTTTAACAAGCCGATTAAGACAAGAGCATGTTGATCTTGACGTGGGCGGTAATGTTCTGTGATTTCACGACCTAGCTCAGCAATACGCTGTTTGATCTCTTCTTCAGAGATCATGACATCAACAATATGTTTCATGATTAATTTCGATTGGGTTAACGGAGAAAGCAAACGATTGTACCAGAACTTCCTTCATCATGCGATGATCTGATTTAATGAAAATAAAGGCACAAAATATCAATTTCATGCCCTTTATTAATTTATCTTACTGATATTGATGGTTTTTACAGTGATTGATTATTTACTAACAGTAAAACCCGCCATCATTCCGGTATCTTCATGTTCTAATAAATGACAGTGTGCCATAAATGGATGTGCTTTTGTGGCCAAATGGTCAAACTTCACTAAAATTTCGCTAAATTGCCCTTCAACTTTCACGATATCTTTCCAACCTTGGCGATGCTTCTCTGGTGCTCTACCATTTTCAGATAAAATACGAAATTGTGTACCATGAACATGGAATGGATGTAGCATCATGTCACCACGACCAGAAACAACCCAACGCTCATAAACGCCTTGTTTCACATCAAATGCAGGTTCAGTCATTGAGAATGGAATACCATTGATACTATTGGCATTATAGATATCTAAATCACCATTGCCATGACCGCAATTCATTCCACCGCCCATCATGCCACTGCCGTTACCTTGACGCATATGACTCATTCCATGATGAATACCCGCTAGTGCTTTATCGCCGTAACGCTCTGTTAATAGCATCATACCTTGCATATCTAAACGCATATCCATACGTAAATGTAATGTGCGTGTTGAAAGATTGCTTAATGTTGGTAATGCAGGAATAAGCGCTAATTGCTCAGGTAAAAGACCTTGTCCTTTTTCTGCGGATGGTAGCAAGCGTAATACAGACAATACATTATCAAATGGCGCTAAAACCATTCCCATTTGGCGTACAGGTAAAGTAACAATATCAAAATCACGACCATCAGAGGTATCGACTAAAACTTCAAAGCGCTCTCCCATTAAAATCGGTAATTCAGTCACTTTTACAGGCTCTGCGAGTAATCCACCATCACTTGCAATGACATACATTGGTCTGCCATCACTTGTCGCAAGATTTAAACTACGTGCATTACAGCCATTTAAGAAACGTAATCTAACCCAACCTTTTGGCACAATATGCTGTGGTTGAATAGCGCCATTGGTTAACATCATATCGCCAAACCAACCAATTGCAGCGCTCATTACGTCGAGTTGATAATCGATTTGTCCATCACTATCTAAACGCTTGTCTTGTAAAATAACGGGTAAATCATCAACCCCCCAACGATTAGGCAATTTACGGCTTGCGGTTTCATCATCTTCAATAATCACTAACCCACCTAATCCCATAGCAACCTGTTGTCCGGTAACACCATGAGTATGAGGATGGAACCAACACGTTGATTCAGCTTGATTTGGTGTAAAAGTGACAGTACGAGATTTTCCAGGTTCAATCATTGCTTGTGGACCGCCATCTTCTTCACCGCTGATTTCAAGCCCATGCCAGTGAACCGTTGTTGTTTCTGGTAATTGGTTATTGATATTAATTGTAACGGGTTGACCACGTTTAAGTTTCAATGCTGGGCCTAATAAACTACCGTTATAGCCCCATGTAGTGGTATTCGCGGTAGGTATAAATTTAGAAATACCTTGTTGAATATTCAGAACAATCTTTTGTTGGGCATCGGGGGTAATTTGAGGTGGAATAGCCAATGAAGGCGTGTTACTTTGGGCAAACGCAAAGCGACTCCAACTTGGTAATAATGTTACAGCACTTAATGTGGCGCCTAATTTTAAAAATTCGCGACGTTGCATAATATATTCCTTTGAATAAAAACAAATTATTTTGTATTTATCGAAATAAGATGAATAAAGAAGTCTTGTAAACTATTACCAATGCTAAAGTTTCCCCTTACTGGAAGGTCAATTTAAAACCCAACAAAACCTCGGGTCTTTGCAAAACTTTTAACTACATTAAGCCAAATAACAAAACTAGCTAAATCATCACATAAAGGAACAGCACACCTAATGAAAAAAATGTTCGCCTTGTTCTGCACACTAACGCTTTCTTTTACTCTGCTCTTTTCTTCGAGTACAAAAGCGTTAACTTATACACAAGCAGAAGACTTGGCAGATTTAACCGCCATCTACCTTTTTTTAAATAAAGATTGTGGTTATGAGCAGATATCAAAATCTAAAATTGAAAGAGCCTTAATGGTCTTTTCTCGCTCACAACAATGGGATGTTAGTAATTACTCGACATTGCCAATGAGCCAATTAAATGAAGATAGCTACAATGATCTAAAAGGTATTGAAGTATCACACAATAAAAAATGCCAATTGCTAGCTAATAAATCTCTCAGTTTATTAAACTATTAATGCCTCTATTAAGTCACAATTAGATTGATAGAATAAGATAACCTCTTGAAATAGCATGCTTGTTTTCAACATAGGCAACTAAATAGAGGTTATCAAAAAAACAACATTATCCCTTTTGTATTTTATTCTTCTTTTTTGTTCTGATTATTTTTCTTCTGTTTATATTCATTCCAATATAGAGCTACTGATGGAATACTTTGAATAATCAACATTCTAAAAATATGATTCGACATAACAAAAGCGGCATCTACATTCATCGTTATCGCAGCGAATGTCATCGCTTCCATACTTCCCGGCGCCCATGCTAGTACTAATGTAGCCCAAGGAACACCGGTTAAATAAGCAGCGCCCCACGCAACAATCACCGTTAAAATCACATTAATAATAACTACTTGAACAGAAGAAAAAGCATTTTTAATTAGTGATGAAAGTGGAAAAACAACAAAGTGAGCACCAATATTCATACCAATTAAAACCATGCTCAACTCATTAAGTAACATAGGAAAAGCAATAGGTTCGCTGACAAACGATTGAACTAGTATCGCACTGCCTAATGAAGTCAACATAAAAGGAGCTGGAAATCGGATTTTCTGCAATAAAAGCCCTGAACCTAGTCCCAAAGCAACAATCAATAATAACCACAACAATGAAGTCAACGTCATTTCGGGTATAGCAAGCTCTGGCATATTGGCTTTATCTGCTCCAACAATAAAACCCGCCATAATAATCAGCACCATTAAACGGATGGTGTGAGAAATAACGATTTTTTGAGGAGGTGTTTTCGTATGATCAGTTAATGCTAGAATAGCAGCCATCGCGCCGGGCACAGCACCAAGCATTGACTCTTCTTTCGTCCAACCAATATGACGATAGAACCAAAAATAACTCACAAAAAACTGAATAGCTAAACAAACAACAAGAGTGAGTAATAAAATCATTAAATTATCAGCACTACCTAAATGAACTTGGTTAAACATTAAACCAACCGAGGTTCCTAAAGTAAGCTGAATAAAGGTTAATGTATGCTTAGGAACCGCAAGCTCCCATTTAAAGCGATAAGCGATAATAACGACAATAATTGGCCCAAACATCAGTGCCATGGGTAAACCTGAAAGGGTAAGAACACCGCCTATTAATGCACAAAATAGAATACCAGGCAGAGTTTTTAAAAACGACATGTTGTGTTATCCAGTTTTTTAATTATTGTTTTATCCTAGCATTTATATAAATATTTAATAACCAAATAGTGATAATGTAATTATTATTTTTATTAATATTAAGAGCCAATTATGTCGTTAAAAATTACCACAAACCCAACACCGAATGAGATCAATGAAATTTATGAAGGATTGCTAACCCACAATCTTCATTATATTCAGATGGAGCAATACACTCCACTTGCCGTTTTTAAAGAAGAGAACGGTAAAAAAATAGGTGGGATCACGGGGGATATTTTAGGAAATTGGCTACGGATCCGCTATTTATGGGTAGATAAAGCCTATCGTGGACAAAACATAGGTACAGAATTACTGCAAACAATGGAAAACACAGCAAAAGAGAAAGGCGCCAAATATGCTGAGGTCGATACCTTTAGCTTTCAAGCCCTGCCTTTTTACCAAAAGCAGGGATTTGAGATATTTGGCACGTTAGAAAATTATCCAATAAGTGATAAGAAGTACTACTTGAGAAAAAAACTTTAACGCAAGTTTTATCCTTTAATACTTATTTTTTGTATACCTCATTTATTTTATTGATAATATTTATTATATCACCTTTAACTTTTTCCTTTATGATTCTCTCTTCTTCTTTTTTTCCTTTTTTTCCTTTTTTTCCTTTTATTTCTTTCATTTTTTCTTTTATTGTTTCATCGCTAATAGTATATTCAAAACTCTTAGCCACTTTCTTATTATCATAATCCACTCTTAAATAGGTCACTCTATCTTCATTCACATTAAAGCTTAAATTTTCAATGTTTTTATTTTCATTTTTATAATCTTTAATCAAAATGATATTTTCATCTTTTATTTCAATATTATTAACCGTATTGATACTAATTGAATGCATTGTTCTTAATTCACCATGAAAATCATCATCATTTATATTTTTTTTATTATTTAAATCATATAGTTTTGGTGCTATTTTTTGTTTTGATTTTGGTTTTTGTTTTGATTTATCTAATATAATTTCCTCTTTAATAAAATTTACAACATTTTTACTACTACTACTACTACTACTGCTACTATCCTTTACTTTTTCTCTATATTCTTCAGCTTCTCTGGTTTTATTTAAATCATTCATATAATTTTTATTTTCTCTACTACGACGTTCTTTTGACTCTATCAATTTTCCTTTCAGTACACTTATTTCTTCCTGTAACGCTTTTGATTTTTTAGCACTTTCCTGATATTTATCATAAAGATCATCTTCATGCGGAACTTTAACATCATGACCAACAAACATTTGTTTTTTATTAGTATACTTATTTTTTAACTCTTGCACCTTATTTAAAGTAGAGTTCGTTATCATGTTATTTTCAGTATTACGTGATAAATTTTTAAACTTATCAATAACATCAGAAACACCAACTCCCATTTTATTTATACGACTATCTAAAGATGACAATAATTCATCAACATCTACCTCATCAGTATTATTTTGATATAACAATGATGTATTATCAACATCTATATCTTTAACCAATGGTGTGATTTCATTATTAACCGATAAAGGCTTAACTACAATATTATGTTCTCTTGTTTTTTGTTTAAAAATATCATTCAGCCTATTAATTTCATTATCTAAGTAATCATTTTTTGAATTTAATATTATTTTATCAAAGTCTTTAATCAAACCATTAAAGATAGTTTTCTTATCTTCAATATTAGAAACTTGTATATCACTCAAAATATCATTTAAACTACTTTTTAATTTTTCAAAATCATAATTTAAAGTATCTTTCATACTATTTGAGTCACTTTTATTTTTACTATCTAATATTTCATCGATTTCCTTAACAATTTGTTTTATTTCATTTTTGTATAAATCAATATCATAATAGAAATTACCACTTGATTTTATATCGTTTAAAATATCATCCTCTTCCAGAGATATTTTATTTAACTCTTCAGAAATACTACCAAGCTTATCTTTTATATTATTCATGTTATTTAAATAAGATTTAAATTTGGAATACAACTCATCATATATACTTTTAATTTCCTCTTTATTTAAATACTGATTAATTTCATGTAATTCATTTTTTAACAATAAGAGTATATTATCAAATTCATCAGTCACATTCTGAGATAACAAAAGTTTAATATCATCCATGATTTTTTTATATTCTGTATCATCAAAGTCAATATTAATATTTTCTTTTTCAATATTTTCTTCTGGAAATAACTCTTTTTCCCCAAGAATCTCTGTTAGCTCATCATCACAATAATTAAACCAATGATTTATATTAATTATCACATTACATTCATCAACCTCTGGATTTTCCTCTATATTAATGTCTGTGTTAGTGTCTATATCTTCCTTAACCTCTTTATTAATCTCTTCGCCAACTTCTTCGTTAACCTCTTCCTTAACCTCGTTAGTAATCTCTTCACCAACTTCTTCGTTAACCTCTCCTTTAACCTCTGCCAATTGATTTTCAATTACATCAATCTTCCCTTTATCTATCTCTATACATTCTCCTTGCTTATATCTATAAACATGCGTATTCATCCAAGCCATCGATAATTCTTCAAAAGTCATATATTCTTGATATTCACTTCCTAAGCATTCCTTCATTATTATTGATAAATCATTCTTTATTTTATCACGAATCTTTCTATCAAATTTACTTAATATATCTATTTCATTTACAGCAATAATCAGTAAATTAATAAAACTTATAAGCTCATCTCTTTTTTTAACACTTGAAAAATTACTTATAAAACTATTTTTTTTATTTAAATGTATTTTTTCATAGTTATATCTCTTAATAATAAGATTATAGATATTTTTAAAATCATCATCATTTAACCTTTTAAGTCTAGTATGAATTATATCATTAAAGATAATACTTAGATCCTGATCATTAGGGTTGATACAATCATGATGATTAGATAATGAAAAATAATTTTTAGCCATCTTAACTTCTGTTAAATAATTGCAAAAACTATGAAAATCAAATTTAGAATTAACATTATTAATAAGTTGTTGTATCATACTTGATTTTTTTACATTATCATTATAATTCTTACTATTCTTATGATTTTCATAACTAACCTCTATATTTTCAAAGTATCCAAAAGAACCCAATCCTTTATTATTATTAATGCTTCTAATAAGAAAAATCATATTAATCTTATGAAAAATATAGGAAGTGGCATGAAGTATTTTCTTTAAAAATGAAGGTGATACTGGTGTGTTCTCTATTACTTTTATTTTTTTTGAAATAACATACTCTTCTTTTTTAGGGTATCGATGAGTAACTTTACAAAAAGAAAACTTAGGATTAATATTTATATTATTTTCACTCATAATAAATACCTAGTTAATATATTGAATAAACCATTAAAAATTATTACACCATCAAATTGGCTTAGAATAATTAGCGATAATTTTTCTAATAATCTCTTCTATTAATTCATCTAAATTATTAAAATTTAATCCTAGTCGATTAGAAATTTTTATTAGCTCATTTTCTATTTTTGTATTTTTTTCATAAGAAGAGCCTTCACCGCCTTCGATCGCCTTACCTCCACTAAAGTAATTAGAATATTCATAATTTTTATTTTCAAAATAACCATAAAAAGCCAATAAAGCAATAGAATCCCCCGCCCATTTGTAATTAATATTATTACTTGAATTTCTAAATAATCTAATAATTAAATTATCTCTATGATCATTTTGTTTTATATTTTCATAGAAACCTTTACAAAGTGAGTTTATTAATTCATCCGTTACCCCTCCCATTCTTTGATAAACATCTTTATTTACCATTCTTATTAAATTATCTATCTTAGAAATAGATGCTTTTTCACCAATAAATTCATCATCTTTTGATAAGCATTTAAATAATTCCTTTGTCAAATTTAAAGACAGCTCTTCTTTAGCCCCATTTAAATCATCCTTAAAATTTTCAACCATTACTAACTTGTTTTTCTCATCAAAAACATTATCAATAAAAGTTCCAATTTTTACATTCTTATCCTGATTATTTACTTTTTCTTTTATTAAATTTTTCAAATCATCTATTGTTTTAGAAGAAAATAGATCATCTATATTTAAATTAATATTAGTATTTAATTTATTTACTATCTCATCAGGTAAGTCAAAATAACCCTCTTGAAATTTATTTTTAGCTAAGTCAGCTTTTAATTCATCTTGTAGCTGTTTAATCTCATGAACAAACTTACATACTAGCATTCTTTCTAATGTATGATACTTGATCGCAATATCTATTTTTTTTCTGTTTTTTATTTTTTTAGATATTACCTCATTAATATTTTCAGTAAAGGTTTCATTTAGTTGATGTAATTTATTTGAAAATTTAATAAAAGCACCCTTATTACTTGATATATTATCAAATTTAAATGTATCCACACCTTTGTTTATATTTAAATTTTCATAATTTATTTTTATAGATAATAATGATCTGTTTATAAACTTAAATGGCGAAATTATGGGTTTTAATAGATTTTTAAAACTTCTTTTCTTTTCTGTTGAAAAATAAAGTTTTTGATTTGTATTTAACTCTTTTTTTCCTGAGCTAGTGATCCAGTCAGGAAGTTTTTCTATATTTTCTTTTTTTTCAAGACGTTGATTCTTTATAACTTTATTAGAATCTTCACTTGAAACAATAATATTGTTAGATATATCTTTCAGATTATCGATTAAGTTATTCAAATCATCAAGTTTCAAGTTTGAATTAAAGGGTTTGTTTGAAATTTCATTAACGGTTTCATTGAATACAGCCTTAACCTTTTCATCTGCACTCTGAACACTGTTATTACTCATTCTTTCTATATTAAATTTTGAATTTGTATTTACAGTAGATTTAATGCTTTCTGAAAAACCATATGTTTTATTGACTTTATCATTTATATTGCTGCTAAATTCATTAAATTTACTTAATATTTCAGTAATGCTCATTTTTTAACACCTTCTTTAAAAATAATAATAAATAGTCTATTCCTCTTATTTTTTAAAGTTTATAAAAATCACACAATAATAATCAATTAATCATTTTCAATAAAAATACGACATATTATAAAACTCAATAAATAGAAGTAAAAAAAAGATATCAACAAGTGATATCTTTTTTTAAGTTTATTTATTTTTTAGCAATAGCTAATAATGAAAAATTACTACTCTTTTAAATCGTTATACACAGTCGCTCTTGAAACACCAAGATATTGTGCGGTAATTTCCATTGCCTTACGCAATGAAAGATAACCTTCATCCTGTAGACACAATAGCAATTCACGTCGTTGATGGGGTTTTAATGCTCTTGGTGTTACTGAATAAGTCGCAGAAAATTCATCGATACGTTTTTTCAGCGAGTCTTCAGTCACTGAACTAAAGGTTTCAATAATGTCATTACCTTCTTCAAGGGTTGCAAATTGATTAAGTACCATTTGTAATCCTTTGATCATTGAAATATCAATATTTAAACATAACGCAGCAACGTAATTGCCTTGCTTATCCTTAATACCGATAGAGGTACTTTTTGCTGTCCTACCATCAGGGAACTGATTTGGGTAATTCGCCACTATTTGAGGGAAATTTGACGATTCAATACGCGCCATTCCCAACTCAGTTGCTCTATCCCCCACTTTTCTACCTGATAGGTTATTTTCAATGACCATAATGGTATTTTCACTATCGGTTAGATCATGAAGTACAACTTCACAAAAAGGCGATAATGTTTTACCAATGCCTTGTGCAATAAATTGTAGTTGTTCTACCAGCCACTCTTGGTCTTCTGTTTTGTGTGACATAACGATCCCTGCAATAGCTAAAACGTAAATGATTTATACAATTTTAACCGATTTATTCAAATAATTAATCGTTATCTGCGGGATAATCAGATTTTGCCTGATTTAGGATAGCTTTTGCCATCCATTGAGTCATATCAATGACCTGTTGATCATCCATTTTCCAGATATCTTTCATTACCAAAAAGACTTCTGACCCATAAATTAAAGAGAACGATTTAATCACCTTGTCCCACATTTCTTGAGGGTAGTGTGCTTTTAAAGGTTCAATAACTTTGAGTAAAATCTCCTTACGGTGACCACGAATAAATCGTTTTTCTGCATATTCTCTCGATTGTCTCTCTTTTGCCCATTGCTGTAATGAAATTTGCAAAGCACCACGCAGTGCGCCTTCATGTTTAAACATTTGTGGATAGGCAAGATTGAGCAACTCAGTAATGCGTTGTTGCGTATTATCTTCGGGAGTGGGTGTCCATGCAATGATCGGTGCTAAACTTGCATCAACCGTGGCACTAATTAAATCACTTTGTGTGGGAAAATAACGATATGCGGTTGCCCTCGAAACACCTGCATGTGCAGCTAATTCTGATACTGTCGGTAACATTCCTTGCTCAAAAAGCCCCAACGCAGTTGTTACCAATAATTGATAGGTTCTTTTTCGTGTACCGGACATGGCATCCGTTTCATCACTGTAACTCATAGAAAATCCTTCGTTATTCCTACACTTTTATATCTGGGCTTATCTTAAGCTAAATACTTACAACATTTAACGTTTACTTTAGGTGATTAATCGAACCTTATCGACCTTTAATGTACAAAAAATAAAAATAATGAGACAAGAGTCTCAAAACGATGCTATGATAAATGAAACTCGAGTCTCATTATGATTATAATCTATTCGTCGATAATCATAAAAGGTATGGGAAGGCTTATGAAACAGTATGCTGGTTCTATTTATATTGCCACAACGCTTGATACTAAAAGTGCTGAGATTTTTTATGTCAGTGATTTAATTAAAAAAGCAGGCCTCCCTGTTAAAACCGTTGACTTGACAACCAAACCCACGGCATTAGCTCGAGAAGCTGATGTCACCGCAACAGAAGTTGCACGCTTTCACCCAAATGGCGAAGAAGCTGTATTTTGTGGCGATAGAGGGAAAGCAATAGAAGCGATGTCTATCGCATTTGAACACTATTTAACTCACTGTGATGATGTCTTGGCCATTCTTGGACTAGGCGGATCAGGGGGAACGGCACTGATTACACCAGCAATGCAATCTCTGCCAATTGGTGTACCTAAATTGATGGTATCAACGATGGCGTCTGGTGATATTTCAGGCTATATCGGTGCAAGTGATATCTCAATGATGTACTCCGTCACAGATGTATCCGGCTTAAATCGTATCTCTCGCAAAGTATTAAGAAATGCGGCAAATCAAATAGCTGGCGCTGTTTATTTTTACCAAGAAGAGCATGTTGTTGATAAGCCCGCGGTAGCACTGACTATGTTTGGTGTCACCACACCTTGTGTACAACAACTCACACAAAAACTTGAAAATAATTATGACTGCCTTGTTTTTCATGCAACAGGAAGTGGCGGTAAAGCCATGGAAAAACTGGCAGACAGTCACTTACTTCATAGCGTGCTCGATCTAACAACAACAGAAGTGTGTGATTACTTGTTTGACGGTGTGCTTGCTTGTGATGAAGACCGTTTTGGCGCAATCGCCCGTACCCAAACTCCTTATATAGGTTCTTGTGGTGCATTAGATATGGTGAACTTCGGTCGCCCATCAAGTGTTCCTGAGAAATATAAAGGACGTCAATTTTATCATCACAATGCACAAGTCACCTTAATGCGTACAACACCAGAGGAAAACCGCCAATTAGGTGTCTGGATCGCTGAGAAACTCAATCAGTGTGAAGGTCTATTGCGGTTTGTATTACCACAGGGCGGTTTTTCAGCTCTGGATATTGAAGGAGCCCCTTTCTGGGATCCTCAAGCGAATCAAGCTTTTTTTGATGCATTTATAACAACATTTAAAGAGACAGAGACTCGTCAGTTAGTCATCAGTCCTTATCACATAAACTCCGCTGAGTTTACTCAGCAAATTTATGATTTACACCAGGAACTTATTTGTTAACCACGGAGAAAGAAGAATGACTCATTCACGTGAAACGTTACTAAAAAAATTCAATGAAATGATTGCACGCCATGAACCCATTATTGGAGGTGGCGCAGGTACAGGTCTTTCAGCTAAGTGTGAAGAAGCCGGTGGTATTGATCTTATTGTTATTTATAACTCTGGTCGTTATCGTATGGCTGGCCGTGGCTCTTTAGCGGGTTTATTAGCTTATGGTAACGCTAATGAAATCGTTATGGATATGGCAAAAGAAGTATTACCCGTTGTTAAACATACACCTGTGCTTGCTGGTGTTAACGGTACAGATCCTTTCTGCAACTTTGATAAATTCTTAGATGAAGTTAAAGCAACAGGGTTTGCTGGCGTACAAAATTTCCCAACAGTAGGTCTAATTGATGGTAATTTCCGCGCTAATTTAGAAGAAACAGGTATGGGTTATGGACTTGAAGTGGAGATGATCCGCAAAGCCCATGAGAAAGATTTATTAACCACACCTTATGTCTTTAGCCGTGAAGATGCGATTGCAATGACTGAGGCGGGCGCAGATATTATTGTGCCTCATATGGGATTAACAACTGGCGGTAATATTGGTGCTGAAACAGCATTAACATTAGCGGACTGTGTTCCTTTAATTAATGACTGGGCAAAAGCCGCTAAAGCTGTGCGTTCTGATGTCATTGTGCTTTGTCATGGTGGCCCAATTGCAACGCCAGAAGATGCCCAATATATCTTAGATAATTGCCCTGACTGCCATGGTTTCTATGGTGCAAGTTCAATGGAACGCTTACCAACAGAAGTGGCATTAACCGCAACAACTAAAGAATTTAAAAGTATTAAACGCTAATTCAAAATCATCAAGTTTGCCTAAGCGTTAATCCATATTGCCCACTTTATGTGGGCAATATTTTATGCAGAGAGTCTCAATTAAAATTAGACCAATTTTGCAATTAATGTATTTAAATCACCAGCTAAGAAATCAACGGGTGGAATTTCAATAACGGTATAAGCACCTGCACGTTGTTTCATACTGGCTCTTGCGGCAGATACCATAAATTGAGAGGTCAATGCAGGATTGTTAATACGCATTGAATATTCAAATAATTGATTATGAGTTTTACCTGATACCCCTTTATGGGTCATATGAACGCCATGCCCAACATCTTTTAAACTATCGACACAATCAACTTGCTTAATATGGGTTTCATCAGAAGAAAAATAGCTATCAGCTTTAATAGCTTGCTCTACTTGATTAAAATTCGCCCCTGCTTCCAATTCGACGTAAACCATACGACGATGAACCCCTGTACCTAATGGAATAGTCATTGAAAGCGCATCTTTTACACCCTCAATGGCCTTAGCCGCAACGCTGTGCCCCATACTCATTCCAGGCCCAAAGTTAGTATAAGTGATCCCTTTTGGCGCCATAGCTAACATTAAAGTACGAACTATAGAATCGGAGCCAGGATCCCATCCCGCAGAAATTACCGCTACACGGTCATGCTTTTTCGCAACTTCATCTAATTCTGTTTTTAATGACACAATTTCACTATGAACATCAAAACTATCTACAGTATTAATCCCTAAGCTTAAAATAGATTTTGCTAACTCTTTAATCGCGCGTGTCGGTGAACATAAGAGTGCAACATCAACATTACCTAATGTTTTGATATCGTTAGTCACGGTAATATTATGCAGTTCTTCTGGAATATTATTGATATCACGACGAACAACACCTATTAATTCAAAATCTTGAGCAGCTTGAACAGCCTCTAATGCAAATCGACCAATATTGCCATAACCTACAATGGCCACTTTTATTTTAGTATTCATTAATTCCCCTGACTTTAACGTTAATCATCTCTTAATGATAATAGTGATTAGTTATCAATGAATAAACCATATAAATATCTTTTTTGCCAGATAAACATTATTTGCTCTATTACCTTATAAATAAACCTTGTAGAATCCCCTATCTTCCTACACGTTATATTAATAAATCGATTTCACTCTGTTTTTAAGAAGGTTTTCAATGCATCAATCTGATGTAGCGGATCGCTCGCTTTTCTCTCTTAGTTGGCCGATATTTATAGATATATTCCTACATCTAGCCACACTATTAATTAATACTTACATGGTAAGCCACGTTTCCACAGCTTACTTAGCTGCTATGGGCGTCGGTAACCAAGTTTTTGACCTTTTCATTACTATTTTTAGTTTTATTAGTGTGGGATGTAGCGTTGTTATTGCCCAATACTTAGGAGCTGGTAAAAAAGAAAAAGCCAGCCAAGCCATCCATATTTCTATCGCTTTTAACTCTTTGCTCGGTATCAGTAGCGCTTTGATCATTCTTTTCTTTGGCTACAATATTCTGCATATCATGAATACGCCAGAGCACTTAGTGCAAGATGGCTATAACTATCTACATATTATTGGTATTTGCCTTATTCCTGAGGCAATCTCGATTATTCTTGCAGCTTGTCTGAGAGTTTATGGCAAATCTAAAGCAGCCATGTATGTCACATTGATAGCCAACATTGTTACCGTTATTGGTAATATGATTGTACTTTACGGCTTCTTTGGTTTACCACAATACGGATTAGTGGGCGTTGCTTGGTCTACAGTTATCGGTCGTATTATTGCAGTTATTTTACTGTGTGGATTACTGTTCTACGGTTTACGTATTAAATTCGAAGCCAAACAACTCGTGGTATGGTCTAAAAATATGTTAGGGAAGATCCTACATATTGGTTTGCCCGCAGCGGGAGAAAACCTAGTTTGGATTTTACATTATATGACTGCATCTGCCTTTATTGGATTAATGGGTGAAGTCCCTCTTGCAGCACAAACTCTCTATTTCCAACTGTCATTATTTTTAATGCTCTTTGGGATTGCGATTAGCATTGGTAATGAAATATTAGTAGGCCACTTAGTCGGTGCAAAACGCTTTGATGATGCTTTTACTCGAGGCTGGAAAAGTTTAAAAACAGGTGTGATATTTACGATTGGTGTTGTTATTGTTTATTGGTTTATGCGTGATCCTATTTTGTATTCCATTACAGAAGATCAACGCATTATTGACCAATTGATCCCATTATTTATTTTATCGGTCTTTTTAGAACCGGGCCGTACTTTTAATATCATAATGGTAAATGCTTTACGTGCGGCAGGCGATGCTAAATTCCCGCTGATGACAGCAATTTGCTTTATGTGGGGTGTTGCTATTCCTGTTGGCTATTTCCTCGGTATTAAGATGGAAATGGGTCTAATTGGTATCTGGATTGGCTTCCTTTGTGATGAGTGGCTACGCGGATTAACTAACGCATGGCGTTGGCGCTCTCGCAGATGGCAAGCTAAGCGCTTGGATATATAACTATCAAATTCCCCCGATATTTTGATCGGGGGAAATTTGTTAAATAATATTATTGTCTTTTAATTTTAGGCTTTTTAAAAGAATAATAGAATTTAAGCCTCTTTTTAAATCTTCATTTAATTTTATTTGATTTTTATTTAATTTATTAAAATCATCTATAAATCGAAAAATAAATCTACTAATTAAGAAAGATCCTTCTATTTCATATTGCTCTTCATACTTATCACATAAAGAAAATAACTCATTTAATGAGACATCACTTAATCTTCGGATTAGATTATCTTTAAAACTTCCTTTTATTTTTTTATTTTCAGAAACAATTTCAGATAAAGCATCAATTAAATCTAATTTTTCACTTAAAGAATAATCATTATTCATTGTTTCATAAATACTTTCTTCAACAAAATCTTTCATTAAATTATCAATAGAATAAACTAATGAATTTATATTTTTCAATTTATTAACATCATAGTTTTTATTTTTTAAGTAACTAAATATTAGCTCTATTTCTTTCTTACTTAAATCAACAAAAAAATTAAATTTTTTATTATTAATGGATAAACTTTTATCAAAAAGATAAGTATCGGAATTATTATCATAATTAACGTCATAAGAATTGGTAACATTATCTAAACTCTTACCCATTTCCATATAAATGGGTTCATCTTCCGTTAGATCGTTCTCATTTAAAGAGTTAACATCAAAAAATTCATTTACTGAATTTTCTACTAATAATACTGAGTTAAGTTTAATGTTAAAATCAGCACTTGATGATTGATTTAATACATTTAATGAACTTTTTTGTTCTAGCCTACCTATACTTTCGATAATCATTATTATCATCCCATTAGTTTATTATAGGCACTATTTTATATTTTGTTTTCTCTTCTTCTTTCATTTATCCACCATCTATATAATTGATTTTTATAATATATTAAATTAATTCTTATAAAGAATATTTTCCACAGTATTATCAATACTTTCTTTTAAAAAGAATTTATAGCTATCAATACTTCCAAAACTAGATTTTATTTTATCGTCTGAATTTAATAGGCTATCTGCTATTGATTCTAAAAAATTATTTTTAGAATTATCTAAAGATATTTTATTACCAGAAAATAAAATCCATTTAGAATGAAATTCTAATTCTTTCTTAAACTCTGTAATTTTTTCTTTCTCTAATTCAGGTATTTCCTTCAAGAAAGAGATAATATCATTAATAATGCTCGATTTTATTTCATCACTTTTTATTTTTCTTTGGGCTTCGGACAATGGTTTATCAAAAACTTCATCGTTTTCTTTTTTATCTGTTTTTTCCTTGTTATCTAATTTTACAGGAGTGCTTTCACTCTGATTGTTCTTATTTTCAACATTAGAAATATTTTTTCTCAATCCTAAAAAATCATTTTTTATGTTAATGCTTGGTTTTATAAAACTGATAATTGTATTATAACAACTTAATATTATTCCATTTAAAATATTTTTAATTTCTCTGCTTTTATTTTCAACATTTTTTATTGCTGAAAATGTATTTCTAACAATATTATTTATATACATATATCCTCCTAATCGTTTTAGGAGAATTAAAACGTATATCATAATTAACTTCTATCAATAAGTTATGTTTTTTTAATCATTATTTGCTAAAAGATTCATAAAAAAGTCAATAAAATATAATTATTTAATAAAATAAAACATTAAAATAAGTAATGATTATTTTTATATTTTTAAAACATTTAATGTTTACAGTGCTTTTTCCATGATTAAGATCACAGAAAAACGTTCCCATAAGTTAAATACAAGAACCTAACCTACAAAAAACACTATTTTTTCTAATAAAGAGAAAACCAAAAATTAAATAATAATTAACATTAAATTATTATTTTAAAAATAATAATTTTTCTATAATTCCCTATTGTTTTTTTTATGATACAAGTAAGTGTTAGTCTTTTCTAATAAATGAAATAAGTAAGTATTAATACAAAGAATACAATTAAAAACACAATGGAGTATTGTCATGAATCTCGTTGAACGGTTTATTTCTTATACAAAAGTTAACACCACCACAAATAGGGAAAATGGCGCAGCTGGTATTATGCCTTCTTCGGAAGGTCAGCGAGTCCTAGCTCTACAATTAGTCGAAGAGTTAAAAACTTTAGGTGTTGAAGATATCAAAATTCGTGATACTGCGATTGTTACCGCAACACTGCCTTCTAATCTTGACTATGAAGTTCCAACCGTTGCTTTTTTTGGCCATTTAGATACCAGTGCTGAACAAACTAATGATACCAAAGCGCAAATTCTACCTTATAAAGGTGGCGATCTTTGCTTAAATAAAGAACTTGAGATCTTTTTACGTCAAAGCGAGTTTCCTGAATTAGAAAATTATATTGGTGACGATATTATCGTAACCGATGGTACTAGCTTATTAGGCGCTGACGACAAAGCTGCTATCGCTTCTATTATGGATATGTTGCAATACTTTAAACAACACCCTGAAGTTAAACACGGTACCGTTAAAATCGGTTTTGTTCCCGATGAAGAACAGGGTTTACGTGGTGCTAAAGTCTTTGATACTAAAGAGTTTGGTGCTGATTTCGCCTATACTTTAGATTGCTGTGGTATTGGTGAATTAGTGTATGAAAACTGGAATGCTGGTGATGTTGAAATCACTTTTACAGGTGCATCTGCTCACCCAATGTCAGCAAAAGGTAAATTAAAAAATTCACTGTTAATGGCGCACAAATTTGTTGCCATGTTACCGGGCGGTGAAGCACCTGAATATACCGAAGGCCGTGAAGGTTATTATTGGGTCAAACAATTAGCAGGTAATAGTGCCCGTACTGTATTAAAAATGGATGTGCGTGATTTCACCGAAAAAGGTTATGCACAACGTATGGCATTTTTAAAACAACTTTCCGATTATTGTGAAGGTTTATGGGGTGAAGGTTCAGTAGCTTGTAAACTTGCTGACCGTTATGCCAACGTCTTTAATAGCCTGCAAGGTGATAATCGTTATCCTATCGATATTGCTGTGGCTGCTTATGAAGCGAATGGTATTACACCTCGCCCAATTCCAATGCGTGGTGGTTATGATGGCGCAGCACTCTCTCAAAATGGCCTACCTTGTCCTAATATCTTTACTGGCGCTCATAACTTCCACTCTATTTATGAATATCTACCCGTTAAATCGCTTTATGCTGCCAGTGATGTCTTAAAATCTGTCGTTAAGATCACAGCAGAGCGTTTTGCACCTGGAGCTAAAGCATGATCCAAATTCTTGCGGTCTTAATTGTCGTTGTTATTGTCGCTAGAATGATCTTGAAAGGATATAAAGCAGAACCTGTTTTGTTAGTTGCTGGTTTAGCCTTAATGGCGCTAACAATGATGTTTGGTTGGGGAGATATTCTTCCTAAAAATGTCAAAACAACAGGTATCGGTTGGTTAGATCCTTTTGAAGTAATGCGTGATCTCTTTAGTAGTCGTGCGGCTGATCTTGGTTTAATGATCATGGCACTGATGGGATTTGCACATTATATGGATCATATTGGCGCCAATGAGGCCGTTGTTCGTGTTGCAACTCGCCCATTGAAAAATATGCGCTCACCTTATGTATTGCTATTTTTCTCGTTTTTACTCGCTAGTATTTTGCAACTTGCTATTCCTTCAGCAACTGGATTGGCCGTTCTATTAATGGGTACGATGTTCCCGATTATGATAGGACTTGGCTTATCTCCAGCTTCAGCTGCGGGTGTAATTGCAACTTCATTGGGTGTTGCTTATACCCCAACTGCCATTGATGCCATTCGTGGTGCAAAAGCGGTTGATTTAGGGGTTGTTGAATATGTGCTTTATTACCAAGGCCCTGCGGCGATTGCAACCGTATTAGCTGTTGGTATTACACATATCTTCTGGCAGCGCCATTGTGACCGTAAAGCCGGATTTGTACCTCAGTTAGGTAAAGTGTCTGAAGAAGCAAAGAGTGATAAAAACGTACCCGGCTTTTATGCCTTACTGCCAATGTTACCAATCATAATGGCAGTCGGTTCATCAAGCCTCTTTGTTGAAGGTATTCACCTTGATGTAGTCACGATCGTATTAATTTCAATGGCAATTTGTATGCTGATTGAAACATTACGCTTGCGTGATTTTAAATCAGTGTGTGCAGGCTTCCAGCATTTCTTAAAAGGTATGGGTTCTGCATTTAGTAACGTTGTGGGATTATTAGTCGCAGCAGGTGTTTTTGCTCATGGTATTAAAGTCAGTGGTGCAATTGATAGCCTGATCGTGATGGCGGAATCTGTTGGTTTACCACCATTTGCAATGGCATTGGTCTTCGCTATCGTAACATTAGCAGCAGCAATTATTATGGGTTCAGGTAATGCGCCTTTCCTTGCGTTCGTTGAACTTATTCCACAAATTGCCCATAGCATGGGTGTAAACCCAATTGCGATGATTTTACCAATGCAACAAGCATCACATATGGGACGAGGTATGTCTCCTGTGGCTGGGGTTATCATTGCAGTATCTAGTGGCGCGAAATTACAACCATTTGATGTTGTAAAAAGGACTGCAATACCGCTTATGGTAGGTTTTGTATTCCACAGCGCTATTATTGCTATCTTCTATTATTGATAAATATACCTGAAGCAATATTTGTTGCTTCAGGTTATTTTCAAATAATAAACATATTAAAAATAGTCAAAGATATTTTATTGTTATTTTTATAAACAATAACTAATTGTTTATTTTTTTAAAAATTTATTTAATTACTTATTCTAAAACAAACATCAAAGCTATCATTATGAAAATATTAACAAAAGAATAAAGCATTATTCTTATACACTGAAAAACAATGAGCCTATTATCTGCTTTGTTAAAATAAAAATGTGATATTGAAAATATTCATTCATTATTTTTATTTTAACGATTCTGAGTTAGCCCACATTAAGTATGATAATTATACTAGCAATAGAATTGTGTATTCGTTCTATTGCCTTTTTATTTAATCTCATCGTTATTTTTTAAATTATCTTATTTACCTTCATTTTTATCCTCCTTAATTTATACATTAGATACAAAGCCTCCCTTCTTTAGCACTCATAAATTACATTAAAGAGTCAAAACATTTTTTTATTTTATGTGGAAAAAATTACTAATACAGAAGCTATAAAGGGTAATATTTTCTCAAAATTTGAACAATGTTAGTAAATTCAGAAAAAACTTTCTCCAATAAATTCAGTATGATGATGATATTAGAAATAGAATAACCCTTTGAATTCTCATACTGTTTATTGGATGTATGCAATGAAAGAACAATTATCTTCTCGTTGGAAAATATTGATAGCGGCAGTTAAGCAACAAGTTAAACCCGCTTTAGGTTGTACAGAACCTATCTCGCTTGCATTAGCGGCTGCAACAGCAGCAAGTTACTTACAACACGCTATTACCCGTATTAGTGCAGAAGTTTCTCCCAATTTAATGAAAAACGGTATGGGTGTAACTGTACCGGGTACAGGCATGGTGGGATTATCCATCGCCGCAAGCCTAGGTGCCGTTGGTGGTGATTGTAAAGCTGGCCTTGAAGTATTAAAGAATGCGACTCCTGATCATGTTGAGCAAAGTAAAGCGCTATTAGCTGCTGGCATTGTAAACGTTTCAATTAAAAAAGCGTGCCAAGAAGTTCTTTATAGTGAAGTGACTGTTGAAGATGGTGAAAATAGCGCAACAGTGATTATTGCTGGTAATCACACTAATATCGTCAAAATTATTCATAACGGTCATGTTGTTCTTGATAACACTTGCTATGACGCAGAACAGTCTGCATCACCTTGTGAAATTAAAGAAATG
Source organism: Proteus sp. G2618 (assembly GCF_009915995.1). Taxonomy (NCBI): domain Bacteria; kingdom Pseudomonadati; phylum Pseudomonadota; class Gammaproteobacteria; order Enterobacterales; family Morganellaceae; genus Proteus; species Proteus sp. G2618. Next base: position 377,925 of record NZ_JAABNI010000023.1, on the reverse strand, counting down.
TTAACTCAAACCAATACCCAAGAAATTTACCAATTTGTGACTCAAACACCAGTAGAAGAAATTTCTTTTATCCTTGAGTCAGCACACTTAAATGATGCATTATCAAAAGAAGGTTTGAACAATACTTATGGTTTACATATTGGGCAAACTTTACAACGCCAACAACAGCGTGGCTTATTAGCAAAAGATTTATTATCAGAAATCATGATCCGTACTTCTGCGGCATCTGATGCACGTATGGGTGGCGCCGTTTTACCGGCGATGAGTAACTCAGGCTCAGGTAACCAAGGTATTGCCGCAACGATGCCGGTCGTAGTGGTTGCTGAATATTTGCAAGTTGGCGAAGAAAAAATGGCAAGAGCATTAATGCTTTCCCATTTACTGGCAATCTATATTCACCATAAGTTTCCGGCACTATCTGCGTTATGTGCAGCAACAACAGCATCAATGGGCGCTGCTGGCGCAATTGCATGGCTAATGGATGAACGTTATGAATCTATGGCTATGGCAATTAGTAGCATGATTGGTGATATCAGCGGTGTGATTTGTGATGGCGCATCTAATAGCTGTGCAATGAAAGTCTCAACTGGAGCAAGTGCAGCTTATAAAGCTGTATTAATGGCGCTAGATAACACTTATGTGACAGGTAATGACGGTATTGTCGCTCATGACGTTGATTCTACAATTGAAAATCTGTGTGCATTAGCAAGCCGTGCAATGCAACATACCGATGTTCAAATTATTGAGATAATGGAATATAAAGCCGTTGCCAATGGCTAATTTAAGCGTTTAAAAAAGCACCCCATAATGTTAGTCATTATGGGGTGAAATATAAGATCCTAGGAACAGGATCCTCCTCAAGTCAGGAGCTTATCAATATTCGTTACTGCTATTTACAACTACTACGGTTACTACTCTACTTCTTACTACTTTCTAACACTCACTACAGGGTATTCGGTTAATAAGCCTTTTCTTTTGTACTAGGCATCAATGCATCAAAACTGGCTCTTATCTCTTGTTCTGGTAATTGAATACCAATAAAAACCAATGTGCTTTGACGAGTTTCATCTTCATGCCACGGTCTATCCCAATCAGCACTATAAAGGCGTTGTACGCCTTGAAATAACAAACGATTAGGTTGGTCTTTAATATTTAATATCCCTTTATAACGCAAAAGATTATCAGCGAAACTTAATAGTAATTTTTCCATTACATCTGAAACTTCTTGCAGTTCAACGGGATAATCAAATTTTAGTACAATCGAATTGATGTCATCTTGATTATCAGCCTGATAACGGAACAGAGGCTGTTTTACATCGAGATTATCGTTCAACATAAAACCTTTTACGTTAAACAGTAATCCTAAATCAATTTGTCCATGAATAACGGTATGCACAGGTGCTCTGGCATTAATACGTCTTAGTCGTGCCATTAGTTCAGGAGAGGCTGGCGCAACATCTGTTTTCGTTAATAAGATGCGATCTGCATAACCAATTTGTGATTGTGCAATCGTAAATTGATCCAGTTGTTGCTGAGCGTGAACATTATCAACAAGCGTGATAATGCCATCTAACAAGTAGCGCTGGCAGATAATTTCATGAGAAAAGAATGTTTGGCTAATAGGGCCGGGGTCAGCCATGCCTGTACATTCAATCACTAATCTATCAAACTCGATTTCACCGCGATCCAAACTGTCACATAAGTCTAATAGTGTGTCTTCTAATTCATTCGATTTGCTACAACAAATACAACCATTGGTTAGTGTTTTTATTTGGGTGGCTCTATCACCAATGATTTCATCATCAATCGGTACTTCACCAAATTCATTTTCAATAACAGCAATTTTATAGCCGTGCTCTTCATTAAGCATATGACGTAAAAGTGTTGTCTTTCCTGATCCTAAAAAACCGGTCAGTATTGTCACTGCAATAGGTTCCATCATTTATCTCCTTTACGGATCATTAGCAACAGCGAAAACCGCCTTTACCATCACCACCGCCATAACGGGCTTCCTGACGCTCACGGAAAAACTCGTTATAGGTCATAACAGGCTTATCTGGATGGTTATCTTTCATGTGTTGCACATAATTATCGTAATCAGGAATACCTATTAGCATACGTGCTGCTTGTCCTAGATATTTTCCAGCTTGTCCTAAATTACCAAACATAAGTTTCTCCTAAGCCCCGTACTGGCAAACCAGTACGGGGATTTAACCTATCAACCTGAAGTTAGTGACCTGAGGACACTTTTACATCTTTTGGCATAGGCACATAAGGTGTTTCTTGTGCAGTTGCTTCTGGGTTTTTACGTGCTTTCATTGCGGTACGGAAACCGTAGAAAATGATACTGTAAACAACCACTAAGAATAGAATACTTAAGCCCGCATTAGTGTAGTTATTAATTACAATATGATTCATATTGGTAATTTCTGCAGCTGTTAAGTCAGCACCACCCGCTAAAATCTTCGCTTTGTATTCATTTGCTAGATAGAAGAAACCTTCCATTTGTGGGTCATCACTCAGTAATTTCAGACCTAATGCCCATGTTGTACAAATTAATAACCATGCTGCTGGAATAACCGTTACCCAGATATACTTAGTACGTTTCATCTTAATTAAGATAACAGTACCTAACACCAGAGCAACCGCTGCTAACATTTGGTTCGAGATCCCAAACAGTGGCCATAAGCTCTTAACACCGCCTAATGGGTCAACTACACCTTGGTATAATAAATATCCCCATAAACCTACACAACCCGCTGTACCAATAACACCTGGAATGAACGAGTCTGTTTTCTTCAGATAAGGGATAAAGTTACCTAACAAGTCTTGGAACATAAAACGACCAGAACGTGTACCTGCATCTAACGCCGTTAAAATAAAGAGCGCTTCGAACAAGATACCAAAGTGATACCAAAAGCCCATATCCGCAGCAGGAATGATTTTATGGAATACCATCGCAATACCAACAGCTAAGGTAGGCGCACCACCAGCACGGTTTAATACAGAAGGCTCACCAATATCTTTTGCTGTTTGTAAGATTTCATCAGGCGAAATAACAAAGCCCCATGAACTAACCGTTGCAGCAGCATGTACGGTAACATCTTTTAGCTGTTCCATTATAACTGCTGTATTCTCACCACCTAACTCATGAAGGTTTGGCATAGTAATACCTAAACCTGCTGGTGGAGTATTCATTGCAAAATAGAGGCCTGGTTCAATAATAGAAGCCGCAACTAACGCCATGATTGCAACGAATGATTCCATTAACATTGCACCATAACCGATGAAACGTGCGTCCATCTCATTGGCAATAAGTTTAGGTGTTGTACCCGATGCTATCAGTGCGTGGAAACCAGATACAGCACCACAAGCAATAGTAATGAATAAGAATGGGAATAAAGCCCCTTTCCATAATGGACCTGTACCATCGATATATTGAGTCATCGCTGGCATTTTCAGTTCAGGGTTCAGAATAACAATACCAACCGCTAAACCGACAATAACCCCAATTTTTAAGAAAGTGGCTAAATAGTCACGAGGTGCAAGGATCAACCAAACAGGCAGTAATGCGGAAATGAAGGCATAACCAATAAGACCAAATGTAATTGTCGTATCTTTAAAGGTTAACGCAGGTCCCCAGTACGGATCGCTAGCAATAACACCACCAAACCAAATCGCGGCAATCAGTAATACAATACCGATAACAGACACTTCGCCAACACGACCTGGGCGAATATAACGCATGTAAATACCCATAAACAGGGCAATAGGTACTGTTGAACAAACAGTGAACACACCCCATGGGCTTTCTGCTAATGCTTTAACAACGATAAGTGCAAGCACTGCAAGAATGATGATCATGATAAGGAAACAGCCGAATAAAGCGATAGTACCCGGAATAGGACCCATCTCTTTCTTTATCATCTCACCAAGTGAATTACCATTACGGCGTGTTGAAATAAACAGCACCATAAAGTCTTGTACAGCACCAGCAAGCACAACCCCAGCTAATAGCCAAAGTGTACCTGGCAAGTACCCCATTTGTGCGGCAAGAACGGGGCCAACTAAAGGACCAGCACCTGCAATCGCTGCAAAGTGGTGACCAAATAAAACATAACGGTTAGTAGGAACATAGTTCAAACCGTCATTGTTAACAACAGAAGGAGTCGCTCTTGTTGGATCTAATTTCATCACTTTTTGAGCAATGTAAAGACTATAGTAACGATAAGCAACTAAATAGACAGCAACAGAAGCAACAACTATCCATAATGCACTAACGTGTTCACCACGGCGAAGTGCAACTACTGAAAGACAAAAAGCACCAATAATCCCGAGAATAACCCAAGGTATGTGCTTTAAAAATGCATTTTTGTTCATGAGACACCTTTTTTTCAGGCAAGACCGAACAGCCAAAGAGTAATGCGGGACAGCAGAGAATAATTTGAGCGAATCTGAGAAATAACTGCCCGCAGATACATAATAAGAATTCTTACACGGGAATGATGTGACTAAATCTCTTAGCGGTTGTATAACGAATTAAGCGGTCTGTTTTCTCAGTTAAGTGGTTCTGTTATTTTTAAATGGTGATTTTTTTGTGATCTAGATAACAATTTTATGACTTTCAATAAGTTAGAAAATCTCCAAATAGAAGAAAACCTCCTTTTTTCTAACAAAAAAGGAGGTTTTTTATAACATTATTTAATTAAATGGTAATTATTGGCTAAATTGAACTGATATCAAAAGTACATTACCTTTTCGAGTAGGTGAACCATTAAAACGCCATTGATATGCAGCATCAATAACAGCATCGTCTATGCTCATATCTCCACTACTAGATTTCAATAACACCACAGTAGGAACACCTTGAGGATCAACATCAAGTTGTAAGATCATATCTCCTGTTTTAGGTGCGGAGTCAGGCGCATTCACTTTTGGTAGTGGCTGATTACTACCTTTGATATTCGCTGATGAGAAATCAACACTAAATGTCCGATTTGATTGCTCAATTTTATCGGTATTCAAAAATGAACGAACAACTTTGCTATTCGGATCTGATGCCGGTATTGCACGTTGAGCTAACTGAATTTGTGTTAAGTCATCACTGAGATAATCATCAGAAGGCTTAACTTCAACACCTTCAGGTAAATAACGCATATCCATTCTTGCTCGTAAGGTTTGATAGCGCTCTAAACGAGCACCCTCAAGTGTATTTATCACCATTCTCATTTCTAGCATTTGCATTAAAGAACTAATACTCTCTTTCGATTTTTGCTGTGCAGCTTTCGCAAATGCACCTGCGGCAATTTCTGGATCTTCATCAAGCCATGTTATTCCCCAACCTAACCAGACATCTTCACGCTCAGGATCTAATGCAATAGCTTGTTCAAAATGAGTACGCGCTTTCAATAATAAAGTTTGCCAATATTCTTTATCTTGCGGATAAATATTAGGTGATCTGGCTAAGTTGTTAGTTCCCACGTTGTAATACTGCAACTCAAAACGCGCAACCATTCTAACAACATCATCGTTATCTTGATTCATAACGAGTTTTTCATTTAAAAAGCGAATACTGTTATCCCAATTTTCATGATTATTCTCGCCATTAGGCAATGTCTGCAACTCTTTTAAGATTGCTTGTAACGTTGCACGCTTTTCTTGCTGTTTTTGCGATAGTCTAGGGTAATAAGAAGCATAAGGATCATAGCTAGAGCGAGTTACTTCTCTTTCATCGTTTAATTCTGGCGCTTGTTTTTTCAATTCTGAATAAACATTTTCGGTAAGTGTTATCCCTTTAGCTTCTTGTCTTGCGTAAGCTTTAACCAGTTTTATCAATGTTGATTGCAGCTTAACAGCATACTCTTTCCAACCAAGGAGAGTGCTTTCAAAACGCACTGTTACACGTTGGCGATATCCGTCTTTATTTGGCATAAAACGCCAATAACGAGCAGCACTCACAGCTTGATCATCGAAAGCATCAACACCACTACTGTTTTGCACCCAAAGCCCTGAAATACGCCCTTGAGGATCAACATCAACGGATAAAATAACCTCTGCGCGGGGGATATATCTTCTGATGGTTGGATAACGGATCTCAGTTAAGTTTTTCACTTCATTAGGTGATTCAACAATCACTTCTCCAGGATACTCTTTTCCCATCATTGATTGCATTTCAAGATAAGTGGTTAAATCATTATTAATTGCATTACTCACTGGTAATCGCTGATTAGCAAGCTTAGTGACTTCTTCTGGTGGTGTACTGTTTTGTCGATAAAAACGATCTTCGATAACACGCGCTTGCAATATTTGATAAATCTGCCGTTGATTTTCAGTAAGCTCTGAAATTGCTTTTTTCAATAATTGTTGTGCTGAAATATCATTATGCCCTTGCTTAGCCTGTTTCAACGTATCGGCTACCATTAAAGCTAACATCGCTTTTTCAATCTGAGCATCGGGGGAACGATGAGCAATATAAGTCAATGCTAAAACTTGCCATGCCTCAGGTGATAAGGGGGCAACAGCAATAACATTAATACCTGATTGCGTTAATTGAGCATCATGACTATTTGAAAGGGAAGCTAATGCCTGAGCAACCATAATCTCAGGTTGATTTAATAGCCAGTCGCCATAAAAATTGAGTGTTTTTAAAGCGTCCGCACGTTCTGGTGTTCCTTTTGTATGAATTAAATAAGCTTCTTTCGCTTTTGTCGCAGCAGTCACATCATCACTAAAATAATCTAATCCTGGTAAAGCTATTCGTGCTTTTTCAATAGCGTTAATAGATGCCAATGCTTTAGCTTGATTAGACCGAATAATTTTACGAATATCATCTTCACTATTAACAACAAAATAATGAAAATTTTGCCATTCAGATTGTTCGATATTTTGTAAAACAAAACGACGACGATCTTCTAATTCATTCTTTGGGATCACCGAAAATGACACACCTAGCGCCATTAAAAGCACTAGCCCTCCGCCAAATAAATAGTAAATATTTTTAGCTCTCCACGATTGCAATAACATAACAATCGTCATAATGAGAGAGCCTAGCCATAATCCCAGTAAGAAATTACGCTCATCAAAGCGAACTGATGCGGGGAGAATTTTACTATTAAAACCATCAATCAAGCTAAAGGTTGAAACTAGGAAGGCTGGCAACCAAAAAGGGAACAGTAACGTTATAACGCCAATAATAATGAGGATCAGCTTTATTCTTTTTTTCATATTATTTTCCCTAAACTATGGCTTTCTTTTCAAAATATGCATTGAAGGGAAAACAAAAATAACTAACAAGATAATGGCTGAAACCATTAAAAACATCACACTCAACATTGTTATTAGTATTTGTTCAATATAATCCGCTTTGATTAAATCCGAGACCCAATTGGGGCCTAACCCACTACTTATACCCTGCGGAATAAAATTCATCAGCAATAATCCAAATATCACAGGAACCAACATGGCAATTGCGGTATGTAAAATAACCCTAGGGACTTTACTTATTGCTTGTTTTATAGCAATAAAAATCGCAGGAGGCTGTCGCGGTTTAGGCGGAGCTGTGCGTCTTGTCGCTTGTCTAACTGTAGCATTTTGTACTCTGGTTTTACCTACCTGCTCTCGTTGCGTTTCATTTTGTTTTTGAGTCGTTGCAACTTGTTGTAATTGAGCTTGTCTTGCACATGCAGCACAGGCTTTACCCGCAAAATGCTGGTGGTTTTTATCTTTCTGACAAACCAACATTTGCTGCTTTTCAGGTTGTGCATATTCATAAAGCGCTGTAGACCATGTTTTGGCGCTTGGTCTTAATGAAGGCGCACCAGAAAACGCTTTATCAAAGAGTGTTCTTAATGTATCGGGTAATTGTTTATGTCCACTCGCCACACTAGGTGTAATTAAATTATGCGCTTTTATACCATAACCGTAAAAACGCCCAGCAATACGCCTTGGAATATCCGTAGGTACAGTGTCGTTTTTAGGGCGACCACTAAAAGGATGAATACCAAAATTAAGCAACTGGAAAATAATTACCGCTAAGGCAAATCGGTCTTGCCACTCTTCCTCTGCTTCAGGAATAGTTTGCTTGGCTTGAAATTCTGGCGCTAAATATTCGACGGTAAATTGTCCTGCGGGATAACGTGTATTCTCACCTTGAATACTAAATCCATCACAATCTAGAAGAGACATATACAAACTTGATTTATAAAACCGCAAATTCAGCGGTTTCATATCAATAATGCGATGCCCTTGTTGATGTAAAGCATCAATCAATGAACAAAGGTTATATGCGAGACTAACTTTTGCCCCCATTCCCGTAGGTAACCCATGTGCTTTGGCTTGGCGTTCTTGAAGAATGTATTCCAATTCAATAGTATTTTTGACATCAAGTTCAGGCATCACAAAGCCAACAAATTGTTTTTGACTATTGTATAAACGAGCTTGGGGCCATGCGAGTTGGATAATAGGAGTATTGTTAACAGAGACAGGCTTTAATGCAGGTTCTAATTTCTGCATCGCCGAGATCTTTTTCAGATAATAAGCTTTATCAATTTTGTCATGATAAACTTTTGAAACTTGGAAAGGTGCGTTATTAATATGGCTAACGCTACCTGCACCACCGCTTTTTATCAAATTACCTATTTGATAAATCTTGCCGTTTTCATCTTGTAGTTGCGTAGATACTGGCTGAGCCATCCCTTTTTTTCTCGCTTTTACCACAACTCTTCATCCCTGATGCAAATAACTAAGGTTTTATCATCACCTGTGATTGAATGTGTTCGAGGATCAGCTAAAGTCCCTGCCAACGCCTCACTTCCGCTATCTTCTGAAACTGTTTTTAAATAACGGATCACGGGGGTAATAAACGGTTCATAAAGGGCATCACACGCTTTATTCATAGCAAAAGGCTGTACACCATCAGACATCAGAATAACTTGTTTTACTGGTTTATTTAGGGGAATAACGCGTAAGTGTGCTTCCCAATTATCTGATGTCACAAACCAAGTTTGATTCGCATATTCTCCGTTTTCTGGCTGTGATACATAACTTGTACCATCGCAGTATTCCACCACAGCAATACCATCACCCAGATGGAACAAATAGCCACTATCATCACCAACCCAACATGCAACCAGTGTTGATGCATATTCATTAAGCGCACACTGTTTTATTTCTGCATATTCGGCAAGCTGGAGGCGAATATCTTCAATAAGTTGCTTAGCCCCTTGTGCTATCTGTTTTTCAGTTAACAAATCAATATTTGGCCACTCTGTAATTCGTAGCGTAAATAACCGAGCAACAAGCTGAGCACCTTGTTCACTATAGCGAGAAGAGCCCGCACCATCACAAACCGCAGCAATAAGATATTCACCTTTGCGACGAATAAAATAAGCATCCTGACAGGGAATTTGACGTTCTTGATGGGCTATGCCTGTCACTGATGCCCCATAAGCTAACCAATCATTCATCAAACAGGTACACTCGCCCAAGAATCAGTTGAAGGTAATTGTGCTGTGCCACCCGGTGTAGATTGAGAAACCACCTGCATACTAGCACTTAGCCATAAGAACAATTCTTTAAATTGCAATCCTTTAAGCATTTTCACACCATTAACACCATTACGGCTAAAGCTCCCCATGACTTCCGCTGATGCACCATCAACCATTATAGGAAATACCGCTGTTTTTTGACTTTCTTCGGCTTGGCGGCAAAGCTGTGCAGCCTGCTCCCATTGGTCTGTCGGAACACCATCAGACATTAAAAACAGCCAAGGACGAGTATAAGCAACACCTGCTTGTTTAAAGCGCTGTTTTTCAGCTTCAATCTCTTCAAGCGCTAGCGTAATGGCTTGCCCCATAGGCGTTGTACCATTTGCTTCTAAAACAGGTGCCGTAAAGTCCATTGCATCTTTCCAATCACCATGAACTGTACATTGGTCATACCCGCCATATTCAATCACTAAAATACGCACACGTTTTGCCGCAATAACATCATTTTTTAGTTCTTGTTCTAGTAGCTTAAGGCCTTCATTTAGTTGTTGAATAGGCTGTCCATACATACTACCAGAGCTATCTAATACTAAGATCAGTGGGGTTCTTTGTTCACTATTATCAACCAAGGCTACGTCAGGGATCATAAGATGCTCCATCATTCAGTTATTATTTTTCATGATAATGATTAATGTAACATAAAGACAAGAAATTCATCAGAAAGAAAAAAGCAATAAATTGAAGATAAAGATATATCTAATAAAAATCTTGCCTTAAAGCTCATTAAGCTAGTTTTTGGCTAAATCTGAGATACTTTTCGAGCTTTTAGATGAAAAAAAACACCTCATTACATAAAGTAAAAAGGTGCTTTTTAATAAACTATTTATGATGTTAATAGTGGATTTTTTGGCGTCCAGCGATAGAGTGCGAAAGCGTTGTACCATCGACCATTTCAAGCTCACCGCCCACGGGAACTCCATGAGCAATTCGGCTAGCAGCAATATCATACTGAGCACAAATTTCAGCAATATAATTGGCTGTAGCTTCACCTTCAACGGTCGGGTTTGTAGCCAAGATCACTTCTGAAATAGTCTCTTGGCTTAAGCGTTCTTCAAGTCTATCTAAACCAATATCCATAGGCCCAATACCATCTAAAGGGGATAAATGCCCCATTAAAACAAAGTATCGCCCCGCAAACTGCCCTGTCTGCTCGATAGCATGAATATCCGCAGGACTTTCGACAACACAAATTTGCCCATTTTGCTGACGGCGAACATTGGCACAGATGGTGCAACGCTCTTCTTCAGTAAAGGTTCGGCAATCACAACAATGACCAATTTCAGACATTGCACGCGTGAGTGCTTGTGCAAGTCGCATACCACCGCTTCTATCACGTTGAAGCAGTTGGAAAGCCATTCGTTGCGCTGATTTAGGCCCGACACCGGGTAAACAACGCAACGCTTCCATTAATGATTCAAGAAGTGGGCTGGTTTGCATTAGAATGGCATCTTAAAGCCTGGTGGTAATTGCATACCGTTAGAAACAGAGGCCATTCTTTCTTTTTGTGTTTCATCAATACGACGCGCAGCATCATTAAAGGCAGCAGCAATCAGATCTTCCAGCATCTCTTTGTCATCTTCTAGCAGGCTAGGATCGATTTCAACGCGACGGCAATTATGAGCACCATTGATAGTAATCTTAACTAAGCCAGCGCCAGATTCACCGGTCACTTCTAAGTTTGCGATCTCTTCTTGCATTTGTTGCATTTTTTCTTGCATTTGTTGGGCTTGCTTCATCAGATTACCCAAACCACCTTTTCCGAACATAATTGTCTCTCTTTGTAAAAGCCACACAGTATGAAGTCATACAACATGTTGCGATTAAACAGGTCGGATACTTTCTTCATCCAGTTCAGCATCAAAATATTGCTGTAATGTTTGAATCGTTTTATCCGTAATAATCGATTGACGCGATAACGCCAATTTTTCATCATAAATGGCTTGTCGCCACTCCAACGGTGTTTTTACCGCTGGATCATCATCTTCTATAATTGTGAGTGAAATTGCTTTTCCATGCAATTCACTTAACGCATTAGTGAGCGTGCGTAACGCATTTGCTGAATTTAAATGTTTCTGTTTAGTTCGTAAATGCAAAATAACGTTTTCTTCACTTACTGTCTCTTTATACGCATTTAATGCCAGTTGTTGTACTAATTTAGGCAGTGGCATTTTGTCAATTTCAGCGGCCCAAGCATCTCTTTCTTGCGACTCTTTAGCAATTTTTGCTGCTAATTCAGGTGTTTTTTCATATTCGAGAACTTCTTTGAGCTCTTTTGGTGAAGAAACAACCTCTTGCGTTGACATTAATTCAGGGTTTTGTGGACGCCACTGATACTCTTCTTTTTTCTTTTTTTCAGGCGCATTAGTCTGACGCTTAGCAACTTGCTGGCGTTTTTCACTCACGGCTGCTAGCCGCTCTAATGCACTAGCAGCCGGCTTAGCCCGATTAGGCGTCGCCGGTTCAGACTTTTTTGGCGGGGTTTGTTGTTCCGTCCCCTTTATTGCCTGCCTTGCTCTTAAAAGTTGTGCTGCAGGGCTATTGCCTAATGAAGCACTATTTTCTGTTGGTGAAGATGGTTTGTGAGCCATTTGAGACGAATGCGTTTGCGCCACTTGCGGGGCGTAATGTTCAGACATTCTATTCGCAGGCAGTGATGCCGAAGGTAACGTTTGTGCTAATGGCGCAGAAGGTATTTCGTCAATCACTGTTTTAGGATGAAAAGCAAGCGCACGTAGTAGCGTCATTTCAACGCCCATACGTCTATCTGGCGCATAAGCCAGCTCTTTTCGCCCTACTAATAAGGTTTGATAATAGAGTTGTAAATCTTGTGGAGAAACAGATTTAGCCAATAAACGTAAGCGCTCTTGAGTAAATTGTGCTTGAGGATCCTCTTCACTTGGCAATAATTGCAACATTGCAATTTGATGTAGTAATGAGAGTGTTTCAACCAAGAGATTTTCCCAGTCAGTACCTCTTGAAGCAACTTCATTAACCAGCGACATAACCTGTTGACCATCGGCTTTTGCCAGCGCTTCAATCAATGCTAAAGGCTGAGCATCATCAATCGTGCCAAGCATTTGGCTAACCACTTCTGCACTGACAACACCTTCGCCACTTGCAATAGCTTGGTCTGTTAAGCTTAATGCATCTCGCATACTGCCATCAGCGGCACGCGCAATAAGTTGACGCGCTCTTACATCATTTTCAATATGCTCAGCTGCAAGCACTTTTTCGAGTTGTGTTGCAATCTGGTCAATATCTAATGCACGCAGATGAAATTGTAAGCAACGCGATAAAATCGTGACAGGTAATTTTTGTGGATCGGTCGTCGCTAATAAGAATTTAACGTGCTCTGGCGGTTCTTCTAATGTTTTTAATAGCGCATTAAAACTGTGACGAGAAAGCATGTGAACTTCGTCGATTAGGTAGACCTTAAAACGTCCACGAGCAGGCGCATATTGAACATTATCAAGCAATTCACGGGTGTCTTCTACCTTAGTACGAGATGCGGCATCGATTTCAATTAAATCGACAAAACGCCCTTGTTCTATTTCAAGACAATTTGCACATTGACCACAAGGTTTACTCGTAATGCCAGTTTCACAATTAAGCCCTTTGGCAAATAATCGGGCAATAGTGGTTTTTCCAACACCTCTTGTGCCAGAAAAAAGATAGGCGTGATGAAGTCGCTGATGATCAAGACCATTAGCTAAAGCCGTCAACACATGACGTTGACCAACAACATCGTTAAAAGTTTGTGGGCGCCACTTACGGGCAAGTACCTGATAGCTCATTGATTCCGCTAAATTTGAACAAGATTTATCTCTATGCTAACACAGGGACGACCTATTGAGCGAGATTTGTAAGAAACAAATGAGATATTGATGAAAGAACCAGCAGAAATTGAAGATAAAATAAAAAGTAACAATTGTGCGGGCAATATACATTTATAAAAATAGAAAAACTTATAAACGATATATAAACACCCGCACTTTTACTTGTGCTTACGATAAGAGCTCATAAGCCCTTCTCTAAACAGTGAAGATATTAATGTCCTGGAAAATCAACCAGTGTAAAGCTGTGAACACCTTGTTTTTCTAAGCGTTCGATACCGCCTAAATCAGGTAAGCAGATAATGAAAGCGGCTTCTGTCACAGTACCACCTAAACGGCGGATAAGACGAGCAGTTGCTTCAATAGTGCCCCCCGTTGCCAGTAAATCATCAACCATTAACACTTTGTCTTGATCCGTAATGCTATCTTTGTGGATCTCTAAAGTATCTGTGCCGTATTCCAGATCATAAGTTTCACTGAGCGTTTCGCGAGGCAATTTACCTTTTTTACGAACAGGAACAAAACCAACACCTAGGCGTAAGGCAACAGGAGCACCAAATAAGAAGCCACGCGCTTCGGTACCCACAACTTTAGTGATACCCTGACCTTGATAGTGTTCTACCAATAAATCAATGGTTGCCTGATATGCAGCAGGATTATCCAATAACGTAGTGATATCACGGAATAATATCCCTTCTTTTGGATAATCAGGAATGGTTTCAATACTGTCTTTAATAAATTGCAGTTGTTGCGCGTTAGCAGTCATAATCAGTGCCATAATAAAAAACGAAACGATAGAATCTATGCAATATGCCGTTAAAATGCAACAGAAAGCCAGTTAACAACTCTTTTTTGTTGCTTTAAGTCAATTCATGTTTTTATCAAAACAGGGACAAGAACCAGATGAATAAACCCGATCCTTTAAGCTTGTTTAAAAAACAGATAGACAATCTTGCCGAAACAGTGGCGCCTATTGCAAACAAAAAAATTGCAGCACCTTGCTTCGACACAGCACTGTTCCACCGCCGAAGTGATTCCCTTGGTGGCTATATGCAACAGATCCGCGATAATTTTACCCAGTTAATCGCTTGTGTTGAAGCACAACGAAGCCAGCAGGTTAAATTTCTGGCCACACAAATCCTACAACAAATTGAAGCATTAACTCGTGAATTATCGACACAAACACTAAGAAAGCAAGAGAACCAGCTTACTCAACGAAAAAAAAGTGTCGATTTATACCAAAAGCTTGCCCAACATCAGGATTATGAACGTCGATTACAATCCATGATCCAAGATAGAGAACTTTCATTAACGCAAGCACAAAGCTTTATAAAGCAACAAGAGTTACAAAAAGAGATTGCTGCGCTTGAAAATCGCCTTGCACGCTGTAAAAACGCCTTGTTTTCTATCGAAAAGAGCATTGAGAAACAAGAAGATAAATTTTAGGGGAAGTGACAATGAGTTTAAAAGAAGCACCTGAGTCTGTTCAATTGGCTGTCGATCTTATCTATTTACTTGAAAGCCACCATATTGATCCTAAAACAGCACTGGAAGCGCTTGAGATTGTGCGCCAAGATTATGAAAAAAAATTGGCGACACAATCTCCCCATTCATCTATTTAATTAAGCGAAAGGCGTATTGGCTTCAGGTGTTGAGCCATCCAGAGGACGTTTTATCTCTTGTACTTCATCACCTTGTTTATTATGCAAATAGACATCAAGTTGGTTAAACGCGATATTGATATTATTTTCATTACATAGCTTATCAATAGCACGGTTAACCTCATCTATTGCAATACTTCTATCACCTAATGTTCTGACATAAAAACGCAAATCATGATTTAGGGTACTTGCCCCAAATTCAGTAAATAGCACCACAGGTTCTGGTTCAGTCATCACTCTGACATTATCTTTAGCGGCTTTCATTAAGATCTCTTTGACCTTATCAAGATCAGATCCATAAGCAACGCCCACTTGAATAATAATACGTGTCACCGTATCAGATAATGTCCAGTTAATAAGTCGCTCGGTTACAAACGCTTTATTTGGAATAATCACTTCTTTTCGATCAAAGTCAGTCACTGTCGTTGCCCTAATACGAATTCGGCTAACTGTACCGGAATAAGTACCAATAGTAACAGTATCACCAATTCTGACAGGCCTTTCGAATAAGATAATTAAGCCAGACACAAAGTTTGCAAATATCTCTTGTAAACCGAACCCTAAACCAACCGTTAAAGCTGCGGCTAACCATTGCAATTTTTCCCATGCTACACCTAATATTCCCAGTGATACGATGGTTCCGATAGCAATAATAATGTAGGTCAAAATAGTTGTGATTGCGTAAGAAGCACCTTGTTGCAGTTTTATGCGAGATAAAATTAATACTTCTAATAACCCCGGTAAGTTTCTCGTCATAAACCAAGAAATTGCCATAATAGAAACAGACAATAATAGATCAGCAACAGTAACTGCCTTAACAACATTACCTAGTTCTGTTGGTAAATTGTAACTCCAGAGCGTTATTCCATCTAAATAGGTAAAGACAGTAATAAAATCAGACCAAATTCCATAGAAACTAGAAGCAAAGATGATAAATAAGATCATCGTTGTTAGTCTTAATGATTGCTGATTGATTTGCTCCATATCCATTGGTGGTTCTTGAATAGGTTCAAGGCTATTATCTTCACCTTCTTTTTTCTCTTTTAACATAGCTTGTCTACGTTCAAGAGCTCGGCGATAAGCAAGCCTTCTAGCGGCAACGGTTAATCCACGTAAACTGGCGTGGTAAGCAATAAACCACAACATAAGCAGATATAAACTGTCGATCCAACGATTTGCCAAACGTAACGCCGTATAGTAATAACCAAAAATAACCAGCCCCATTAAAATTAAAGGCGAAAACGTTAATAAGGTAATCACAACGGTTCTAACAACATGATTGCCTTTCTCTTGCCACATTTCACGGCAAAATGGCAGTGCGCATAAGCTAATACCAAATAGTGAAATAATTGCAATCAACTGCCCAATAACATCGCCCACCAGCAATAATGGATTATTAATCCCATAAGCAGAAAGCAAAATAATAGGCAACATAGGAAGAGAGAGTCGCAATAAACGCTTACGGTTTTGTTGGACTCGTTCCATAGGAATTTTGAAATGTTTTACAGCAACACCATCGTCAGACATTAAGCGATAAGACCATTCAAACATCAACCAAAATACCGCAAATTGCCAAGCGAAAGACCAGATAAATTCTTGTTGCACATTAAAGCTATTGATTAGCCAATATCCTATTGCTAAGACGAAACAAGATAACGGTAATGTTTTTAGAAAGACAATTCCCAGCGCGAGTGGGGTATGTAACTGGGAATCTTTATTGAGTTTATTAATATCCCCATTGAGTTTTTCAAACTGGGTATCGAGTTTCTTACGTTGCCAAATCAGTATTGAACCGAACAAAATTAGTGCGATAAGAACAGGAAGTGATTTCTTAGCCCCGATCAGCAGATTTTCATTTGACCAATTAAGTTTAAAACCTTGAAACTCAGCAACTGCCTGAGCAGGAAATGTTGAGAACCAATTGAGATTAATTGGCTTATTACTGCTTACCCAGAAAATTTGCTGAGCCAATGTATTTTCAAGAGAACTCACCACACTGCGTAATTGCTGTTGATCCATTTGTAGGTTAATCGAACCCGAGATTTGATTACCCAATTGATTATTGAGCTTATCAAGCAATTCACGTCGAGCATCAACAAGTAATTCTAACGCACTACGCAGCTCTTTTTGTGCATTGGGATCTGTTACTTCAGGATGAGTAGCTTGGTATTCATGCATCAACTGGTCAATATAAATACTTGGCTGTATTATCTGATCGCGTTGTTTGTTTATTTCAAACTGCTCTAAACGTAAGTCTGCAATTTTATCCGGCAGATTATTAATGAAAATACCATCAGGTAAATCGACCTGCTCTTCAAATAAAATACGAGAAAGCAATAAGCTTCCTTTAAGCACATCAATTTGTTCTTTTAAATTTCGTTCAGATTGAATAGCTCTGTCTAAACGATTTTTGACCATTAGACTATGGCTGTTTAACTCATTATTATTTTGCGTTGTAACAATCAGCTTATCACTAAGACGTTTATTAATTTCTGTTTGCGCTAAATAAAAAGGATTACTATTAATCGCTTGATTTTCAAGTCCTGTACTTTGCGCTTCTTTCGCCGTTTCTTCTGAACTGTCTAAACGCTTATCACTAATCTCATCTTGAATGAGTTGAGCATGTTCTTGGGAAAGATCAATGTAAGCAGAACTATAATCACGTTGAAGCTGTAATAAACTTTGCAACTGTACATTAGATTGTAAGGTACGTTTTTGATAATTATTCTGTTGTTGAAGGTAATATTGTTCTAATTGTAATAATTGTACTGCAGAAGGTCGCATTTGCGCTTTATCTGCACTGCTTTTATTCAATAATGTTCTTATTTGTTGCAGTCTTTCTGAGTTATTAAATAAAACAGATTGCGCCCTTTCTGGTTGTGTTTGTAACACAATAAGTTCATTGCTGTAATTTGCTAAATCATCTTGCGCTTTTTGTAATGATTGTAAGACAGTCTCTAATTGTGACTCTAACGTTGCTAACGGTAATGCTTCTAGTGATTTTTGATAGTCTTCCGCTTCTTTATTAGCGACTTTCTGTTTTAACTGATTAAGTTGATATTGTGCATTACGCAGTTTTTCAGGTAATTGCTCTACGTTTTTATCATAACTTGCTAATTTTTTTTCTAACTGTTGAATGTTATCAAGTAATAAGAGCGATTGTTCAAAGTCAGCAATCGTTAATTTATCTTCAGCACTTAACTCACTACGTTTGTTTAATAAATTAAGCTGATTTTGAATACTTTCTTGGGTAGGTAAATTACTAGGTGTCGCAGCTAAAACAGAGGTGGTTGAGAAACTCAAAAAAATAAACATAATAATCGTGGCGAAGATAATCGTCATTATTCGATTATTGAACTGAGAAAAAAAAGTTTGAGTACGCATGGTTAAGCAACTTGTTCAATTAATATTGAAAAACTGTTTATTATTATAATCCAATTGCTTCAAATTGGCAGTGTAAACAGCACAAGTTGCTTGATTTGTTTCTCGCCTGAGAAAACGAAATGGTGATCAGAAAGTCAGTATTTTATCAGCGTCTAATGTCCACTGAGCTAAATCTACTAATGTGCCTAATTCTGCACCATCAACAAGTGGTAAATCACTGATACCACGAGTATCTGTACATGTTTTACAGAGTTTAACTGGAACGTTCTGGGCAGTTAGAATTTCCAACATTTGCTGTAAGTTATAACCTTCTTTAGGTTGTTGACGAGCTAAAGCCCCAGTCACAGCGTCTGACATTAAAAAAATATTTAATTCAGTTTCTGGATGCTGTTCTTTTAATGTTATTGATAAACGCAGTGCATTAAATAATGATTCATTACCATAAGCTGCACCGTTAGCAATAACTAATACTTTACTCATAAACATCTTCCTCAAATTTAATAATAAATTAAGATGGCACTGATATTCTCATATTTGCGCTGTGCTTTATCATATCAATAAAGCTATCAACCAAATATTGACATTCATCTTTGATAGAAAAACTTTCTGGTGAAAATAACCAGTTTTCGGCAAGACCTGTCATCATTGCTCTTAACATGATGGCGGATCTTCTTAAGTTAAGGTCGGCAGGAAGTTGTTTTTTTTCAATACAACGAGATAAAGACTGTTCTATTCTGGAGTAATCGGCTGCACACAATTCTCTGCGAATTTCAACAATTGGTGTCATTTCACCGACAAATTCGCATTTATGGAAATATATTTCTAAAAGTGCATTATGTTTGGGATCTTCTACAATTGATGTCAATATGTAAATAAGCAATTCTCTTAATACAAATAGTGGATCATCTGGGTATTTTGTTTGATACTCTATTTCTAAAGATTCTATTTTTAAGTCGGTGAGTTCGCACGCTTCAGTAAATAAATCCACTTTATTTTTAAAGTGCCAATATATTGCGCCACGGGTAACACCTGCCGCGGATGCAATATCTGAAAGTGATGTGGCAGAAACGCCTTGCACAGTAAACAACCTAAGTGCAGCATCAATAATCTGCTGTTTTGTTTCTTGTGCCTGCCGTTTAGTTTTTCGTGCCATTAATCCTCGATTTTGACTGAAGTTAATTTACATACATTCATGTATGTTTGTACTATACATCGCAACCAATCATCAACTTAATTATTTTTATCCCGGGAAACAACGTTTGAATAGAGGTTTTCTTATGCGAAAAAACAGAGGGGTTTTGCCTCTGGCTCTGTTAGTGCTATCAGGCAGCTTGGTTCTTGCTGGATGTGACGACAAAGCTAAACAGTCTGCTGGGGGTCCACCTCCTGCACCGGCTGTCGGTGTTGTGACTTTAGGGGCGCAAGCTCTGACAATCACAACTGATTTACCTGGTCGTACATCAGCCTTCCGTATTGCTGAAGTTCGTCCTCAAGTTGGCGGCATTATTTTAAAACGCAATTACACCGAAGGTAGCTATGTAGAAGCAGGTACATCTTTGTACCAAATCGACCCAGCTATGTTTGAAGCAACTTTAAATAGTGCGCAAGCTGAACTAGCGAAAGCTAAAGCTAATGCTGAAATAGCTCGTCTCACTGTGGAGCGTTATAAGCCTCTGCTGGGTACAAACTATGTCAGTAAACAAGATTTTGATACCGCAACTTCTCAGTATGCACAAGCTGTCGCTGCTGTTAGAGCGGGCGAAGCAGCTGTCACAACGGCAAAGATTAATCTTGAATATACGAAAGTAACGGCTCCAATTTCAGGTCGTTCGGGTAAATCAACGGTGACTGAAGGCGCCCTTGTCGCTCCAGGTCAACAAGTCGCGCTGACAACTGTTCAGCAAATCGATCCGATTTACGTCAATGTGACACAGTCGAGTGAAGATTACCTGAAACTCAAAAATGAAATTGAAAGTGGCGTTATTCGTCAAGAGCAAGGCAAACCTGTTGTTCATTTAACACTGACTAATGGGCAAGCTTACGCACAGAAAGGTCATTTAGAATTTTCTGATGTGACTGTTGATGAGACAACAGGCTCAATTACTATGCGTGCTATCGTACCTAACCCAAATGGGGAATTATTACCAGGTATGTTTGTTCGTACTAAGTTAGAAAATGGTATTCGCCAAAATGCAGTTTTGATCCCACAACAAGCTGTGATTCGTACAGCCCGTGGTGATGCAACAGCAATGATTGTTAATAAAGACAACGTTGTTGAAGTTCGTACCATCGAAGTGTCACAAGCTGTTGGTAATAAATGGCTCGTTAATAATGGTGTTCAGGCTGGTGATCGCGTTATCGTTTCTGGATTGCAAAAAGCAAAACCAAAAATGACAGTAACGCCTCAAGAAGAGAATTTAGATGCAAAGCCATCACCTGAACAAACTGAGCCAGCTAAGAATCCTCAATAAGGAGTCGGTGATCCATGCCTAAGTTTTTTATAGATAGACCGATATTTGCGTGGGTAATTGCGATAATTACCATGCTCGCAGGTCTTCTGGCACTCATCAAACTGCCTGTTGCCCAGTATCCAACGATTGCGCCGCCAGCGATTTCTATCTCTGCGGTTTATCCTGGTGCTGACGCCACCACCGTGCAGAACACCGTTACCCAAGTTATCGAACAGAATATGAATGGTATCGATAACATGGTGTATATGTCTGCGACCAGTGACTCAGCAGGTATGATGAATATCACTCTGACCTTTGAAGCAGGTACTGACCCTGATATCGCGCAAGTACAGGTGCAGAATAAACTGCAACTTGCCATGCCGTTATTACCTCAGGAAGTGCAACAACAAGGGATTAGTGTTGATAAATCCTCAAGTTCATTCTTGATGGTTGCAGGATTCATCTCAAGTGACGGTTCAATGTCACAAGATGATATTGCAGACTATGTGGGTGCAACGATTAAAGACCCGTTAAGCCGTGTAACCGGTGTGGGTGAAACCCAGTTATTTGGTACCCAATACGCAATGCGTATTTGGTTAGATCCAGATAAATTGGTGAAATATAACATGACAACACTTGACGTTATTGGTGCAATTAGAGCGCAAAATAACCAAGTGGCTGCGGGTCAATTAGGGGGCACACCTCCTGTTCCTGGTCAGCGTTTAAACGTATCTATTATTGCTCAAACTCGACTTAATACCGCAGAGCAATTTGGCGACATCCTGATGAAAGTCAACACTGACGGTTCGCAGGTTAAGCTAAAAGATCTGGGTATTGTTGAAATGGGGGCTGAAAACTACAGCACTATTGCTCGCTTTAATGGCCTACCTGCTTCTGGTATTGGTATTAAGTTAGCAACAGGAGCTAACGCATTAGATACCGCGACAGCTGTACGTGCTGCATTAGCTGAAATGGAACCGTTCTTCCCTGCGGGATTAGAGGTCGTTTATCCTTATGATACAACGCCATTCGTTAAGATCTCTATTTTCGAAGTGGTAAAAACGCTTATTGAAGCCATCATGCTGGTATTCGTAGTTATGTATCTGTTCTTACAGAACTTCCGTGCTACGTTAATCCCAACAATTGCAGTACCTGTTGTATTGTTAGGTACTTTCGCCATACTCTCGGCGTTTGGTTATTCGATAAATACCTTGACGATGTTTGCGATGGTGCTTGCCATCGGGCTTCTGGTGGATGACGCCATCGTTGTGGTAGAAAACGTCGAACGTGTTATGCAAGAAGAAGGTTTATCACCTAAAGAAGCAACACGTAAATCTATGGGACAAATCCAAAGTGCTCTGGTCGGTATCGCCCTAGTGCTTTCAGCGGTATTTATTCCAATGGCATTCTTTGGTGGTTCAACTGGTGCGATTTATCGCCAGTTCTCTATCACTATCGTATCAGCAATGGTGCTGTCTGTTTTCGTTGCCTTGATTTTAACACCTGCACTTTGTGCAACGATGTTAAAACCTGTACCGAAAGGTAGTCATGGTGTGCAAACTGGTTTCTTTGGTTGGTTTAACCGTACCTTTGAAAAGAGTAGTCATCACTATACTGACAGCGTATCCCGTACACTTCGTGGTACTGGTCGTTACTTATTAATTTACGTTTTATTAGTGGCTGGTATGGCGTTAATGTTTATTCGCTTACCTGCATCGTTCTTACCCGAAGAAGACCAAGGGGTATTACTGACAATGGTTCAGTTACCTGCGGGTTCAACACAAGAACAAACACAAGACGTTCTGGAAAGAGTAAATGACTACTTCAATACCGATGAAAAAGAGCTCGTTAAATCTGTCTTTATCGTAAGTGGCTTCGGCTTCGGTGGTCAAGGGCAAAATATGGGCCTAGTCTTCGTTGTATTGAATGATTGGAGTGAGCGTAAAGCAGATGAAGACAAAGTTCCGGCAATTGTAGGGCGTGCCAATATGGCATTATCCCAAATTAAGGAAGCCTTTGTTTACTCATTTAATATTCCAGCAATTGTTGAGTTAGGTTCTGCGGGTGGTTTCGAATTCGAGTTAGTGGATAAAGCCAACCTCGGTCACGATAAACTCATGGAAGCTCGAAATCAATTACTCGGAATGGCAGCGCAACAGCCTGAAATGTTAATGGGTGTGCGTCCTAATGGTCAGGAAGATACATCACAGTATCGTCTATATATTGACCTAGAGAAAGCACAAGCTCAAGGTGTTGCAATTAGCGATATCTATTCAACATTAGGTACCATGTTTGGTGGTAGTTACGTTAACGACTTTATCGACCGTGGTCGTGTTAAGAAAGTTTACGTTCAAGCTGAATCACAATTCCGCATGTTGCCACAAGATATTGGTAATCTTTATGTTCGTAACAATGTCGGTCAGATGGTTCCATTCTCATCATTCATTGATACAAGTAAAGATCCTTGGTTATACGGTTCTCCTCGTTTAGAGCGTTATAACGGTTTACCAGCAGTTCAAATTCAAGGTAGTGCAACACCAGGTCAAAGTAGTGGTGACGCAATGCTGATGATGGAAGATCTCGCCAGTAAATTACCAAGCGGTATCGGCTATGAATGGACAGGAATGTCATATCAAGAACGTTTATCAGGTAACCAGGCTCCAGCGCTGTATACCATTTCCTTGATAGTCGTATTCCTTTGCCTTGCTGCTCTTTATGAAAGCTGGTCAGTACCGTTCTCAGTTATGTTAGTCGTTCCACTGGGTGTTATCGGTGCGCTTGCATTAACATCACTCAGAGGTCTTGAAAACGACGTTTACTTTAAGGTTGGGCTCTTAACAACCATTGGGTTATCGGCGAAAAACGCAATATTAATTGTTGAATTCGCCAAAGATCTGATGGAGAAAGAAGGCAAAGGACTCATAGAAGCAACGTTAGACTCCGTAAGAATGCGTCTACGTCCAATTCTAATGACTTCATTGGCCTTTATGTTAGGGGTTATTCCTCTGGTATTAAGTAACGGCGCAGGTTCTGGTGCTCAGAACTCCGTAGGTACAGGTGTATTTGGTGGTATGATTGCCGCAACTTCCCTTGCTATCTACTTCGTTCCTATTTTCTTCGTCGTGATCCGTAGACGATTCGCGAAGAAAAATGAAGATTTAGAGCATCCAAATCATTCACACTAATTTGAATGAATTTGAGTGAGAATGCCAAAAAGGTCGCGAAAGCGACCTTTTTCTTTATCTATTGATGTCTTGTTTTAAATGAAAACTTATCTCATTATATTATTTTTAGGAAATATCTCTTTAATCAATAAATTTATTTTATTTTTTTTCTTATATGTGACTTTTTGTCAAAATTAAACAGTTCTGTTATTTATAAATAACAGCGATAATTATGCCTCTATTGCACGCTTAAACATTCAAATCATAATAAAAACAAAGACAATCATTACGTTAAGAAAAACACTCTTTAATTGAGATTTATTGATTTTTACGAAAATAGACAAAATTCTGTTGTTCAGATAGTGACTTATGCAATAATAGTGCTATATTAAGCAAAGAAATACTTATTGTATAAATTTTAAACTCATTAGAGTGCAATTGAGTGCTTAGTATTATCTTTTGATATGCTATTACTTTGTTAGAAATAATAAATATAACTATTAAACTCTTTTAGCATATGAGTAAATATAAACACCCATTTTCAAGTTTATGTTTTTTTATTAATCCATTAATGAATTATGTGATGTCTCTCGTTAATAAGTTCAATTTTAAGTATTTATCATTATTAATGAATATTTTCTATTAATTCAATTACGATATGTTATGGACGAATATTCACCAGAAAAAGTAGATTTAGCTGAATTGTCATTTTTATGTGAAGAGCTATTGCAGCAAGCTTTAGGCTCATTAGATAAAGGTAGCACAGTTTGGCACAACGATCTGAGTAGCACAAAAAGCGTTGACCTTAATGTCCTAATTGAACACATTATGGACTTTAGTTGGAAATTTAAGATTAAATACCCAGATAAACATGCCATTAATACGCTTATAGATGAGTACCTTGAAGAGACTTATCGTTTATTTGGTAATACATCAATTTCTTACTCAGATATCAATAATTGGAAAGAGTTAAACTTGTCACTTTTAACTCTCATTGCCAAAAACCCAAAAAGTTATATTAAGTAAATTTAATTATCTTTAGTTTTATTTTAATAATAGAGAAAAGACAACATGACTAAGACAGACTATCTAATGCGTTTAAGAAAATGTACTTCAATCGAAACATTAGAGCGTGTGATTGAAAAAAACAAATATGAATTATCTGATGATGAACTGGAGCTGTTTTATTCAGCCGCAGACCACCGTTTAGCCGAACTCACAATGAATAAGCTATATGATAAAATCCCAGCGTCTGTTTGGAAATTTGTAAGATAATCTAGTTCTATTTAATTACCTTAGCTTTATTTTTGCTATTTTTATTTTTTATAGTAGTAGGGTTATTATTGCTTAATTTAGATATCGTTTTATTCACGTTTTCTTATCAGTAGAATGATTACACACCATCATGCCGTTGACTTATTACGGCATGACTGCATTGCTTTACCCGAATATTCCTTCCATTTATAAACACTACCGTAAATTTTCCAATAATAAATTGATACATTGAGCATACTATTTTCTATTCAATAATATTGACTCTTAAACCTAAAGAAAACAGCGCTCAAAAACACGTATAGTAAGTTAAAATATAAAGGGAAATAAATAACCTTAGGAGATAATAATTATGAGAGATTAGAAATTATGAAGGACTAGAAATTGGGTGGGGCCTTGCCAGCGACATCCCGGCACACGCGACACCTGCCATGGCTGCTTCCTTCCGGACCTGACCGAGTTAACAAGTTAGCGTTGCGGGAGAACCAACAAGACCCCATAGATTGTCTTATTGCTAAGACGACACGCATTATGTTTTAAACTGACTTAAATAGCAAGGAAAGCAAGCCTAAGTGATGATTAATTATCCAAATATGTACTCACTGATTATTCAATTGCCTTTAACGCTCTTTTTTCCTCTCATAAATTCATCAGAGGGTATTCAATAAGCTGATAAATAATAATCTCCATCAACTCTGTGCATTTATCATTAGGTTGCGATCTAAGAGAAAAAAGGGAGATTATTTTTTATCTTCTTAGGATTGTATATAATCAACTTTATAAAAAATAACCAGATCTAATGATACAGGTACACTATGAGTCAAGCATTGAAAGATCTCATCAATTTGATGGCACTTGAAAAAATAGAAGAAGGTCTATTTAGAGGTCAAAGCGAAGATTTAGGATTACCTCAAGTTTTTGGTGGGCAAGTAGTAGGACAAGCACTATACGCTGCAAAACAGACAATTGCTGATAACCGTTATATCAACTCATTTCATAGCTACTTTTTACGTCCTGGTGATAGCCATAAGCCTATCGTTTATGATGTAGAATTTATCCGTGATGGTGGCTCATTTAGCACTCGTAGAGTCAGTGCGATCCAGCACGGTAAGCCTATTTTCTATATGACGGTTTCTTTTCAAGAATTTGAAGAAGGTTTTGAACATCAAGATGCAATGCCAGATGTTCCTTTTCCAAATGAACTTATTTCACAACATGAGATTTTAAAGAAATTAGCGCCTAAATTACCTGAACCGATTAAATCTTTAGCACTACGAGAAACGCCTTTTGAGGCGCGTCCAGTGCAATATTTTAGCCCTTTTGGCTACTCTAAAGCGCCTGCTGAACGTTATGTTTGGTATCGTAGTCGTGGTGAAATGCCATCTGATCCTTTCTTGCATCAATACTTGCTTGGCTATGTCTCTGATTTTGACTTTTTACCAACCGCTCTCCAACCTTATGGTTTAGGCTTTATGGATACAAGCCTGCAAGTTGCTACAATTGACCATTCGATGTGGTTTCATCGTCCATTCCGTGTGGATGATTGGTTGCTTTATGTGATTGAAAGTCCTTCAGCATCAGGTGGTAGAGGATTTGTGAGAGGTAAATTCTTTAATACAAACGGTCAGCTAGTAGCATCTTCTGTTCAGGAAGGAGTTATTCGCCAAAAACGTACTAAACATTCAAAATAATATTTTGGCATATTCCCCCCTCAAAAGAGGGGGAATAGACAATTACTGCTGATAAGCTCTTTCACCATGAGTTGTTAAATCTAATCCATCATGCTCTTCCTCTTCAGAAACGCGTAACCCCACCAGCTTATCTGCGATTTTAAAACTGATATAAGCAACAGCACCAGACCAAATTACTGTAATCACAACACTCATTAATTGAATTAAAACCTGTTTACTCAGTGTCATACCATCGCTATACCCTACACCACCTAAAAATGAAGCTGTAAATATCCCTGTTAATAGGCAACCTGCAATACCGCAAGTACCATGAATACCAAAAACATCACAAACATCATCGGCTTTTAACCAACGCTTCAAAACAACAACCCCCCAAAGCCCAATAATCCCTCCCATTACACCAATAAATAAAGCGCCCATCACTCCAACTGTGCCAGCAGCAGGCGTAATCGCCACTAACCCTGCAATACAACCTGAACAACCACCTAACATAGAGGGCTTACCTCTGGTTATCCATTCTGATGCAGTCCAAGAAAGTACGGCTCCCGCTGTTGCAACTACCGTATTTAAAAACGCTAAAGCTGCAATCGCATTTGCACTGCCAGCAGAGCCTGCATTAAAACCGAACCAACCGATATAAAGTACAGCCGTACCTGTAAAAACCATGGGCAAATTATGAGGTTTAAGCGCTGTATGCTGACTATCACGTCGTTTTCCAAGTAAGTAAGCACCAACAAGAGCTGCAATAGCAGCATTAATATGTACGACGGTTCCCCCAGCAAAATCTAATGCACCATCATCGATTAACCAGCCACCTTCTCCCCATACCATATGAGCAATAGGGATATAAGAAAAAGTGAACCAAATAATCGTAAAAATAAGCAATGCAGAAAAACGAATGCGCTCTCCTAATGCTCCAACAATTAATGCAACAGTGATAACAGCAAACGATCCTTGAAAAGCAACATGCACATACTGATTAATTGAACCAGAGAGTGAATCCAGTGATACGTTATTCAAAAAAGTAAGTGACCACCCACCCCAGACTTTATTGCCCACAGTAAAAGCCAAACTATAGCCAAAAGTTATCCAAAGAATGACCACAACACTAAAGATCATCATCACTTGTGTGATCAAAGAAAGTACGTTTTTACTTCTTAGTAATCCTCCATAAAACAAGGCGATACCGGGTATAGTCATAAAGAAAACCAAAGCAGTACATATCAACATAAAACCATTATCGGCTTTATCAACAGTCACTGTTTCAGTCGCAAATACAGATGAAGAAAAGTGTGTAAGCACTAACATTAATAGCAAAGAAAGTAAGCGTTTCATCGAATATCTCCTTTAAAGTGCTTCATCACCAGATTCACCGGTACGAATACGGACTGCCTGCAATAATTCCAAAACAAAAATTTTTCCATCTCCTACTTTTCCTGTATCTGTCGCTTGCATAATCACTTGCATAACAGGCTCAAGTTGTTCATCACAAATAGCGAGTTCTATTTTTACTTTGGGCAGAAAATTAACTTCGTATTCTGCTCCTCTATATAGCTCTGCATGTCCTTTCTGTCGCCCATATCCCTTTACTTCACTGATTGTCATTCCCTTTATGCCTAACTCAGAAAGTGACTCTCGTACTTCTTCTAATTTAAATGGCTTAATAATGGCGATGATATATTTCATATAAACCTCGTCGATATTTGAAAGAGCAAAGTCTATATAGCAAAGCAAAAGATATGCCACTATTTAATTGATTGATATTTATAAAAAAATAAATATTTAAAACAATTAAAGTGAAAAGATTCACCGAATTGGTGCAAAAAGATGACGGCTATTTTGCTCAAAGCAAGATAATCGGGAAATAAAAAAGGGCACATACATAAAAATGATGTGCCCTTTAAAATTATATTTTTTATTTAAGGTTATTATTCTACTTCAATAGGATCTTGTTCTTGTAAAGACTCTCTGACTTGCTGTAATTGATACATATTATAGTATCTGCCTTTTTGTGAGAGTAACTTAGCATGATCGCCCTGCTCGACAATTGCACCACGATGAAGCACCACAATTTCATTGGCTTCAATAATAGTGGAGAGTCGATGAGCAATAATAATCAGTGTCGTTTTTTCTCTAACCACTTTTAACGCTTTCTGTATGGCTTGTTCTGTTCCTGAGTCAATATTTGCTGTTGCCTCATCCAGAATAAGAATACGAGGAGGTATTAATAGTACACGAGCCAATGCAAGTAACTGCTTTTGCCCAGCAGATAAGCGGCTACCTTGCTCACCAAGTTCTGTTTGTAGCCCTTCAGGTAATGCTTTAGCCCACTGATCAAGTTGTACTGTCTCTAGAACATGCCATAAATGTGACTCATCACATTCACGCCCTAATGTAATATTGTCATGCAGTGAACCTGACAATAAAACAGGATCTTGCTGCACCATCGCAATACCACTGCGCAATGCGGCGTGAGAGTACGCTTCTAACGGTTGATTATCTAAAAAGATACTCCCTTTTTGCCAAGGGTAATTTCCCATTAATAAACTAGCTAAAGTACTCTTTCCACTTCCTGTGTGCCCAACAAATGCGACAAAATGACGAGCAGGAATAGTTAAATTGATATCTTTTAATACCCATTGCTCATCACGATACGCAAACCAAAGAGAGCTAACGTCAATATTACCTTGGGTGATGGTGTGTGATGATGAACCGTAGCGCTGCAAAGGAGCATCCATTAGTTCAAAAACACGTTCACCAGAGACAACTGCCTGTTGTAAAATCGACTGCTGAGATGTAAGGGTGATCAAGGGTTCATTTAATCGACCTAAATAACTAATAAATGCATAAATAACCCCAACACCAATAACAGCACTGCCTTGATACCCAAACAGCATTAATAAACCACACAGAACCAACGCAGAGAGCATACTTAGTAAAGGACGTAATAACAGGCCATCAAGTTTTAACGCTTTCATACGTGCTTGGTAATGTTGCCAGCTGTCATCTGACATTCTTTCACCAAATCGAGCTTGTTGCCTAAATTGCTGAATAACTGACATGCCATTGATGACTTCATGGAAACCATCATTTATATTGGCGAGAAAATGACGCACATTACGAACTATCGGCGTACTAAGTCGCTGATAAAGCATCATTACACCAATAACTGCAGGGAAGATTGTCATCGCGATTAATGCCATTTGCCATTCTAATAAGAACATGGCGATCAGCATTACAACCACTAAAGCAACCGCTCGGAATAATGTTGGTAACACGTTCACAAACAAATCTTTAATCGTCTCAGTGTCATTTGTTACACGAGAAATTAATTGCCCTACAGGCTGATTATCAAAAGCACTTAATGGCTGTTTTAGTGCCGCACTCATTACATCAGTGCGTAATTGTTGTACAACCCCAACTGCCGCATGATTAAACACAATAGCTTGGTAATAGTGAAGTGTGGCAGCGATCACCTGTAAAAGGATGAAAGCTAACGCCAGGCCTAATGATGACATTAACTCCACATTATTTGTGGCAACTTTTGCATCAATAAAATAACCAACAATTAATGGGCCTCCCACTTCTGCAATGGCAGCTGCCCACAACATAATGACACCCCATGCCATAGGCTTGCGATAGTTTTTACCATAAGTCAAAAGACGCTTTAATGCAGGTAATAGCGCTTTAACGGATTTATTTTTATTCATCGTCATCCAGCGCGGCCTCTAATTGCTGATAATGGTACATATCTTGATACCAACCTGGTATTGAAATTAATTGCTGATGTGTACCTTGCTCTATAATCTCACCCTGTTTTAAAACTAAAATATTAGTAGCACCAACTAATGCAGATAAGCGATGAGCGCTAATAATTAACGTTCTGTCTTTTCGCCATTGCGACAAGTTTTGCAAAATTTGATATTCAGTCTGTCCATCAACAGCGGATAGAGCGTCATCTAATAATAAAATTTCAGCATCCAATAATAGTGCTCGAGCAATAGAAATACGCTGTTTTTGTCCACCAGATAACATCACGCCCTTTTCACCGACTTGTGTTTGATATCCTTCCGGTAAGCGTAAAATATCCTCATGAATATTTGCCAGTTTCGCAACAGACTCTATTTCTTCTTTTGTCGCATCAGGACGCCCTAAGGCAATATTTCCCGCGATGGTATCTGAAAATAGGAAAGGTGTTTGATTAACAACGGCCAATCGTGCTCGCCATTCATCAAGTTTCAATTGATAAATAGGTATAGATTGAAAACAAATCTCACCTTCAGTCACATCATAAAGTCGTTGAATAACAGAAAGTAATGTACTTTTTCCACTTCCAGTCATTCCACAAACACCCAACATTTCACCGGGTGATAATGTGAAATGAACATTTTTCAGTGTTTCTGTTGTTTGTTCGGGATATTGGAAACGTTTGATATCAACAGATAACACACCTCGACCTTGCTTTGGTGATAATTCACCATCAACCATATCGAGTTTTTCATCCAATAAACTATTAATCCGGCTATAAGCAGCACTACCACGCTCAACAATATTGAACATCCATGCTAATGCCAGCATTGGCCAGATCATTTGCCCCAAATACATTACAAAGCTAGTTAGTTCACCCAATGTCATTTTGCCATTAATAACAAAATAACTACCTCCAGCCACAGCGAGTAAATTAGCAAAACCAATAGCGATGAAAATAGTAGGATCAAATAGCGCATCAATTCGTGCAACACGCATATTTTGGCGTCCAGTTTCTTTTGCAACATCATCAAAACGAGAGGCATGCTGTTGCTCTAGTCCGAATGATTTGATCATGCGAATACTACTCAGGCTTTCTTGTGCTTGATTATTGAGTGAAGAGAAAAGTGCCTGTGCAGTTTTAAAGCGGCTGTGTAGTTTATCGCCATATCGCTTAATTAAAATTGCCATGATTGGCATAGGTAATAATGAAATTAATGTTAGTTCCCAACTTAACTGAATACTCATCATGACAAGCACAGCAAGCCCCATAACCATAGAATCCACTAAGGTCAATACACCTTCGCCCGCTGCAAAAACGACTTTATCAACATCATTGGTGGTACGTGCGATTAAATCACCTGTACGATAGCGGTGATAAAATGAAGAGGATTGCTGGTTAAGTTGTTGGTAAATTTGCATCCGCAGTTTCACTGCTAGTTGATAAGATGCACCAAATAACCAAAGACGCCAAAAATAACGTAAAAGATAAACTGCGAGGGCAATTAATACCATCACACCAATCCAATTCATTACTTGGCTAAATGTCAGACTATGGTTATCGACACCATCCACAATGATCCCAACAATTTTCGGGGGGATCACCTGTAATACTGCGATAACCATCAATAAGAAAATGGCACCTACATAACGACGCCATTCACTGAGAAAATACCAACTGAGCTGTGAAAATAGAGCCACGCCTTAAATCCTAAGGTTATACAAAAATAAAAGTGCCAGTTGGTAAAGATGAACCTTATTCAGGTATCGGCATTGCCGTTGTGTATTTAATTTTTTCCATTGCGAAGTTAGAAGTCACATCAATAAGACCCGGTACGCCATTAACCATACGCTTATAAAATAGGTCGTAACTTTTCATGTCTACTACTTCAACATGCATTAGATAATCACACTCACCCGCCATTCGATAGAATGTCAGTACTTCTGGCATTTGCTTAACAAATGAAACAAACTGTTCGTACCATTCGCTATTATGTTGCTGTGTTCTAATCATAACAATAACTGTTAGACCTAGCCCGATTTTTTCACTATCAAGCAGCGCAACGCGCTTACGAATATACCCTTCATCCTCTAGTCTTTTCAATCGTTTCCAGCAAGGTGTTGAGGTTAGGTTAACAGCCTCAGCCAAAGTATTCAGTGAGAGGCTTGAATCTTCCTGTAATAGCGCTAATAGTTTACGGTCAATCTTATCTAACATAGATACTCCTTCAAAATATGCCCCTACAAAAAATAATGATAACCTGCCCCTTACTATAAGAGTAATCATCTAATGATAAATCGGTAATAAATTGCCATAATATATGTACTTTTATGCGTACTAATCCTTATAGAAATTCAATATTCAGGAGTATTCTGATGAAAAAAACGGTCGTTGTCTTTAGTGGTGGACAAGATTCGACAACCTGCCTTATTCAAGCATTGGAAAAGTACGATGAAGTACATTGTATTACGTTTAATTATGGTCAACGCCATAAAGAAGAAATTGAGGTAGCACAAAAAGTTAGTCAATTACTGGGAGCAACTGCGCATAAAGTTTTAGATGTAAGTTTACTCAATGAACTCGCTATCAGTAGCCTAACTCGCGACAATATTCCTGTTCCTGATTTCAAAGAAAGTGAAGAAAGTGATATTCCTAGTACCTTCGTGCCAGGTAGAAATATCCTTTTCCTCACTTTAGCGGCAATTTACGCTTATCAAATTGGTGCAGAGAGTGTCATCACTGGTGTTTGTGAAACAGATTTCTCTGGTTACCCTGATTGTCGTGATGAATTTGTAAAAGCACTAAATCATGCTGTCAGCTTAGGTATTGCACGTGATATTAAATTTATCACACCATTAATGTGGTTAGATAAAGCTGAAACTTGGGCCCTTGCTGATTACTATAAGAAGTTAGATTTCGTTCGTCACGAAACCTTAACTTGCTATAACGGTATTCAAGGTGATGGCTGTGGTGAATGTGCAGCCTGCCATTTAAGACAACGAGGATTAAGCACTTACTTAGCCGATAAAACACCAATTATGCAGGCGATGAAACAGAAAGTAGGCCTTAAATCATCATAATTACTTTGCTTCCCCACCGTTCTATTTGCTCATGCAGTGATAATTCATCAAACATTATCACTGCATTAAATCATATTTGATTAGTCTAATAGCATTGAGTGAGAGATCTCTAATACTCTCTTTGTGTATTAGGATGATTGACGTACATACTCAAGCTTCTCTCTTAGCAGATCTGTTAATGTCAATGCTTTTTTGGTGTTAATGTCTACAAGAACAAACGTGATTAATGCATCAGAGATAAGTGCGCCGTCTTTTTTTCTCACGATCTTCTGAGAAAGTACGCCACTTTTAATCCCTACTTCAGCAACATCGCAATCAATCAGTAACTCATCACCTAAGCTTGCAGGTAAGCGATAATTAATATTGATATTAGCAACCACTAACGCCAAGCCATTGCGCTTAAACCAATCAAAATCTAAATGTTGCTCAATCCAATCCCATCGAGCTTGCTCTAAAAACTCAAGATAACGTGCATTATTCACATGTTCAAAAACATCTAAATGGAAGCCATAAACTTTAATTAATGTACTCATATCAATTTATTACCTCTTGATTATTCTTATAAACTTTTTATAAAGTTTTTTTGCGATACCATAAATATAGCCAAGAAAATAAATTTAGTAATTTCTGATATAGGTTTATTTCGTTTTCTTTCAGAACAGAAAACGCTAAGAAAACGTGTTTCTCTTATCAAAAAAATCAAAGAGAAACACGGGGATTTTCAATTAATATTCACGTTTCTGCTGTCACTTATGCTCAACATCGTATAAGAATGAATACCTTAATTAATAACGATAAAATCACGATTTTGATCAACTAACTTCATACCAATTCCAAAAACTTTTTCAAGTTCATCAATAGAGGTAAAACGCCCTAACTGCTCGCGATAATCAATAATGGCTTGCGCTTTCGCTTTTCCTATTCCTTTTAATCCCATTAGCTCATCTACTGTTGCCGTATTTAAATTAACTTTACCTTCTGTGTTAGCTTTATTTTCTTTAGCATCACGATCAACTGAGGTGTGAGTTTCGATAGAAACCGTTGGTGTTGAAGCCGGGGTTTCTTCTGCATAAGAGAGAGGAGAAAGACCTAATCCCAAAGCAAGGCAAATAGAGGCCATAAAACCTGATAACACTTTTTTATCCATCTTCATAATCATAATTTCCTTTTATTCAATAATTTCAAATTCGATGACATACAGAGATTTCTGAATGCAGAAGAAGAATGCCAATATATTGATCAATCAGCAATTACATAAAAATAAAACCTCGAGAAGTCACGAAAAATAAAAATGAATAAAAAAAGTATTACAAAAAATTGTCGGGCTCGCTCTCAAACATGAGTTTTTCGAGAGGCGGAGTTATTATTTACATTATCAAGGATAGCTGCCATAAAAAAACCCAGCTTTATGCTGGGTTTTCAATGTAATAATTCAAAATTGATTATTGATAATCTTTATCAAAAATTTCAATTTTAGCGTTATCTTTTAGATCACGTAACATGAGTTGTAACGCTTCTTCGCCCATCTGAGCACGATAGAGATTAGTCATAAACTCTAGTTGTTCAGATGTTGGTTTGCCATCTGTTACGCTGTCTAATTGAATGAGGACGACTTTAGTACCAGGTACATTAGTCATACCATACTCTTTTTTACCTTCAGCAGGTTTTGGCATAGAGAAAATAGCAGTTTGTACTACATCTGTTGCAGATGAATGAACAATGCTTTCTTCACTACCAAACGAAATATTAGCAGCTTTAAGTGCTTCTTCGCCTTTGCCTTCTTTCAATGCAGCTAAAAGTTTTTGAGCTTGTGCATTCATTGCTTGTGATGCTTTTTGCTGTTTAACCAGCATAACAACTTGATCGCGTACTTTATCTAATGGTTGACTTGCTGAGGGCTTATAACCTTCTACACGCATGATAAATGCACTGTCATTACCTAACGTCACCATATCTGAATTCATGCCTGTTGGGCCATTTTCATCCACTAATGAACCACCAAAAATTAACTGGGTGAGTTTTTCATTATTTAATGGTGCAGGAACTGTGTTTTCATCAAACCAATCAGTATTAACAACAGTTACATTGCCCGCTTTAGCGGCAGGCGCTAATGTGTCGTTGTCGTTAGACGCAGCTTGGCTCACTTTTTGTTGTAATGCGAAGAAATCATCAATTGCTTTATTTTCACGCATTTTAGCCAATAAATCTGTTTTCACTTCATCAAATGGTTTTACAACAGATTGTTTAACATCATCAAGGCGGAAAATTGCGTAACCATTGCTGATTTTAACAGGCTTAGAAATTTGGCCTTTTTCTGTCAAACTTGCATTAGCCAGCTCGGGTAATTCTTGTCCGATAGTTATCCAACCTAAAGAACCATTTTGTTTTTTAGAAAAACTATCAATAGATTTTTCTTTCACTAACGAAACAAAATCAGCGCCTTTTTTCAGCTCTTCTTCTGCCGCTTTAGCTGCTGCTTCATCTGCTAATACTAAGATGCTGTATTGTTTTTGTCCTGCAGCTGTGAATTCATCAATATTACTATCATAGTAAGCCTTCGCTTCTTCATCAGTAATGTTGATGTTATTAAAATCTTTTTGAGCATTTAATTGGATATAGCTAATTTTAAATTGCTCTGGCGCGATGAACATTTGGCTGTTTTGCTCATAGAACGCTTTCACTTCTTCATCAGAGGCCGTTTCTTTTTCAAGGAATGGCTGAATGTCTAATGATGCTAAGCGTACATTACGGCTTTGTAGCATTAAGCCTGCAAATTCTTTAACTTCACTATCTAAGGCAAAATCTGTACCTTGAATAGAAAATTTTAATTGCTGGTTGATAAGATTTTGACGAATACCTTCTGCAAAGGCATCTGCATCAATATTATTGCCTTTCAATAAATCGACATATTTTTTATTGTCAAATTTGCCGTCAGTTTGAAAGTAAGGAAGTGCAAAAATAGCATCTCTAATTTGCTGATCACCGGCTGAAATACCCAGATTTTGTGCAAATTGATCAAGTAATGCTTGGTTGATCAGCATATCAAGCGCTTGTTGGCGAATAAGTTTCTGACCTTCTTCCGATGAAGCAAGAGCAGCAAAATTTTCCCCCATATCTTGTTGTAATTGAGCTCGACGTTGCTGATAAGTTTGCTCTAATTGAGAACGGCTAATTTTATATCCGTTAACTTCAGCAGCATCATTAACGCCCGAACTAAAGAGATATCCGCCCACACCAGTTAGGACGAAGGAGAGGATGATCACAGCTAATAATATCTTTATAAATGGATTATTAGCAGTGGAACGAATGTTGTCCATCATAACGAGACGAGGCTCCGTTTGGTGAAATAAAAATTATTTTTATGGGTGTTACACGACTATTTTGAGCACAGCGAAAAGATAATATGCCCATGCTGGCTTAATATCAAAATGTCGCGACACGCGACAATCATTAAAAACAGCCAGTCCCGTATTAATGCGCAGTCTTAACACGCACTTTCTATAACTAAGAAAAACTAAACAGCATTATTTGATTCATTGATTACGATAACCATTTAACTCATCACTGAATCATTCATTGTTGTCTATTTCAGTTATAGAACAACGCGTCATTCTATCAAATGACTACTTCAGTTTCACGTCTTATCGCCAGAGAATACAAGGTTTAATCGTGATTTATAACCTAAAAAAAAGAAAAGCGCATCTCAAAAAGATGCGCTCCATTTTTTAATTGAGTCGTTTTCTGTTTATCCATAACGTTAAGCTAATAACACATTGGCAGAAAATAAGTTCAACTATTATTGATTAACTGCGTCTTTTAAGCCTTTACCTGCACGGAATGCAGGAACTTTTGCAGCTTCAATTTGGATCTCTTTACCTGTTTGTGGGTTACGGCCTGTACGAGCTGCACGGTCACGTACAGTGAAAGTACCGAAACCTACTAATGCTACATCATCACCTTTTTGTAAAGATTCAGTGATAGAAGCAACCAGAGCATCTACAACACGACCTGCTGCCGCTTTTGAGATATCTGCATTTGCAGCAATTTTGTCGATCAGTTGAGTTTTATTCACGCTTTCATCCCCATAATTTTATGCGTTATTTTTCACCATTAATGGCAAATTTTGCAAACGTCGTTATATCAAGCCTTTTTAGATATAGCAAGACCGATAAAACAGCATTTTTAATTAAAATCCCAATTAAATTAGCGACACAAAAAAAGGCTGGCAAGCTTTTATTACTTACCCAGCCTTTTTTTTAGCTATAATTTATGACTAACATCACTCTTTAGTGTGATTTATCAGTCACAACTTCCATGCCAAACGGCGAATTTTGCAGGGCTAGCGATAAAACTTCCTCAATTGTTTTCACTGGGTGAATATCCAGATCAGCAACAATATTTTCAGGAATTTCTTCTAAATCACGTTTATTTTCATCTGGGATAAGAACTGTCTTAATTCCACCACGATGTGCAGCAAGTAACTTTTCTTTCAGTCCGCCAATTGGCAATACTTGTCCGCGTAACGTAATTTCACCCGTCATTGCAACATCCGAACGTACAGGGTTACCTGTTAGGCTTGATACCAATGCAGTACACATTGCGATACCTGCACTTGGACCATCTTTTGGTGTTGCACCTTCAGGAACGTGTACGTGCATATCACGTTTTTCATAGAAATCGCCATTAATACCAAGTTTATCAGCACGAGCACGAACCACTGTCATTGCCGCTTGAATAGACTCTTGCATCACTTCACCTAAAGAGCCAGTGAATGTTAGCTTGCCTTTACCTGGTACACTTGCTGTTTCAATAGTCAGTAGATCACCACCAACTTCTGTCCATGCAAGTCCTGTTACCATGCCCACTCGGTTTTCAGTATCAGCACGACCATAGTCAACTTTACGAACACCTAAGTAGTCTTTGAGATTATCTTCGTTAATCTCAATATGTTTGATTGTGCTATCCATTAACAGTTGTTTTACTGCTTTACGGCATAATTTAGAAATTTCACGTTCTAAACTACGTACACCTGCTTCACGCGTGTAATAACGAATAATGCCCATAATTGCGCTGTCATGGATTGTCAGCTCACTTGGTTTTAGCGCATTACGTTCAATCTGTTTTGGTAACAAATGTTGCTTAGCAATATTCAGTTTTTCGTCTTCGGTATAACCAGATAAACGAATAACTTCCATACGATCTAACAATGGTGCTGGTATATTCATGGAGTTAGATGTCGCCACGAACATAACATCAGACAGATCGTAATCAACCTCCAGATAATGGTCGTTAAATGCGATGTTTTGTTCTGGATCTAACACCTCTAACAGTGCAGAAGCCGGGTCGCCTCGCATATCTGATGACATCTTATCAATTTCATCTAACAGGAAAAGTGGATTTTTGACGCCAACTTTTGCCATTTTCTGAATTAATTTACCTGGCATAGAACCAATGTAAGTACGACGGTGACCGCGAATTTCAGCTTCATCACGTACACCACCTAACGCCATACGAACATATTTACGGCCTGTTGCTTTAGCAATAGATTGACCCAGTGAGGTTTTACCTACACCTGGAGGCCCAACTAAGCACAGAATTGGTCCTTTAATTTTGCTAACGCGAGATTGTACCGCGAGATATTCAAGGATACGCTCTTTAACACGTTCTAAGCCGTAATGGTCAGTATCAAGAACTTCTTGTGCTTTCACTAAGTCTTTTTTAACTTTGCTACGGCTATTCCAAGGAACTTGAACCATCCAATCAATATAACTACGTACAACCGTGGCTTCTGCTGACATTGGCGACATCATTTTTAATTTCTGAAGTTCCGCTTCTGTCTTCTCTTTTGCCTCTTTTGGCATTTTTGCAGCGTCGATTTTACGTTTCAGCGATTCCATTTCATCAGGTGCATCATCCATCTCACCTAATTCTTTTTGAATCGCTTTCATTTGCTCGTTGAGATAATACTCACGCTGACTCTTTTCCATCTGCTTTTTAACGCGGTTACGAATGCGTTTTTCAACTTGTAGCAGATCGATTTCTGATTCCATCATCGCCATTAAATATTCAAGGCGTTCTGTAACATCAGACATTTCAAGTACAGCTTGCTTATCTTTTAATTTCAGCGGCATATGAGAAGCAATGGTGTCTGCTAATTTCGCTGATTCTTCGATAGCATGTAATGAGGTTAATACCTCTGGCGGAATTTTTTTATTCAGTTTGATGTAACCTTCAAACTGATTAATCGTTGTACGATTTAAGACTTCCTGTTCGCGCTCATCAACTGCTGGCGTTTCAAGGTATTCTGCTTTCGCCTGAAAGTATTCACCATTATCAGATAACGTCGTAATTTTGGCACGACGAATACCTTCAACAAGTACTTTCACTGTTCCATCAGGCAGTTTTAGCATCTGTAAAACAGAGGCAACTGTACCAACAGAAAAAAGATCATTAACAC
The DNA here is from genome assembly GCF_009915995.1 of Proteus sp. G2618. Classification (NCBI taxonomy): domain Bacteria; kingdom Pseudomonadati; phylum Pseudomonadota; class Gammaproteobacteria; order Enterobacterales; family Morganellaceae; genus Proteus; species Proteus sp. G2618. The sequence goes on along the minus strand of NZ_JAABNI010000023.1, from coordinate 337,640 downwards.
CTGGTTCGTCAGTAGATGCATCTTTCTGCGCAACCAGCATAATTTGTTTGTTGTCGTTCATCGCAGCTTCTAAGCAATGAATAGATTTTTCACGACCAACGAACAACGGGATCACCATATGCGGATATACAACGACATCACGTAATGGCAATACAGGTATTTCAATACGTTCTGGACGCTCAGGATTCATAGAGCTCTCTCTTCGTTTTTAGCTTAACGCTTTTACAGGTAATTTTATTCGCATGTCACCAAATAAAATTAATTCCACGGATTGTCAAAATATATAAGGGCACTTTTCTGACATTCAATAGCATTACCCATTAAAAAAACAAAATGAGGGAAAATTCCCTCATTTTTATTGCGCTGGCGCGCTTTATCTTAAATTTCTCTCTTATTTTGAGAGAAAACTAGATAATGTCAGATAAGAGACATTGCCAAATTATGATGCATTATTCACCTGAAGCCTGATTTTCTGGTTGGCTATAAATAACCAGTGGCTCAGATTTTCCATTAATAACACCTTCATCAATGACCACTTTTTCTGCATTTTCAAATGAAGGAAGGTCATACATCGTATCAAGTAATGCTGCTTCAACAATCGAACGTAAACCACGCGCACCTGTTTTACGTACCATAGCTTTTTTCGCAATTGCAGTCAGCGCTTCCTTACGGAATTCTAAATCCACACCTTCTAATTTAAATAATGCCTGATATTGCTTAGTCAGTGCATTCTTAGGTTCTTGTAAGATTTGGATTAATGCTTCTTCGTTTAACTCGCCTAGCGTTGCAACAACAGGTAAACGACCAATAAATTCAGGGATAAGACCAAATTTAATCAGATCTTCTGGCTCAACTTGGGCTAATAATTCACCTTCGCTAGCTTTCTCTTTTTGGCTTTTAACTTCTGCGCCAAAACCAATACCTGAATGTGTATTTAAACGCTGCGCAACAACTTTATCGAGCCCTGCAAATGCACCACCACAGATAAAGAGGATCTTAGAAGTATCTACTTGTAAAAACTCTTGTTGTGGGTGCTTACGTCCACCTTGAGGAGGAACAGAAGCCACAGTGCCTTCAACTAATTTCAATAATGCTTGCTGTACACCTTCACCAGACACATCACGAGTGATTGATGGGTTTTCAGATTTACGAGTGATCTTGTCAATTTCATCAATATAAACAATACCACGTTGTGCTTTTTGCACATCGTAATCGCATTTTTGTAGCAGTTTTTGAATGATATTTTCAACATCTTCACCCACATAACCCGCTTCTGTCAGCGTTGTGGCATCTGCCATAGTAAAAGGAACATCAAGGTAGCGTGCTAATGTCTCTGCTAATAACGTTTTACCGCTACCAGTAGGGCCAATCAGCAAAATATTACTTTTCCCTAGCTCAACACCATTGGCTTTATCGCCATTACGCAGGCGTTTATAATGGTTATAAACGGCAACAGCCAAAACTTTTTTAGCCAATTCCTGACCGATAACATAGTCATCAAGGTGCTTACGGATTTCATGTGGCGTTGGCAATTCACTGCGTTCATGATGAGGTGCCAGTTCTTTTATTTCCTCACGAATGATATCAACACAAAGATCGACACATTCATCACAGATATAAACCGACGGACCAGCGATCAATTTTTTCACTTCATGCTGGCTTTTACCGCAGAAAGAGCAATACAGAAGCTTCCCTGAGCTATCTTTGCGCTTATCTGTCATCAGTCAACCTCACTTAGTTATTCCTCTTATCATTTATAAGAAGAAGAAAGTCTTTTTACATAAATATTGATAGCCGCTTCCTTTGCATTATTGACCAACAAAGGAAACGTATTAATTCAGTTGCTATTACAACGTGTAATGATTAGCTACGTTGAGTATAGACTTTATCCACTAATCCGTATTCTAACGCTTCGTTAGCGGATAAGAAACGATCACGCTCAGTGTCTCTCTCTATTTCTTCAATAGATTTACCTGTATGTTGAGCCATTAGCTCATTCATACGGGATTTTACTTTCAAAATTTCTTGAGCATGAATTTGAATATCTGTTGCTTGACCTTGGTAACCACCTAACGGTTGGTGGATCATCACACGAGAGTTAGGTAAGCAAATACGTTTACCTTTCGCACCAGCAGATAGTAAGAAAGCGCCCATTGAACACGCTTGCCCCATACAAATTGTACTAACATCTGCTTTGATATACTGCATGGTGTCATAGATAGACATACCCGCAGTAATTACGCCACCTGGTGAGTTGATATACAGGTTGATGTCTTTCTCTGGGTTTTCTGCTTCTAAAAATAGCATTTGAGCAACGATAAGATTAGCCATGTGATCTTCAACTTGGCCAGTCAGGAAAATAATACGTTCTTTTAATAAACGTGAGTAAATGTCGTAAGAACGCTCTCCTCGCGAAGTTTGCTCTATAACCATCGGCACCAGAGCCATATTAGGTGCGAATTGTTCCTGTGTGTCGTTAAATGACATGTCTGTCTCCTATTGCATTCTTATTGGTGCCAATGACAACAATTTTACTTGAGATAATTGATCATGACCATTTCTAATGATCTAATCTCTCACAAGACATTCAAGGCGCCTCGCGAGGAGTGATAAAGAGAATATAGAATTATCTGGAGATAATCGCTCAAATTTCAAGGCAAAATTTGATAAATATATACAAACTGAAAAAAACCCGTGGTAAAAACCACGGGTTTTTGCTTAAAACCGATATTCGCGGTTAAGAATTAACCCATTTGAACTTCGTTCATCAGTTCAGTGAAGTTAGTTTCTTTTTCAGTTACTTTAGCATTTGCTAAGATTTTTTCTACCGCTTGCTCTTCTAATGCAAGATTACGGATGTTGTTCATCAGTTGTTCGTTCTTGTTGTAGAACTCAACAACTTCTGATGGATCTTCGTAAGCTGAAGCCATTTCGTCGATCAGTGCATTAACACGGTCGTCTTCTGCTTTCAGTTCATTACTATTGATCACTTCACCTAACAGTAATCCAACGATTACACGACGTTTAGCTTGTTCTTCAAACAGTTCACGTGGTAATTGCAGAGCTTGTTTCTCGTCGCCACCAAAACGTTGAGCAGCTTGACGTTGCAGAACTTCGATTTCGCTGTCAACAGCAGCTGCTGGTACGTCAACTTCGTTTGCTTTAACTAAGCCATCAATAACTTGTGATTTAACACGAGTACGGATTGCATTTTTCAGTTCACGTTCCATGTTTTTACGTACTTCAGCACGTAAACCATCAACAGAACCATCAGCAATACCAAAACGCTTGATGAACTCTTCAGTTAATTCTGGCAGTTCACGCTCTTCAACTTTTTTCAGGTTGATAGCGAATTGTGCTTTTTTACCTTTCAGGTTCTCAGCGTGGTAATCTTCTGGGAAAGTCACATCAATTGTGAATTCTTCGCCAGCTTTATGACCGATAACACCTTCTTCGAAACCTGGGATCATACGACCTTGACCCATTGCCAGTACGAAATCTTCAGCTTTTCCACCTTCAAATTCTTCACCGTCAATAGAACCGTTGAAATCAACAGTTACGCGATCCTCTGCTGCAACTTCGCCATCTTTGTCTTTCCACTCTGCTTGTTGCTTACGCAGTGTTTCTAACATGTTATCAACGTCTTCGTCTTTAACAGTAACGACAGGTTTTACAACTTCAATGCTTTCCAGATCTTTCAGTTCGATTTCTGGGAAAACTTCGAATTCTACAGAGTAAACAAAGTCTTCACCTTCTTTGTATTGCTCTGGTTTGTAGTCAGGCGCGCCAACTGGGTTTACTTTGTTTTCGATAATAGCGTTAATGAAATTACGCTGCATCAGGTCACCCAGAACATCATTCAGTACTGACATACCGTAACGCTGTTTAACCATTGACATTGGAACGTGACCTTTACGGAAACCATCAATACGAACAGTTTTAGCAGCTTTTTTCAGTTCACTGTCTACAGCAGTTTGGATATCAGCGGCTGGTACGGTGATTGTGACACGACGCCCTAGGCCTTGAGTCGTTTCAACAGAAACTTGCATCTTGTTACCTCAAAATAAGTTTTAGTGCTCGGTCTACTTTAAAAGAAACTAACATGATATTGACATATTTAAGTTTATTTTCCTTTCAGAACCGGGGCCGCCACATTTAAAAAAACGAGGATCCCTGATATCAGAAGCATCCCGAAACCTTACTGAAAATTAGACGCGACATTATAACGATCTAGAGGGGTTGAGTCGAGAAAGAGCCGTTTTATTCCTCAATTTTTTCATAAAACCGAGCAACTCGCCCCTTTTTTCCTCTATAAAGAACAAAAAATACGCATCTTAAGATCTATTTACTCACGATTAACGATAAGGTTGTTAATCTTCTTGGCTTCCGCCACGACACCCAGGAGAGCGTAATGCTTTATCCTGTTGTTCATTCCATTCGCTCAAAGTAAAGGTGTGCAATGCTAGTGCATGAACACCATTTTCCATTTCATGAGCTAATGTTTGGTACACATCACGATGGCGTGAAACACTACGTTTTTCATTAAAATCATCACTAACGATAATGACTTTAAAGTGGCTTTCAGAGCCTTCGGGCACATTATGGCGATGGCTTTCGTTTATTACTTGTAAAAAATGCGGTGAAAAGCGTGAAATCAGCTTATTCTCAATATCATCACGGATCATCTCTGCCCCTAATACTCTAGCCTTTATACCATGGCGAATAAAAAATAAGTCAACCAGACTATATTGATTTAGTCTTTATCAATACAAAATGATGAGCTTATTCTTTTTAATTTTGCTGATGATAATCGCTTATTTTTCATCTTGAGTAAAATCATTGACCGAATATTGTCAAATACATGAGTAAAAACGAGAGTAATTTGAAATAAAATCAATTGATAAAATCAGATAATTTCGTTCGTTAAGGGGATATTAGCAACCTATCAGCAATGGTATGATAGGCTAAAGTTTGAAGCCTATTCTACTTGTTAACACAACAGATATATTTAACCGAGATTACCTCATGATTAAAAATTTACTCTGTGCTGTTTTTGCATTAACACTGCTTTCAGGTTGTGCAACTCCTAGTAACAAATTATCTATCGAGCCAGTGATGTCAGTTCCTGCGGCGGATCCAACAATGCGCCCTATTTCACTGAATATTTCAAGCCAAGACAAACGAGCATCAAAAAACTTAGCGGAAATCAACCGCAACGGTAAATTAGAAGTCCTTGTTCCAACTCGTGATATTGCATTTTTAATGCAAGAAGTTTTACAAAAACAAATGACAGCCCGTGGTTTTATGATAGGTTCTCCGGCTTCTGCTGATGTGATTATTGTTATCAATAAACTCAATGCAGATGTTGGTGAAGGAAGTGTTCGTCATAATATCAGTGCAAAAGCGGATATTTCAATTATCGTCACCTTACCGAATGGCAGTTCTAATACCAAAACATTCCGTACTAGCTACAATGTTCAAGGTCCATTTGGTGCAACTAATGAGAAAATTGCCGCTGCGATTAACAATGTCTTAAGTGAACTCGTTAACGATATGGCAAAAGACGCTTCAGTCAGTCAATTTATCAAATCTAACGCCCGTTAATTTTATTAGAATAAACGACCTGTTACTTAAAACAGGTCGTTTAAAGGAATTTTTGCATGGTTCAGCCCGCCTTCAAACAAACCACTTGGTATAAATCATTTATTCTTCTATTACTTGGCTTTACTTCTGGATTACCTCTGGCGTTAACCGCGGGTACATTACAAGCATGGATGACGGTAGAAGATATCGATTTAAAAACCATTGGTTTTTTCTCATTAGTGGGACAAGCCTATGTTTTTAAATTCCTTTGGTCGCCTTTTATGGATCGCTATACCCCTTCTTTTCTTGGCCGTCGCCGAGGATGGATGTTGCTCACTCAAATAGGGTTAGTGATTGGTATTGCAGGAATGGGATTTCTAAATCCTAATGATCATTTATGGTGGCTTGCCTCTTTAGCTGTCATTGTTGCCTTTTGTTCTGCTTCACAAGATATTGTTTTTGACGCCTATAAAACAGATATTTTAAAAGCAGATGAGCGTGGTACAGGTGCTGCTGTTTCTGTATTAGGCTATCGCATAGCTATGCTTGTTTCAGGAGGAATGGCGCTTTGGTTAGCCGATAAATATATTGGCTGGCAAAACATGTACTGGTTAATGGCTGCCTTAATGGGAATTGGTATTATTGCCACATTACTTGCTCAAGAGCCAGAAACCGCCGTAAAGCCACCACGTACACTCTATGAAGCTGTTATTGAGCCTTTATATGAATTCTTCTCTCGCAATAATGCTTGGCTAATTTTACTGCTTATTGTGCTGTATAAAATGGGTGATGCCTTTGCTCTAAGTTTAAGTACCACCTTTCTTATTCGCGGTGCTGGATTTGATGCCGGTGAAGTAGGATTAGTAAATAAAACACTTGGACTTGCAGCCACTATTATTGGGGCATTACTAGGTGGCTTATTAATGCGCCGTTGGAGTTTATTTAAAGCACTGATGACTTTTGGTATTTTGCAAGGTGGTTCAAATATTGGTTATTGGTATTTAGCTGTTTCTGAGCAAAGTATTTATAGCATGGGTGCGGTAGTTGCATTTGAAAATATTTGTGGAGGAATGGGAACAGCTGCATTTGTTGCCCTCTTAATGACACTTTGTCATCTCTCCTTTTCAGCAACACAATTTGCGTTGCTCTCAGCTCTCTCTGCCATTGGTCGTGTTTATGTTGGCCCCGTTGCTGGCTGGTATGTTGAAAGCCACGGTTGGGAAGCATTTTATCTTTTTTCTATTGTTGCTTCTGTACCCGGCCTTATCTTATTGTTGATTTCGAAAAACACACTTATTTATACGCAAAAAACAGGTGAATTCCTTAGAAGAACTTTATTTATTAAACAGTACCGTTTTGCTATGTATGGTTTGATGCTGACCGTTTTCTTCTTTATTTGTAGTTTAATTCTTGTTATTACAAATTCACTACCGACTTTAGAAATATTCCATTCTGTTGATTTTATTCAGTCAATAGATACTAATAGATTAAGTTCGTGGGCTTCAACACTCTTTTTATACGGTGTTATTATTGGTGCGATAAGCCTTGTCTTTGGCACAATCTTAGATTATTTAGCCCTTAAAAAAACAACATATTAATTTTATTGCCTTCTCAAGATATGAACCATAAAAAAGGACAGCTTAAGCTGTCCTTTCTATATTCTTAGTAAAGAAAAATTATCTAAACAATCTTACTTTTACTGCTTTACCTTTAATTTTACCTTGTTGCAGCTGTTTCCAGACTTGTTTGGCGATAGATTGTTTTACGGCAACATAAGCATGTGTTGGGTTAATCATAATTTTGCCAATGTCGGCACCATTGAACCCCATATCGCCCGTTAATGCGCCTAAAATATCACCCGGACGCATTTTGGCTTTTTTACCACCATCAATACATAATGTTGCCATTGTTGCTTCAAGAGGCGTAATTTGTAGCCCTGCTGGTACTGGTAACCAATTTATCTTCATATGAAGCATCTCTTCTAGAGCGTTAGCACGCTGAATTTCTTCTGGTGCGCAAAAGCTAATAGCCAATCCACTTTCGCCTGCTCTAGCTGTCCGACCGATTCGATGAACATGCACTTCAGGATCCCACGATAATTCGTAGTTAATCACCATTTCTAACGCTTTAATATCTAGTCCTCGAGCCGCAACATCTGTTGCTACTAATACACGACAACTCCCATTAGCAAAGCGAATAAGCGTTTGGTCACGCTCTCTTTGTTCCATATCGCCGTGTAGAACTAGTACACTTTGGTTGCTTTCTGTCAGTGTTTCATACACATCTTGGCAATCTCGTTTCGTGTTACAAAACACCACACAAGAAGCAGGTTGCTCACGACTTAAAAGTTTTTGCAGTAATCCTATTTTTCCGTGACGAGATATTTCATAAAACTGCTGTTCAACCGCCGGAAGTTCGTCAACAGAGTTTATTTCAATAGTTACTGGATTTTGCTGGATTTTACGGCTAATTGCTGCAATCTCATTTGGCCAAGTTGCAGAAAAGAGCAATGTTTGACGTGCGGTTGGCATACGAGAAATAATGTCGTTGATATCATCAAAAAATCCCATATCCAACATTCTGTCTGCTTCATCCAATACCAATGTTTTCACATCATCTAAAGTAACAGTCTCTTTTCTTATGTGATCAAGTAATCTACCCGGTGTTGCAACAATAATATGTGCAGCATGAATCAATGAATCACGCTGGATGCTAAATGGAACACCACCACACAGTGTTAATATTTTGATATTTGGAAGATAACGAGCAAGGCGACGTAATTCATTTGCAACTTGATCAGCAAGTTCTCGCGTTGGGCATAAAATAAGTGATTGGGTATTAAATTGTTTTGCATCAATACATTGCAAAACTCCCAAACCAAAAGCAGCTGTTTTACCACTGCCTGTTTTTGCCTGAGCACGAACGTCTTTTCCTTCAAGAATGGCGGGCAAAGCAGCTTCTTGAACTGGAGTCATAGTGAGATAACCCAATTCATTAAGGTTAGCGAGTTGTTCAGCAGGAAGTGCGTTAAGTTCAGCAAATGAGGTCACAATGAAAATTCCAAATAAAGTAAAAACAAATATGAGCTAATGATACTACCCCTTCATTCTTGTGTCGTGAGGTATTTTTGCGCTGTTCATATTACTTTTTCATCTAAGTGCCATTTTCTATCATTATCTCCTTAAATTTCCTCTTCTTATCAAAAACTCCTTTTTTATTTTTGCTATTAATTCAAAAAATAAAATAAAGAAATACAAAATTTCTCATTTTTTAAACTAATATCAAAATTCTAGAAATAGATCTTATTTTAAGCTCAAATTTCCATAAAAAGGATTTTTATAGTTTATTATTCTAATAAAAAAGAAAAACTGAACATTCACCGCAACCATAATCGGCCATAAGCCATCGGGATAATTTATGATCAAAAAATCATTTTTGTTTGTCATCGCAACAACATTCTCTTTACCTTCTCAGGCAAGCTATTTAGGAGGATTTGCAAGCGCTAGTATTAACTACTTGGATTGGACAACACATACAACACACAAAACTGGCAAAACTTCCCATAAAGATGATTTTGCCTATTTAGAACTTGAAGGTGCTACTAATTTTTCATGGGGGGAGTTTTATGGCTTTTTTGATCTTGAAAATCCGTTTAATCCTCGAAAAGCGCAACCGGGTGATAATCAACGTTATACCGTCAAAGCAACAAGCCGCATTTATTTAGGTGAAAGTCATTTCAATCTATACGGGCATGTTTACGGTACATGGTCACTCCCTGGTAAAAAATATGGTGGTAACTTCCATGAAGTAAATACACTTTACGGCGTTGGCTATAACACACAAATTGCTAATTTATGGTTTAAACCTTTTATTGCCCTTCATTATGTCGATCAATCTAAATATTCAGGTAACAACGGTTATGTGGCTGGTTGGGTTGCTGGATATGATTTTAATATAAAAAATCAAAAGTTTAGCCTAACAAACTGGCATGAAATGGAATTCCAACGACACAAACGTTATGGCAATGGAGGTAAAAATGGCATTAATGGCGCTTTAGCCATTTGGTGGCATCCGACAACATCTATCACTACTGGAATTCAGTATCGTTATGCTTATAAAAAGCTAGGAGAGAGTTTTCTGCAAGATGGCATTGTATATAGCTTGAAATATAACTTCTGATAGGAAATTGTTAATTTTTATTACAGCGGATCGATTTTTATCCGCTGTAACCTCTTTTTATCACTTAATGAAAATATTTCTCATTGGATATAAACATTCATCAAATCACTAATTACCCATATTAAAAATCATACAAGTATCAAATATAGATATTAAACATCAATATAAAAAGGATTTTACCTATCAACTCTCCTCCGACCTCTAATTTGTTACTTTTTTAATCAGAATACGTTTTCTTACACTTTTTATTGCATTTTTATTTGTAAAAATATGTATTTATTTTAAAAACATGATACTTTATGAAATTATAGTTAATATGCAATAATTAAATTAACATTTATTTAATACTTTGATTACTTGTGATCACATTAACACAAAAGACCAACCAATCACTTACTTACCATTACAATTGTTTACACTGTCGCAACCTTACCGTAAAATGTCCTTACTGATACTGATGAAACAACAATAGAACCTTTATCATTTGGGTCGTTGGATGAGACTTATGAAATACATAAAAAGTATTGGGACACTCTCGCTATTAGCAGCAGCTCTTCTATTAAGTGGCTGTGATATGGCGTTAATGAATCCCAAAGGCGCTATCGGCGCTGAGCAAAAAACATTAATCCTCATTGCGCTTGGTTTAATGTTAATTGTTGTGATACCGGTAATACTGATGGTGATTGTTTTCGCTTTTCGCTACCGTGAATCCAATACTAAAGCCACCTATCGCCCAAACTGGGCTCACTCAAATAAAATCGAACTCGTCGTTTGGACTGTGCCAATTATCATTATTGTGATTTTGGCAAGCATCACATGGAAAACAACCCATGAACTTGATCCTTACAAACCATTAGAGTCCACAGAAAAACCTGTCACCATTGAAGTTGTTTCAATGGATTGGAAATGGTTATTTATCTATCCAGAACAAGGTATTGCAACAGTTAATGAACTGGCTTTCCCTACTAATGTTCCTGTTAATTTCAAAATCACTTCTGACTCTGTCATGAACTCATTCTTTATCCCTCGCTTAGGTGGACAAATCTATGCGATGGCAGGAATGCAAACTAAGTTGCACTTAATTGCTAATGAGCCTGGCGAATATCCAGGGATGTCAGCAAGTTATAGTGGACACGGTTTCTCTGATATGAAATTTACAGCGATTGCGACACCTGATCGTGCCGGTTTCGATGCGTGGGTTGAAAAAGTCAAACAATCGTCAGATACGTTAAATACGACCGCTGCATTTAATGAACTTGCTAAACCAAGCCAGAAAAATCCAGTGACCTACTATTCAAGCGTGAAGCCAATGTTATTCCAAGAGACCATTTCTAAATTTGGTCACACGGGTCATGGCGCTCACACCAGTGGCAATCAGACAGCACAAGCTGATGCAACAATGAATATGAACATGAGCCATGCGGCGCATGCAGGAGCAGAGGAATAAAGGCATGTTCGGAAAATTAACTCTTGATGCAATCCCGCTACATGAACCAATTATCGTCGTTACTTTACTCGGTATTGTTCTTGGTGGGCTTGCTGTTGTTGGCGCACTAACTTATTTTCGTAAATGGAAATGGTTGTGGACCGAATGGTTAACCAGCGTTGACCATAAAAAAATTGGTATTATGTATATCCTCGTTGCAATGGTCATGATGTTCCGTGGCTTTGCCGATGCGATTATGATGAGAAGCCAACAAGCTCTCGCCTCTGCTGGTGAAGCAGGTTTCTTACCACCTCATCACTATGATCAGATTTTTACCGCACACGGCGTTATCATGATTTTCTTCATGGCAACACCTTTTGTTGTGGGTCTGATGAACCTTGTTGTACCTTTACAAATTGGTGCTCGTGATGTGGCATTCCCATTCCTTAATTCCCTGAGCTTCTGGTTCTTTGTTGTGGGTGTGTTATTAATCAACATCTCTTTGGGTATCGGTGAATTTGCTCAAACAGGTTGGTTAGCTTATCCGCCACTTTCTGGTTTGGAATATAACCCAGGAGTCGGGGTCGATTATTGGATATGGAGTTTACAGATATCCGGTATTGGTACGCTTCTAACAGGGGTTAACTTCTTCGCGACTATCCTGCGTATGCGTGCGCCGGGTATGAGCATGATGAAAATGCCTGTATTCTCTTGGGCTGCTTTATGTACTAACGTCCTGATTATCGCTGCATTCCCAATTTTAACAGTCACTATTACGTTGTTAACTTTAGACCGCTATCTTGGTACGCACTTCTTTACCAATGATATGGGCGGTAACATGATGATGTACATCAACCTTGTATGGGCTTGGGGTCATCCAGAAGTTTATATCCTTGTTCTGCCTGTATTTGGTGTGTTCTCTGAAGTTACAGCAACATTCTCTAAAAAACGGTTATTCGGTTATACCTCATTAGTTGGTGCAACTGTCGTTATTACCGTGTTGTCATTTATCGTTTGGTTACACCACTTCTTTACTATGGGTTCTGGTGCCAACGTCAATGCCTTCTTCGGTATAGCCACGATGATCATCGCTATACCAACAGGGGTTAAAATATTTAACTGGCTGTTTACGATGTATCAAGGCCGTATCGAATATAAAAGCCCAATGTTATGGACTATCGGTTTCCTTATCACCTTCTCTGTTGGGGGAATGACTGGGGTTCTGTTAGCCGTTCCGGGTGCAAACTTCGTTCTACATAACAGCTTATTCTTAATTGCTCACTTCCATAACGTTATTATCGGTGGTGTGGTATTCGGCTGTTTCGCTGGTATGACTTACTGGTTCCCTAAAGCATTTGGTTTCACACTGAATGAAAAATGGGGTATCCGTGCATTCTGGTTCTGGTTTATCGGCTTCTTTATGGCCTTTATGCCACTGTACATTCTTGGCTTTATGGGTATGACTCGTCGTATCAGCCAAAACATCAACCCAGAGTTCCATCCAATGCTGATGGTTGCTGCGGGTGGTGCTGCACTGATTGCTATCGGTATCGCTTGTCAAGTTGTCCAGATCTACGTCAGTATCCGTGACCGTGATCAAAACCGTGATTTAACGGGAGATCCGTGGGGCGGACGTACTCTGGAATGGTCAATTTCTTCACCTGCTCCTTTCTATAACTTTGCCGTTGAACCTAATGTTCAAACGCGTGATGAATGGTGGGATCAAAAAGAAAAAGGTACTGCTTATCAGCGTCCAACTAAATACGAACCAATCCATATGCCTAAAAATACAGGTGCTGGTGTGATTATTTCAGCATTCAGCTTAGTACTTGGTTTTGCCATGATCTGGCATATCTGGTGGTTAGCTATCGTTGGTTTCGCTGGCATGATTGTCACTTGGATCGTGAAAAGCTTTGATACAGATGTGGATTACTATGTCCAAGTACCTGAAATTGAAGCTCTCGAGAATAAGCATTATGAAGAACTGAAAAAAGCAGGTGTGAAATAATGTCTACTCAAACTGTAAATAACACAAACGCCCATGAGCATCATGGGCACCACGATGCAGGAGCGACGAAAGTTTTCGGCTTCTGGATCTACCTAATGAGCGACCTTATCCTGTTTGCCAGCTTATTCGCCACTTATGCGGTGCTTGTTAACGGGATTGCGGATGGCCCTTCAGGTAAAGAAATTTTTAGCTTACCGTTTGTTTTAGTTGAAACCTTCTTACTGCTATTTAGTAGTATCACTTTTGGTTTCGCTATGCTGGGCATGAACAAAGGTAGCGTTAGCCAAGTTAATCTGTGGTTATTTGTTACTTTCTTATTCGGCCTAGGTTTCGTCATCATGGAAGTTTACGAATTCCATGAGCTAATCGCAGAAGGTTATGGCCCAGATCGCAGTGCATTCTTATCTGCATTCTTTGCATTAGTTTCAACACACGGTCTTCACGTAACGGCTGGCTTAATTTGGATTGTTATTATGATGATCCAAGTATCACGCCGTGGTTTAACTGAAGTTAACCGTACTCGTTTAAGCTGTTTAAGTCTGTTCTGGCACTTCCTTGACGTTGTCTGGATCTGTGTGTTCACCGTAGTTTATCTGATGGGAGCGATGTAATGAGTCATCCAAATACTTCTCCTTCAGGCGCAAGCCACGGCAGCATGAAGTCTTATCTGATTGGCTTTATTCTGTCTGTTATCCTCACCGTTATTCCATTTTGGATGGTGATGGAAGGAACAGCGACACCAGCAACAATTCTATGGACTGTTGTCGGTATGGCAGTTGTGCAAATTGTGGTTCACTTAGTCTGCTTCTTGCATATGAATACGTCATCAGAAGAGCGCTGGAACGTCGTCGCATTCCTGTTCACACTGCTTATTATCGGCATTGTTGTCGTAGGCTCGTTGTGGATTATGTACAACCTGAACATCAATATGATGATGGATTAAGAGTTGTCGCTATGATTAAGCAATACCTACAAGTCACCAAACCAGGAATTATTTTCGGAAATTTAATTTCTGTAATAGGTGGTTTTCTGCTCGCTTCTAAAGGTGAGATTGATTACTCCCTATTTTTCGCGACTCTACTTGGGGTGTCTCTGGTCGTTGCTTCTGGTTGTGTTTTTAACAACTATATTGACCGTGATATTGACCGTATCATGGAAAGAACGAAGAATCGCCCATTAGTTAAAGGATTAATTGACCCTCGAATTAGCCTGATTTATGCCTCAGTATTAGGTATTGCAGGTGTTGTGCTGCTCTATGTAGCAGCCAACCCACTTGCAATGTTTATCGCTGTATTCGGTTTTATTATTTATGTTGGGGTTTATAGCCTCTACATGAAGCGTAAATCTGTTTATGGCACACTGATTGGAAGTTTATCTGGCTCTGCACCTCCTGTTATCGGCTATTGTGCCGTTAGCGGTGAATTTGATGCAGGCGCGGCAATCCTATTACTTATCTTTAGTTTGTGGCAAATGCCCCACTCTTATGCCATTGCTATTTTCCGTTTTAAAGACTACCAAGCTGCAAATATCCCTGTATTACCTGTAATTAAAGGGATCTCAGTCGCGAAACGTCATATCATTCTCTATATTCTGGCGTTTATGATCGCAACCTTAATGCTGACATTAGTTGGTTATGCAGGCTATAAATACCTGATTGTGGCTTCAGCCGTCAGTATTTGGTGGTTAGGTATGGCTTTATCGGGTTACAAAGCAACCAATGATATTGTGTGGGCACGAAAATTATTTATTTTCTCTATTGTCGCAATCACTTCATTAAGCGTAATGATGTCTGTTGACCCAACAAGCTCAACAGAAGCGGTTTTTGCGTATATAAGATAATGTATTTATTAAAGTAACCTAAATACCAGTCAGCCTCCTGACTGGTATTTTTTTATCTCCTTTACGACTTCGCATGATATCAGTACAGTTTTGTCTTTTTTGTATCCCATTTATTGATTAACCTCACTAGAAAATGTCATTACAATGGGGGTATCAGTAATATGAGGTAATCCATGAATGATAATAAAATGACCCCATTAGAGCGCAAAGCCACATGGGGACTAGGCACTGTTTTTTCTCTTCGCATGCTTGGCATGTTTATGGTACTCCCAGTTTTAACCACCTATGGGCTTCAACTACAACACGCAACAGAATCTCTCATTGGACTAGCCATCGGTATTTATGGATTAACACAAGCTATATTCCAAATTCCTTTTGGTATTTTCTCTGATAAATTTGGTCGAAAACCTATGATTGTTTTTGGCTTAATTATTTTTATTCTTGGTAGTCTGATTGCGGCTCTCAGTGACAATATCTACGGCATTATTATTGGCAGAGCATTGCAAGGAGCGGGAGCTATCTCAGCTGCAGTAATGGCTTTGTTATCAGATTTAACACGAGAACAAAATAGAACAAAAGCAATGGCCTTTATTGGTATTAGTTTTGGGATAACATTCGCTTTAGCCTTAGTTTTAGGACCTATTTTAACGCATATTTTTGGTTTACATGGCCTATTTTGGGGAATTGCCCTACTCGCCTTTGGTGGCATTATTATTACACTTTTTACTGTGCCGAATAGCGAACACCATATTCTTAATCGAGAGTCAGGTTTTGTTCGTGGTAGCGTAAAAAAGGTTTTATTTGATGTACAACTTCTCAAATTGAATACAGGTATTTTTTCACTACATACTTTATTAATGGCCGCATTTGTTGCACTTCCTCTGGTTATGAGTAACGCAGGTTTAGCGAAAGAGAAACATTGGATTGTTTATCTAGTCACCATGCTTATCGCCTTTATTACTGTACTTCCTTTTATTATCTATGCAGAAAAGAAACGAAAAATGAAACAAGTTTTCTTATTCTGTATTTCCTTACTTATTATTGCTCAAGTTATTTTGATTATTTCAGGCTCTAGCTTGTGGTTAATTATTGCGGGTATTCAAGTTTTCTTTATTGGATTTAATATTATGGAAGCACTTCTTCCTTCATTAATCAGTAAAGAAGCATCAGCAGGTTATAAAGGCACAGCAATGGGAATTTATTCTACTAGCCAATTTTTAGGTGTGGCATTAGGTGGAATTTTAGGAGGATGGCTTTACCAACATTATAATGCGCAGACTGTATTTTTAGGCTGTTTAGTGATTGGTCTTATTTGGTTTTTTATTAGCCTAACATTACGCCAACCCTCTTATGTTAGTAGCTTACGTGTTGAATTGCCTGAAAGCTTATCTTCAAGCCAACAACAGCAACTACAACAATTATTTAAGCAACAACCCGGTGTTAATGAAGTTGTGATTATGGCGGATGAACAAAGTGCTTATATCAAGGTTGATACTAAACAGACACCAAGAGCAACATTAGAGGCTCTGATCCCTTTAGTTTGAAGTCCAATAAATTTATTGGATGAAATAAAAATGCGCTGGTTCAACAGCGCATTTTTGTATGACTAAATAGATGAACAATTAGTCACGGAAATTGTTAAATTGGAATGGCTGCCCTAACTCGCCTTCTCTTACTAATTTCATCACGGCTTGTAAGTCGTCGCGTGATTTACCTGTAACACGAACTTGCTCACCTTGAATTTGAGCCTGAACTTTCAACTTACTGTCTTTGATCAGCTTAACAATTTTTTTCGCTAAAGCTGTATCAATACCTTGTTTTAAGGTGGCTTCTACGCTGTACATTTTTCCGCTGTGAGTCATCTCTTCAGGGATATTTAATACTGCACCATCAATCCCTCTTTTTGCCATTTTCTCACGCAGAATATCTAATAATTGTTGAACCTGAAATTCAGATACACTGGTCGTTTTCACTGACTCTGCTTTTTCGTTTAATTCAAAGCTTGCTTCAACGTTACGAAAATCCCAGCGAGTAGTCAGTTCACGTTGTGCGTTTTCTACCGCATTTCGCACTTCATGTAAGTCAACTTCAGATACGATATCAAAAGATGGCATTCTTTCTTCCTCAATAAATAAATACAACCCGAATAATAGCTTCTTTTAGGGTTGCAAAAAAGCATTGTACATTCAATAACAAATTTATGGAGTTACTTCACATTGGACGAGAATTTACGGGGCAACTGTTAATTTCCTCTTACAGTAAAGCGCAAACATACTTTAAACAGAGAAGTGTAATCAATGTTATAATTTTAGCTAAATAGTCTAATGACCGTCAGTAGCCCCCTTACGCTATTACGATTTGCAAAAAGAGGCACAATGAAAATTACCGTTTTAGGGTGTGGTTCGATTGGTAAACTTTGGGTTGCAGCTTTAACACTTCAATCTCATGAAGTACAAGGTTGGCTAAGAGTACCTCAGCCTTTTTTAGATGTAAGTGTTGATAGTATTAATGGCGAACCTTTTTATCAGCGTATTACCGCAAATCAACTTGAATGGTTAAAACAAAGCGAATTATTAATAGTTTGCTTAAAATCTTGGCAAGTCTCAGATGCAGTTAATGCACTATTACCTAATCTTTCTGCACAGTGTCCTATTTTACTAATTCATAATGGTATGGGTACTGCTGATGAATTAACCGCAACAAAACACTCAGTTATCAGGCCTATTTTACAAGGCATTATTACTCATGGTGCATACCAACAAGGCCAAGATGTTATTCATACAGCAACTGGAATAACACATATAGGTCCATTAAATCATGCAGCTCAACAATACAGTTATTTAGCAGAAATCTTGCATCATGCTTTACCTGATGTCGCTTGGCATAATGATATCCATACGATTAGTT
Source organism: Proteus sp. G2618 (assembly GCF_009915995.1). Taxonomy (NCBI): domain Bacteria; kingdom Pseudomonadati; phylum Pseudomonadota; class Gammaproteobacteria; order Enterobacterales; family Morganellaceae; genus Proteus; species Proteus sp. G2618. Next base: position 319,698 of record NZ_JAABNI010000023.1, on the reverse strand, counting down.
GGCTAAAACTTGCAGTTAATTGTGTTATCAACCCTCTTACCGTTTATTATCAATGCCGTAATGGGGATTTGTTGCGTTATCCTGAACATATTCAAAAAATATGCGATGAAGTTTATTTAGTAATGGAGCGCGAAGGTGTTGTACCAACATCTCAAGCCCATCTTCATGGATATATTATTGATACGATAGAACAAACTGCAAATAATTATTCGTCTATGTATCAAGATGTGAAATATCAACGCCATACAGAGATTGACTATATTACTGGTTATTTATTACGTCGAGCTTCAGAACAAGGGCTTGTATTACCCGAAAATAACCGCCTTTTTCAATTTATTAAACAACAGGAAGGCAATTATGACCATATCAGCGCTCATCTGCCTAGCTAATGGAAGTGAAGAAACCGAAGTCGTTACCACCACAGATTTGCTGGTTAGAGCGGGTATTAATGTTGTGCTTGCAAGTGCAGAAGATGATGTTGATGATCTTATTATCACTTGTTCTCGTGGTATTAAAATTGTAGCTGATGCACCTTTAGTTCGTGTCGTTGATCATCACTATGACGTAATTATTCTACCGGGTGGTTTACAAGGTACTGAAACCTTAAGAGATAGCCCTTTAGTGGTTGAGAAAGTACGTCGTATGCACAGTGAAAATAAACTTGTTGCAGCCATCTGTGCAGCACCTGCAATTATTCTTGAGTCCCACAATATTTTCCCCATTGGCAATATGACGGGTTTTCCTACATTAAAAGATAAAATATCACCGAAAAAATGGGTAGATTACCGAGTCTATTTTGATGAAAGAGTAAACTTAATTACTAGCCAAGCACCTGCAACATCTATTGATTTTGCACTCAAAATTATCGAACGTTTAAAAGGCAAAGAAGTCGCTGCCGATGTTGCCAAACAACTTGTATTGCCACCCGGCATTTATAATTACCAAGATGAATTTACAGGTTTTGGGGATAGGTAAGTAGATAACTAGAACCGCAAATATATAATATTATTAAAGTGGTTCTAGTTTTATTTCAGATATTCTTTATATTTAAGCTATGTTCAACATGTTATTATCATGAGAAATAAATTTAGTTACTCGACTAATATATAAGGATACAATCTTCTGGGTATAGATATTTCTGAAAATAAAATAATTACTTTAAATACTCAGCATGAATGTCGACTAATAACAAGCATTAATAAAAATCCTAAAATTAGCATAATAGGTAAGAAAAACAAGTTAACTATATTCGAACTAAATTTGGTGATAGTGATAGAGATAGAGATAGAGATAGAGATAGAGATAGAGATAGAGATAGAGATAGAGATAGAGATAGAGATAGAGATAGAGATAGAGATAGAGATAGAGATAGAGATAGAGATGATAACCCTTTAATATATTCATTAAAAGGTATTTATAACTATAAAATAAAAAAAGATGAGCTATACAAATTCAAACCTTCCTTCTTAGCTATTTTAAATAAAATAATAGATCAAAATATTATATTTATCGTTATGCCGTCATCTACAGCAGTACCATACTTCTTAGCAAGAAGGATCTCTCGCCATTTCAGAACTGCTTTTTATAATGATGTATTTATTAAATGTACTGTGGAAGAAGTAATTAAGAATTATTTTAATGAAGAAAATACCAAACAAAATTAGACACTACTTTTCTCCTTGGGAAATAAACCCAGATTTCGATATTAATAGATTAAATCATTATAATATTATTTTAATTGATGACTTACTCTCAACGGGAACAACATTAAATACAGCAACTATAAAATTAAATAGATCAGGATTAACATGTTCTATTGCAATCAGCCTTTTAAGTAATCTTTGAATTTGACCTCTTTTTAAGATTAATATATTCCTTAGTTCTAGATAATATTTCTAGCTTAAGAGCCAACATACGCCCTTGGCTCTATAAACATGAAGCATTTTGTAAAAAATGTGGGCTCGTGCAAGCACCATGATGATGGTCAAGCAATAAGAGCAAAGTAATCATCCAAAGAATGGCAGCGACATTCCCCAACATAAAAGTTGTATAATTAAAAAAGCCACTTTATAGTGGCTTTTTTATCAACAAAATAAACGTTATATATTATTTTTTACGATAGACTTTAACGTTCTCAAAACCTTGCTCGCGTAAATAAAGCGCTTGTAAGCGGCTCATCATTCCACGATCACAATAGAGTAAATAGGTTTTTGCTTTATCTAAATCACCAAACTGAGTGCTTAGTTTATAGAAAGGTAGCTCTTTAACATCAACACCTTCTATCTTTAATGGTGACGTTTCTTGCTCTTCTGGTGAGCGAATATCCAGAATAACGTCGTTAGCTCCAAATTCAGAGACCATTTCAACTTCAGTAACTTGCTGTACAGTTTCTTCGGCAATACGACGAATATCCATATTCTTAGCATTTTCAACAACGCTATCAAGAATAGAAAAATCAAACTTCTCTTCTTCTGCTTCGATCTTCGCTTTTACCGCTTTCACTGTTGGGCTTTTTGAAATCACACCACAGAATTCAGGCATTGTGCGAGCAAAATCTTCTGTACCAATTTGACGTGCAATATTGATAATGTTCTCTTTATCATGAGTGATAAGAGGGCGTAAAATTAACGTGTCTGTCGCATTATCAATTAAACGTAAGTTAGTTAAGGTTTGGCTAGAAACCTGCCCTAATGCTTCGCCTGTAACAATTGCTTGAACACCATAACGCTCCGCTACTTTTGATGCTGCACGTACCATCATACGTTTTAATACAACACCCATTTGACCATCATCGACTTTTTCTAAGATTTCTGCGACAACAGGCTCAAAATCAACAGCAACGAAATGCACTTTATGTGAACGACCAAAACGGTTCCATAAATAATGCGCAACTTGTTTAACGCCAATTTCGTGAGCAGAACCACCTAAGTTAAAGAAACAATAGTGAACCCGGCTACCACGACGCATTAACATATAGCTCGATACACCTGAGTCATAACCACCAGAGATCAGTGATAAAACATCTTCTTGTGTACCAATTGGGAAACCACCAATGCCTTCATAACGCGCATTCACCAGAATAAGTTTGTCATCTTCAATTTCCAAATTAATGGTGACATCTGGACGAGTTAATTTCACTTTAGCACTTTCAACGTGTTGGTTAAAACCACCACCAACATAGCGCTCAACTTCATTTGAAGTAAAACTGTGTTTACCACGACGTTTGGCACGAACACAAAATGTTTTGTTTTCAACTAAATGCTTAAATGCTGCAAAAGTTTGCTCAAAAATATTGTGTAGATCAGTATACGGATGCTCTTCTACTTGTAAAAAGTGATGAATACCAGGAATACGTGTTAATGCATCACATACCGCTTCACTTTTGCTTTCATCCTTGCTGACAACAACAATGTTATCCCAATTGCGGACAACCGTGATTTCATCACCTAATGTGTTAAGTACATTACGAATATTACTAGTGAGGATCTTGATAAAACGTATACGAACTGATTGGCTTTTGATCGTAATTTCGGGGAATAATTTAATAATAAACTTCATAGTCAATGGTCATAGGTTATTAAGTAGAAACATAAACTACAGTGATGTAAATTGACTGGAGTTTATAAAAGTCACAAAGTATATCACCAATATTTAGGGCTCACCCGCAAAAATCATCGACTGAATAAGAAATTTTCTTCTTAATTGTAGTAAGATGATCGCTATTATTCAGCGCTAACATGCTTTATTATCAAAAATATTATGGCTAAGAAAACGACACCAATTAACGAAGACATCGCACAAACACCAAGTTTCGAAGCATCTATGCAAGAACTTGAGCAAATCGTAAACCGTTTAGAATCCGGTGAACTCCCTTTAGAAGAAGCGCTTAATGAGTTTGAACATGGCGTTCGTCTAGCCCGTGTTGGACAAAAAACATTACAAGACGCTGAACAGCGTGTTCGTATTCTTCTTAAAGAAGATGATAACGCAACTCCTGATGATTTTATCCAAGAGGCAGAATAATTGAGTAACGCAACTTCAAGTACGGATGCGTTCCGTCATAAATTAGATTCCGCCCACCAGCGTGTTGACGATGCATTAAACCAAGCGCTATCCGCTTTACCATTTACTGACATGCCTCTAGGTAAAGCCATGCATTATGGTGCTCTTTTAGGGGGAAAGCGCTTACGTCCTTTCCTTGTTTATGCAGTGGGTGAAATGTTTAAAATCCCTGCTCTTAACCTTGATGCACCCGCCGCCGCAGTAGAATGTATCCACGCCTATTCTCTTATTCATGATGATCTGCCTGCGATGGATGATGATGATTTACGTCGTGGTAAACCTACATGTCATATTGAGTTTGGTGAAGCCAACGCAATTTTAGCAGGTGATGCATTACAAACACTCGCTTTTGAGATCTTAGCGAAAAATCCAATGCCTGATGTTGCAATGAGTGATCGTGTTGCAATGATTGCTGAATTAGCAACAGCCAGCGGGCTCGCTGGTATGTGCGGCGGTCAAGCTCTTGATCTTGAAGCAGAAGATAAATCGATTGATCTCGTATCTCTTGAAAAAATCCATTTACACAAGACAGGTGCATTAATTCGTGCAGCTGTTCGCTTAGGCGCATTTAGTGCTGGCTCAAAAGGCCATGATGTATTACCCGCACTAGATAAATATGCCCACTCTATTGGCCTTGCATTTCAGGTACAAGATGACATTTTAGATGTCATTGGCAGTACTGAAGAAACAGGAAAACGTCAAGGTAGTGACCAAGAATCAGGAAAAAGTACATATCCTGCACTTCTTGGGTTAGAGCAAGCTCAAAAGAAAGCACAGGAATTGTATAACGAAGCACTGGATGCCTTAGCGTTTCTTGAGCAATACGAGTACGATACGACCACGCTTAAACAATTAGCGAGTTTTATCGTCGAACGGAAAAACTAATAAAAAATAAAGAGAGCAGCTTACCTGTTCTTTCCCTATTACAAGTGATTAATTAATAGGCATCACATGAGCATTGATATCGAAAAATATCCCACATTGGCGTTGGTTGAAACACCAGAAGATTTGCGCCTATTACCAAAAGAGAGTTTACCTAAACTCTGTGATGAGCTAAGGCTATTTCTTCTTAACAGTGTCAGCCGCTCAAGTGGTCACTTCGCCTCAGGTTTAGGTGCTATTGAGTTAACGGTTGCTCTTCATTACGTCTATAAAACCCCTTTTGATAATCTTATTTGGGATGTTGGTCATCAAGCCTATCCCCATAAAATCTTAACAGGTCGCCGTGACCGCATTGATACTATCCGTCAAAAAAATGGGTTGCACCCCTTCCCTTGGCGAGAAGAGAGTGAATACGACAAACTTTGTGTCGGTCACTCTTCAACCTCTATCAGTGCAGGTTTAGGTATGGCTGTTGCAGCTGAACAAGAAAAGCTGAACAGAAAAACAGTTTGTGTGATTGGTGATGGTGCAATTACTGCGGGTATGGCTTTTGAAGCAATGAATCACGCAGGTGACATTGAGCCAGATATGCTCGTTGTACTTAATGACAACGAGATGTCAATATCCGAAAACGTTGGTGCATTGAATAATCATCTTGCTCAATTGCTATCAGGCAAACTGTATACCACTTTACGTGAAGGTGGAAAAAAGGTCTTTTCTGGTATTCCACCGATTAAAGAATTACTGAAAAAGACAGAAGAACATATTAAAGGCATGGTTGTTCCCGGCACCATGTTTGAAGAGTTAGGCTTTAATTATATCGGCCCAGTTGATGGTCATGATGTTATTGCGTTAGTGCAAACACTCGCCAATATGCGTGATCTAAAAGGTCCTCAGCTTCTGCATATTATGACTAAGAAAGGTCGTGGGTATGCACCTGCTGAACGTGATCCTATTAGCTGGCACGCTGTACCTAAATTTGATCCACAAGCAGGTACATTACCTAAAAGCCCTAATGCACGACCTACATTTTCTAAAATTTTTGGTGACTGGTTATGTGAAGAAGCCTCAACCGATCCGAAACTCATGGCAATTACCCCTGCTATGCGTGAAGGCTCTGGTATGGTGCGTTTCTCAAAAGAATACCCATCACAATACTTTGATGTTGCGATCGCAGAACAACACGCTGTTACCTTTGCTGCAGGTTTAGCAATTGGTGGTTATAAGCCTATCGTTGCTATCTACTCAACATTCTTACAACGCGCTTACGACCAAGTGATCCACGATATTGCCATTCAAAAACTGCCTGTTTTATTTGCTATTGATCGTGGTGGTATTGTGGGAGCTGATGGTCAAACTCACCAAGGTGCTTTTGATCTCTCATTCTTACGCTGTATTCCTAATATGGTTATTATGGCACCAAGTGATGAAAATGAGTGCCGCCAAATGCTTCACACCGGTTATCACTATCAAGATGGTCCTGTTGCAGTACGTTACCCAAGAGGCTCTAGTGTTGGTGCGCAATTACAACCACTTAGTCCACTACCTATGGGTAAAGGTATTATTCGTCGTCAAGGTAAAGGCATTGCTATTCTAAACTTTGGTACATTACTACCCGAAGCGTTAGAAGTAGCTGAAAAACTTGATGCAACTGTGGCTGATATGCGTTTTATCAAACCTCTTGATAAATCCCTTATCCTTTCTCTGGCAGAACAACATGATACGTTGGTAACACTAGAAGAGAATGCCATTATGGGTGGTGCAGGAAGCGGTGTTAATGAGTTATTGATGCAAGAACGTTGCTTAGTACCTGTCTTAAACTTAGGTATACCTGATCTATTTGTACCACAAGGTGGACAAGAAGAAATCAGAACTGACTTAGGATTAGATGCTGAAGGTATTGAAAAATCAATCAAAGCCTATCAAGCTAACTGATTGAATTTAAATAATTAAAAAACCTCTCCTAATTAACTATAGGGGAGGTTAATGTATTTTCCAGACTGAAGTTTACCTACTTTTATATACTGGTTTACACTTTCAAACCGCATATTTTCCTCTTCCATTATAATTTTGTCTTTCATCACATTTTTATGAAATTCTCTGAAAACAATCACTTTCCTCATTGAATCCATTCAGCGTTAATTTATTCAATCAGTTAGATTTTTCTTTCTTTTTGTTTGCCAACGAAACGTTTCGATCATGCTCACAATATGAATAAATCAAACTTGTTTTCCCACTTTTCTTTTCTACTATATAGACAGCGAAACGTTTCGCTGAGGAGAAAACATGAAAAAAGGTGTATTACTTAATAGTCCTATTTCGAGTGTAATTTCACGTTTAGGACACACTGACAAAATCACTATTGCAGATGCCGGATTACCTATTCCCTCCTCTGTTGAACGTATTGATATTGCTCTCACTCAGGGTATTCCAGACTTTATGTCCGTGTTGCAAACAATCACTCATGAGATGCAAGTTGAAGCCGTGATGCTGGCAGAAGAAATTAAAACCATCAATCCCTCTCTTTTTAATGAAATCCTCTCTTATCTCTATTTATTAGAGCAAGAGCAGAAGAAGTCTATTCAAATAATGTATGTTTCACATGAAGCATTCAAAAAACAACTTACTGAAAATAAAGCTGTTATTAGAACCGGTGAATGTACGCCTTATGCCAATATTGTGTTGTTTTCTGGTGTGACTTTTTGAGGACAATATGGAACCTTTACTTGAACTTAAAGATATTGATAAGTCATTCCCCGGTGTAAAAGCACTATCAGGTGCGACGTTACGAATTTACCCTGGTCGAGTGATGGCTTTAGTCGGTGAAAACGGCGCAGGAAAATCAACACTGATGAAAGTACTCACAGGGATCTATAAAAAAGATGCCGGCGAAGTGATTTATCAAGGTGAAAGTTGTGCTTTTAATGGCCCCAAATCCTCTCAAGAAGCAGGGATAGGTATTATTCACCAAGAGCTTAACCTTATTCCTGAATTAACCATTGCAGAGAATATTTTCTTAGGTCGTGAATTTACCCGTGCCTTTGGCGCTATCGATTGGAAGAAAATGTATGCAGAAGCCGATAAGTTATTAGCCCGATTAAATCTTGCTTACAGTAGTCACCGTTTAGTGTCTGAATTATCGATTGGTGATCAGCAAATGGTAGAAATTGCCAAGGTGCTTAGTTTTGGTTCCAAAGTCATTATTATGGATGAACCAACAGATGCATTAACTGACACTGAAACTGAATCGCTATTTAGTGTTATTCGTGAACTAAGAGATCAAGGTTGTGGCATTGTTTATATCTCTCATCGTTTAAAAGAGATCTTTGAGATTTGCGATGACGTGACTGTATTGCGAGACGGTCAGTTTATTGGTGAAAAACCTGTCGCCTCATTAAAAGAAGACACTCTGATTGAAATGATGGTTGGTCGTAAGTTAGAAGACCAATACCCTCGTATTAATATTCCTCAAGGTAAAGCCAAACTCAATGTCATTAACCTCAGTGGCGAAGATGTTCATGATGTCAGTTTTTCATTACATGAAAGCGAAATTCTTGGTATTTCAGGCTTAATGGGTGCTGGCCGTACTGAATTAATGAAAATTATCTACGGCGCATTACCCAAAACCAATGGCACCGTTGAGTTAGATGGTAAACCTTGCCAAATCAAAAAACCCGCTGAAGGTTTAGAACAAGGCATTGTTTACATCTCTGAAGATAGAAAGCGTGATGGTTTAGTGCTCGGTATGTCGGTAAAAGAAAATATGTCTCTGACTGCACTACGCTATTTTAGCCGCGGTATGGGTGTGCTTAATCATAAAGAAGAGCAACTCACTGTTGGAGATTTTATTAAATTATTCAATATAAAAACCCCTTCAATGGATCAAATCATTGGTTTCTTATCAGGGGGAAATCAACAAAAAGTGGCTATCGCAAGAGGCCTAATGACTCGCCCTAAAGTACTTATTCTTGATGAACCCACTCGTGGCGTTGATGTGGGCGCTAAAAAAGAAATTTATCAGCTAATTAATAAATTTAAACAAGAAGGATTAAGCATCATCTTAATTTCTTCTGAAATGCCTGAGGTAATGGGAATGAGTGACCGTATTTTGGTTATGCATGAAGGTCGTATTAGTGGTGAGTTTTCCGCTCACAATGTCACACAAGAAATGCTAATGGCTGCGGCTGTTGGTAAACAATATGACGCTAAAGTAGGAGTTTGATATGAGCACAAATTCAATTCCAGCGTCAAAACGTTGGTTCTCAAAAGCTTGGCTATTAGAGCAAAAATCACTGATTGCTCTGCTTATTCTGATTGTCGTCGTTTCCACACTCAGCCCTAATTTTTTTACCTTAAATAATATTTTCAACATTCTCCAACAAACATCGGTTAACGCCATTATGGCCGTTGGGATGACTCTGGTTATTTTGACATCCGGTATCGACTTATCTGTTGGTTCATTGCTTGCATTAACAGGTGCTGTTGCTGCTTCTATGGTAGGTGCTGATGTTAATGCACTTGTTGCTGTTGTTGGAGCATTGGCATTAGGTGCAGCTATTGGTGGTGTAACAGGAATTATCGTTGCTAAAGGTAAAGTTCAAGCCTTTATTGCTACGCTAGTCATGATGTTATTACTGCGTGGCGTTACCCGCGTCTATACCGACGGTAGCCCAATTAATACAGGCTTTAGCGATAATGCCGATCTGTTTAGCTGGTTTGGCATTGGTCGCCCATTTGGTATTCCAACCCCAATCTGGCTCATGATGATCGTCTTTTTAAGCGCATGGTATTTATTACATCATACCCGTTTAGGCCGTTATATTTATGCGCTTGGGGGTAATGAATCAGCAACACGTTTATCAGGTATTAGCGTCGATAAAATCAAAATCATTGTTTATGCACTGTGTGGTTTATTAGCCGCCCTTGCCAGTATCATTGAAGTTGCTCGTCTTTCATCAGCACAACCAATGGCAGGTAATGGTTATGAGCTAGATGCTATTGCTGCAGTTGTTTTGGGTGGTACCAGTCTTGCTGGTGGTAAAGGTCGTATTATCGGTACATTAATTGGTGCGCTTATTCTAGGTTTCTTAAATAATGCACTGAATTTATTAGGAATATCATCAAACTATCAAATGATAGTAAAAGCGGTGGTCATCTTACTTGCTGTTTTGGTAGATAACAAAAAATAACTCTCTATTCTCTTAATCCGAATCCCGACAGGAACTTATATTATGAAACTCAAAAAAATGGCGACACTTCTTTCTGTTGTTGCATTAAGCGCCACAATCAGCGCCAACGCATTTGCAAAAGAGTCGATTGCACTAGTTATCTCAACACTTAACAATCCTTTCTTTGTCACCATGAAAGACAGCGCGCAGAAAGAAGCTAATCGATTAGGTTACGATTTAGTTGTGCTTGACTCGATGGACAATCCAGCTAAAGAACTCGCTAACGTGCAAGATCTGACAGTAAAAGGCACACGCTTAATGCTCATTAACCCGACAGACTCTGATGCTGTGGGTAACGCTGTTATGTTAGCCAATAAAGCCAAAATCCCAGTGATCACTTTAGACCGCGTTGCAAACAAAGGTGAAGTCGTCAGTCACGTCGCTTCAGATAACCGTCTTGGCGGTAAAATGGCGGGTGATTATATTGCAGATAAAGTGGCTAGTGATGCCAAAGTTATCCAACTAGAAGGGATCACCGGAACTTCTGCATCTCGTGAACGTGGAGAAGGCTTTAAACAAGCGGTTGATGCTCATAAACTAAATGTACTTGCCAGCCAACCTGCTGATTTTGACCGTACTAAAGGTCTTAACGTGATGCAAAATTTATTAACTGCTTATCCTGCGGTTCAAGCTGTTTTTGCACAGAATGATGAAATGGCATTAGGTGCATTACGTGCATTACAAACTGCCGGTCGTACCGATGTATTAGTGATTGGTTTCGATGGTACAGATGATGGGATCAAAGCGGTAAACCGTGGCATGTTAGGTGCAACCATTGCTCAACGCCCAGACCAAATTGGTATTATCGGCATTCAAACCGCAGATAAAATTCTCAAAGGCGAAAAAGTGGATGCAACAATCCCTGTCGAACTTGAGTTAGTTATTAAAAAATAACAACAATAAATACCACGGGGTAATATTGCTCCGTGGTAGCTTTAATCATTAAAACACGTTTTCACAAGGATAAAGGCTATGACAACACCTCGCCTTGCTGTTCTAGGTAGCATTAACGTTGACCACATTATGAATATTTCACAATTTCCAAAACCCGGTGAAACCATTATTGGTCATCAATACAAAATAGCCTTTGGTGGTAAAGGTGCAAATCAGGCCGTTGCTTGTGGTCGCAGTGGCGCCGATATTACCTTTATTGCTTGTGTCGGTGATGATGCGATAGGAAGTGAGATAATTTCACAGCTTAAAACAGATAATATTCATATCGATGCAATTAGTATTATTCCGCAAACACCAACAGGTGTTGCGATGATCCTTGTTAATGAACAAGGTGAAAACGTAATTAGTATTGTTGCAGGTGCGAATGGCGCACTAACACCTACACATTTTCAGCAATATCATCATGTTGTTGAGCATGCTGATGCCTTGCTGATGCAATTAGAATCACCGTTAGAGACTGTTTTTGAAGCCGCAAAACTGGCAAAATTACACCAAACGAAAGTCATTTTAAACCCAGCACCAGCACAACCTTTATCTGATGAATTTCTGAGTTTTATTGATGTTATCACTCCAAATGAGACGGAAGCCGAAATATTAACAGGCGTTTCTGTGCATGATGAAGCGGGTGCGGCAAAAGCTGCCGAAATTTTACATCAAAAAGGTATCAAACAAGTGCTTATCACTTTGGGTAGCCGTGGTGTATGGTTTAGTGAACAAGGAAAAGGCATGATAATTCCCGGATTTCGTGTCGATGCTGTTGATACCATTGCCGCAGGTGATACATTTAACGGTGCATTTGTCACTGCAATATTAGAAGGGAAACCTTCCGTTGAGGCTATCCGTTTTGCTCACGCAGCAGCTGCCATTGCAGTTACACGTCATGGTGCGCAATCATCTGTTCCTTGGCGTCATGAAATCGAATCATTTTTAGCAGAGCGAGCATAGTACTTTGGCAACAATGAAAGATGTCGCCCGTTTGGCGGGCGTTTCGACATCAACTGTTTCTCACGTTATCAATAACAATCGTTATGTTAGCGAAGGTATTCGTAAAAAGGTTAATGATGCTATCAAAACCTTAAATTACGCGCCTTCAGCTTTAGCACGCAGTTTAAAAATGAACTGTACTCACACTATTGGTATGTTAGTGACAGCTAGTAGCAACCCTTTCTATGCAGAAGTTGTGCGTGGTGTTGAACGCAGTTGCTACGAAAAAGGCTATAGCCTAATTTTATGTAATACCGAAGGGGATTACGAGCGTATGGATAGTAGCCTTGAAACGTTGCTACAAAAACGTGTTGATGGCTTATTATTGATGTCAACAGAAGCCCGAGCGCCCTCTCATGAAGTACTAAATCGTTATCCTCGTTTACCTATGGTCATGATGGATTGGTCTCCGTTTGAATACGGCGGAGATATTATTCAAGATAACTCCCTGCTTGGGGGAGAAATCGCCACCAATTATCTGATTGAAAAAGGCTTTACTGAAATTGCCTGTATTGCTGGTCCACAAGATAAACTCCCAGCAAAACATCGTTTGCAAGGCTATTACAATGCGATGCAAAAAGCAGGACTCACTATTCGAGAAGAGTTTGTGTTAACCAGTGATTTTGAATTTGCAGGCGGGTTTAGCGCAATGCAAAAATTACTCTCACATTCTGTCTTACCACAAGCGGTTTTCACCTGTAATGACGCAATGGCTGTTGGTGCTTATCAAGCTATTTATCAAAAAGGTTTGCGTGTACCTGATGATATTTCAGTCATGGGTTATGACGATATCGACCTGGCTTCTTATATGATCCCACCTCTTTCTACCATTCACCAACCTAAAGATGAATTGGGTAAACTTGCTGTCAGCCAATTATTACATCGTATGGAGAATATCGATGCTGATGACAATGTTTTGGTGCTTACACCTAAACTTATAGAGCGTGGTTCGGTGAGTCATTTTATAAAACCATAATAAGAAGATTAACACTATTATTGATGATGCTCTCCTTTAAGATGAGGGCATTTGTTTTTAGTTATATTTATAACATTATCACTTTAATATCATTAAGTTATTAAATATTTAAAACTACTTTTATATATCTTTATTTTCTATTTAACACTCTATATTTAGCCTACTTTCCCTCACTCTTTACGTCATAGCCTGTGAAAGATGCAAATTTACATCAAATCTATTATACTATTGCCCTTTCGCATTATCAGAGGCAGTACCATTTAGGGGATTGCTTAGAACTTTCACTCTTAAATGATAATGTGTCCTTTAATTTATGGGGCAAGTGTTATCCTCATTGTGACGATTAATCACTTCCCATTTTGATAAAATTTGAGAGTATTATTATGTCATTACCTTCTTGTCCTAAGTGCAATTCTGAATACACCTATGAAGATGGTGCAATGTATGTTTGCCCTGAATGTGCACACGAGTGGAACGATGCAGAACCAACTGTTGATAACGATGAGTTAGTAGTTAAAGATGCTAACGGTAATTTATTAGCTGATGGCGATTCAGTAACTGTGATTAAAGATCTCAAAGTCAAAGGTAGCTCAACCATGCTAAAAATCGGTACTAAAGTAAAAGGTATCCGTTTAGTGGAAGGCGATCATAATATCGATTGTAAAATTGATGGCTTTGGATCAATGAAATTGAAGTCTGAATTTGTGAAAAAGAACTAAGATAAAATAATCTCTTTAAACATAGATTTAGATATTATCAAGATCATCAAAGGCGCTAATAAAGCGCCTTTAAATTAAAGTAAGGTTACTCATTAGACTCACTAAAATGATCAAACCCCTTGAGATTAGGGTAAACATCTTTGCCATCACGTAAATAACGAATGCCTTCAGCAATCGGCATAATTTGCCCTATACAGTGAAAATCAGCCCCAGTATGCGCTAATGCAATCTCTAAAGCGCCACGATTGATTTCAGGCACCGTAAAGCATAACTCATAATCTTCACCACCACTTAATGCCCAAATCTCCGCTTGTTCTTCACTCACTTCCGCTTTCATCGCTGGCGAGTAAGGCAATGCATCTAAATTTAAGCGAGCCCCACACCCACTTGCCGTGAGAATATGGTTCAAGTCTGAAATAAGTCCATCAGAAATATCAATCGCAGATGTCGCTAAATGGCGTAATGCTTGCCCTTGCAGTAAACGAGGCTGAGGGCGCAAATGCCTTGCGATAAAATAATCACTATGTTCTTTTTCTGTCGGCTGTAATCTATTTTGTAATACAGCAAGTCCCGCAGCGCTATCACCTAAGAACCCCGTAACATAGATCCAATCACCAATTTTAGCGCCAGAACGAAGTAATGCAGTTCCTTGTGGAACAAGCCCTTGTATTGTGATTGTTAAACTTAAAGGACCGCGAGTAGTATCACCGCCAATTAGCTGGATTGCATAATAATCAGCTAACGCAAAGAAAGAACGGCTAAATGCCTCAAGCCATTCACTGTTTGTATCTGGTAGCGTTAAAGCTAATGAAGCCCAAGAAGGATCTGCACCAACGGCAGCTAAGTCGCTAATATTTACAGCAAGTGCTTTATAGGCTAAATCTTCAGGTGAGATAGAAGGAAGGAAGTGAATACCACTAACTAAAGTGTCGGTACTAATAGCGACTTGTTGCTTTTCAGGTACCGTCAATATTGCGCAGTCATCCCCAATTCCTGTACTCACATCTTTTCGTTTTACAGGTTGTGAAGTGAAATATTGCTTAATAAGGGAGAATTCACCACAAGGCATTATCTATTTCCTATTGAGCTATGCATACTAGCTTTATTAAACAAAAGGCCGGAAATACCGGCCTTGAATTATTTACCATAGAGGAAACGTGAAAAACGTTATTTTTTACGTACAGTTGGCGCTGCCTTATCAAGCACGCCATTAACAAATTTATGGCTATCGTCAGCACCAAATACCTTAGCCAGTTCAATCGCTTCGTTAATCGCAACTTTGTAAGGAACATCTTCACGGAAGCTAAGTTCAAACATTGCTAAACGTAAAATTGCTTTTTCAACTTGACCTAATTCTTCAAGCTGGCGGGATAAATAAGGTTCCATTGCCTTATCTAAACGTGTTGCATTAATGGCAACACCCACTAAAAGCTCACGAAAATAAGCAATATCTACACCTTGGGTATCCTGCTCGGATAAAAACTCCAATTCCACATCCGCGATGTCATTTCCGGATAATTGCCATGAGTAGATAGCTTGAACAGCACACTCACGAGCACGACGACGAGCAGCAGGTTTCACAAAATTCCCCTTAAGTTAAAACAGATGATTAGCCTTTTATGGCTTTAAGTACATTGATCATTTCAAGTGCTGTCATTGCCGCTTCAGCACCTTTGTTGCCCGCTTTAGTTCCAGCGCGTTCAATGGCCTGTTCAATGCTTTCAGTTGTTAATACACCAAAAGTCACAGGGATCTCGCTTTGCATTGCAACTTGAGATAGACCAGAACTACATTCGCCAGCAACGTATTCAAAATGTGCAGTTCCACCACGAATAACAGTACCTAATGCGATAACTGCATCGTATTTGTCGCTTTCTGCTAATGCTTTAACAGTTAATGGCAACTCATAAGCGCCTGGAACCCAAACGACGGTAATATTTTCAGAGGAAACTTGTCCAATACGTTCTAATGCATCAACCGCACCTTCTAATAAGCTGTCGTTGATGAAATTATTAAAACGGGCAATTGCAATTGCTACGCGTGCGTTTGGCGCCGCGACAACACCTTTGATTACGTTCATAGGTTACCTTTTTCTCCTATCCGCGGGGGCGCGGATTTTATCATATTCTTTCCTTTACTGCGCTCTGTTTTATTATTACACAGCAAAGGAGCCAAAAACCCTTGATAAATCAAGGCATTTAGTTGGCTGATAACGATGTCGTAACGACAGGAAATAACACACACGGCGCTATTTTACTACAAATAGCGCCGTAGACACACTTATTTGCGTCTATTAATAACGAGGTTTTAAACAAACTCTGATATCAGAGCCAATTTGTTGGAGAGAATCTACTGTAAATTCAGGTGCTTCGGATAATGATGAAAGTGGAGAAAGTGCAAATAATCCTCGAGCATCATTCCCTAAAATTTTAGGCGCTATATAAATAATAAGTTCATCAACAAGCCCAGCCTCTAATAATGCACCAGCAAAATGAGCGCCACTCTCAACCCATACAGTATTGATATTGCGTTTACCCAATTGCATCATTAATAAAACTAAGTCCACACCTCTGCTTTTGCCATTTGTTGGTAATAGGATTTCTGATACATTGCCTTGCCAGTCACTTGGCTGTGATTTTGTACGCGCCAACCAGCATTCGCCTTCAATTTGAGTGATTTTATGATTTTCACTCACTCTATTTTGGCTATCAGTAACAATACGAATAGGTTGACGTAGCGTTTCTTCAGGATAGATCGCTTTGATTTCATCTGAAAGCTCATCCCAACGAACATTCATAGAAGGGTTGTCAGCAATTACTGTTGCACTGGTCGTTAAAATAGCACTAGCTTGAGCCCGGAAATTTTGCACATCTCGACGAGATGCTTTAGAGGTTATCCATTGGCTTTCACCTGATGCTAATGCCGTTTTACCATCTAAAGATGCACCTAATTTTAGCTGGATATAAGGGAAGCCTGTTCTCATTCGTTTAAAAAACCCAACGTTAAGTTTTTCAGCTTCTTGCATTAAAACGCCGTGTGAAACATCAATCCCCGCTGATAATAATTTGTGCAAACCACGGCCTGCAACTTGAGGATTAGGATCTTGCATCGCAGCAACAACTCGTTTTACACCTGCATTAATCAAGGCATCAGCGCAAGGTGGTGTTTTACCAAAGTGGCTACAAGGTTCAAGTGTGACATAAGCCGTCGCCCCCTTTGCTTTATCCCCAGCCATTTTTAATGCATTAACTTCAGCATGAGGGCCACCTGCGTGATGGTGATAACCTTCACCGATAATCTCACCCTCTTTTACGATCACACATCCCACATTAGGGTTAGGTGATGTTGTAAAGCGACCTAATGCTGCAAGCTCAATAGCTCGACGCATATAGTATTCATCATGCAGGCTTTCATTTTCACTTGGATTGTTGCTGTTGTTATTTGTCATAATAATTACATATAATTTTATTATTTATCGTTATTTATCAAATCATTAAATAAATCACAGTATTAGCGCATTAATCCTGTAATTTTGCGATTTCTTCACCAAAATCACGGATATCTTCAAAACTACGATAAACCGAAGCAAAGCGAATATAAGCCACTTTATCGAGTTTCTTTAGTTGTTCCATAACAAAATTGCCAATTTCTTTTGAAGGTATTTCTCTTTCACCCGTCGCTCTTAGTTGTGATTTGATATGGCTTATCGCAGCTTCAACATCATCTGAACTCACTGGACGTTTTTCTAATGCTTTAAGCATACCTCGACGAAGTTTCTCTTCATCAAAAGGCTCACGTATTTCATCACTTTTCACAACACGAGGCATCACAAGCTCTGCTACTTCAAAGGTAGTAAAACGCTCATGACAAACAAGACATTGGCGACGACGGCGCACTTGTGAACCATCACCAACAAGTCTGGAATCAATTACCTTGGTATCTACGGCTCCACAAAATGGGCAATGCATAGTTATTCCTACTTTTGACAATACTCATAAACAGTGTACCTGTTCAGTGAACAAAAAACACCCTGTCAGTATACACTGGCAGGGTGTTTGCAATGTTTTATCAGAAAAACGCTCTATTATGGTAAGAGTGTTGTCTGATCTGCACCCTCTTTTTCCACTTTTTGTACAATCAAGTGTTCACGTTTCATTCCCATTTTCAGTGCTAATGCAGAAGCCACATAAATAGAAGAAATAGTACCGATAGAAACACCGATTAACATGACTAAAGAGAAGCCTTCTAGCATTGAACCACCAAAGATATACAGCATTAATACAACCAATAATGTTGTTGCTGATGTCATGATGGTACGGCTTAATGTCTGTGTCAGAGAAACGTTCATAATTTCATATGAAGTACCTCGACGAATTTTACGGAAGTTCTCACGAATACGGTCTGATACGACAATACTATCGTTTAGTGAGTAACCGATAACAGACATCAATGATGCCACAATGGTTAAGTCAACCTCTATGTGGAATAGTGAAAGCACACCCAGCGTAATAATCACGTCATGCGCAAGTGCGATAACAGCACCTAACGCCAAACGCCATTCAAAACGGAATCCAACATAGATAAGAATACAGATAAGTGCAGATAATAACGCCATTGCACCTGTTTGAGCCAATTCACTACCCACACTTGGCCCAACAAATTCAATACGTTTTACCACAGCATCGTTATCAACTTCAGCATTAATAACATCGATAACTTTCTTACCTAATTCTTGACCCGCCTGCCCTTCAACAGGAGGCATACGCACCATAATATCGCGACTGCTACCAAAGTTTTGTAACAGAGGATCTTTAAAGCCCGCTGCATCTAGGCTATCACGCATTTTATCAAGGTCGGCTGGTTGACTGAGATTGATCTCAATTACTGTACCACCTGTAAAATCCAGTCCCCAGTTAAATCCTTTCACGGAAATGATAGCAATTGATGCTATCAAAAGCAGAAACGAAATACTAAAGGCGACGTTGTCCCAACGCATAAAGTCAATGACTCTACGACCATGGTTTAATTGTTCAACAGTATAATCCTGTGCCACAACGTGCTCCTTAAATAGACAGTTTCTTAACGCGTTTACCACCATACAACAGGTTTACAATCGCACGAGTACCGACGATAGCGGTAAACATGGATGTAGCAACCCCAATTGCAGTTGTGATAGCAAAGCCTTTGATTGAGCCGGTACCGACTGCATAAAGGATCACAGCTGTAATTAATGTGGTTAAGTTCGCATCAATAATACTGGAGAAGGCACCTTTATAACCTTCATGGATTGCTTGTTGTACTGATCGACCATTACGTAACTCTTCTTTGATACGTTCGTTTATCAATACATTGGCATCGACGGCGACGGCAAGTGTTAATACGATACCCGCAATACCCGGCATGGTCAGTGTTGCGCCCGGTAATAGTGACATTACCCCAACGATTAACACTAAGTTTGCCATTAATGCAGTACTCGCAATCACACCAAATTTACGATAATAAATTATCATAAAGGAAACTGACGCAATCAGACCCCATAAACACGCTTCTAAACCTTGAGTAATATTTTGCAGACCCAAAGTTGGACCAATCGTTCTTTCTTCAACGATTTGAATAGGTGCAATCAACGCACCAGCACGTAATAACAGAGATAATTGACGAGCTTCATTCGCATTTGAAATACCCGTAATACGGAAGCTATTTCCTAAACGACTCTGAATATTCGCAATGTTGATAACTTCTTCGCTTTTAACCAATACAGCACGGTCATTCTCATCGCGTTTACCGCTGTCTTTATACTCTACGAACAGTGTTGCCATCGGTTTACCGACGTTATCTTTCGTAAAGTTAGACATAATAGAACCACCAGCGCTATCAAGTGAAATATTCACTTGAGGTTGACCATATTCATCAGCCTGAGAGGTTGAGTCAGTAATGTGGTCACCCGTTAAAATAACGCGTTTATAAAGAATAGTTGGTCTACCTTCACGGGTATATTTCACTTCTGAGTCACCCGGAATACGACCTGTTTCTAAGGCAGAAGGATCAACGGTAGTATTGACTAAACGGAATTCTAATGTTGCTGTCGCACCTAAGATTTCTTTAGCACGAGCGGTATCTTGGATACCTGGTAACTCAACAACAATTCGGTCAGCGCCTTGGCGTTGAACTAATGGCTCTGCAACACCTAACTGGTTAACACGATTACGTAAGATAGTGATATTTTGCTGTACCGCATAAGTACGTGCATCACGTAAACGTTCGTCAGTAAAAATAGCTCTTAATGAGTTATTTGCGCCATCTCTAAAAATGAGATCTTGATTACGACGAGCTAGGTAATCTGAAGCTTTAGAGCGATCATCCGAATTACGGAAACGGATTTCAACACCATAGCTATCCGTTTTACGGATAGAGGAATATGGAATACCTTCGTCACGTAATAATGTACGCAGACTTTCAACATTTTGTTCCTGAAGTTTACCTAACGCAGTTTCCATATCAACTTCCATCAGGAAGTGAACACCACCACGTAAGTCTAACCCCAGTTTCATCGGCTCACCACCAATGGCTTCTAACCATTTTGGTGTTGCCGGTGCAAGGTTAAGTGCAACAATGAACTGGTCGCCTAATGCAGGTAACAACACTTCACGGGCACGTAACTGAATATCAGGGTTACCGAAACGAGCCAAAATCACACCATTTTCAAGTGCAATAGATTTCGCTTCAATTTTTTCTTTATCTAATAAAGATCGAACTTGATCCAGTGTTTGCTCATTGGCGGCGGTTCCCCGCGCGCCAGTGATTTGAACAGCCGGATCCTCACCATATAGGTTAGGAAGTGCGTAAAGCAGACCGATGAGGATAGCGGCTATCAACATCAGGTACTTCCACAAAGGATAACGGTTTAGCACGGCAGTTCCCTTTTCCCTTTGGGGAAATGTTATTAAATAGCTTTCATTGTGCCTTTAGGTAATACAGCGGCAACAAAGTCACGTTTGATAGTTACTTCAGTTGTTTCATTCAGAGCAACAACGATATAGCCGTTATCTGAAACCTTAACAACACGACCAATTAAACCACCAGTCGTTAAAACTTCATCACCTTTACCGATAGAATCCATCAGTTTACGATGTTCTTTAGTACGTTTTTGCTGTGGACGTAGGATCATAAAATAGAAAATCAGAATAAAGATCACTAACATCGGTAAAATAGACATAAAGCTAGCTTCAGGTGCTGCTTGTCCAGCAGAAGCTACAGCATCAGAAATGAAAAAACTCATTCACTTTTCCTCATTGTTGTCGATATCGACGATATTCAAGTTATAAGCCCAATATCATACACAGAATTGGGCTTTCTCGTATACATTATTCACATTTAGTCGCACTGCCATTTAGCGGTGGGACAGGTTTTCCGATACGTTCGTAGAATTCGTGTACAAACTCTTCAAAACGTGAATCTTCAATAGACTGACGAATCTCAGCCATCAAACGTTGATAATAACGTAAGTTGTGAATAGTGTTCAGCCTTGCACCTAAAATTTCGTTACAACGATCAAGATGATGTAAATAAGCACGGCTATAATTTTTACAGGTATAGCAGTCACAATGTTCATCAAGTGTTGATGTATCAGAGCGATGTTTCGCATTACGAATTTTAATAACACCATCGGTTACAAACAGATGGCCATTTCGTGCATTTCGTGTTGGCATGACACAGTCAAACATATCAATACCACGACGAACACCTTCAACTAAATCTTCTGGTTTACCAACACCCATTAAATAACGCGGTTTATTCGCAGGAATTTGAGGGCAGACATGCTCTAAAATACGATGCATATCTTCTTTAGGCTCACCGACCGCAAGGCCGCCGACAGCGTAACCGTCAAAACCAATTTCGACTAGCCCTTTTACAGAGATATCACGTAAATCTTCGTAAACACCGCCTTGAATAATACCGAATAATGAATTTTTGTTATTAAGTTCATCAAAGCGCGCACGACTACGTTTAGCCCAACGTAATGACATCTCCATTGAGTTTTTCGCATAATCCCAATCTGAAGGATATGGCGTACACTCATCAAAAATCATCACAATGTCAGAACCCAAATCGTATTGGATTTCCATTGATTTTTCTGGGCTTAAGAAAATTTTTTCGCCATTAATAGGGTTACGGAAGTGAACACCCTCTTCTTTAATTTTACGCATTGCGCCTAAACTAAAGACTTGGAAACCACCTGAATCCGTTAAAATAGGACCTTGCCATTGCATAAAATCATGTAAATCACCATGTAATTTCATGATTTCTTGACCAGGACGTAACCATAAGTGGAAGGTGTTACCTAAAAGAATTTGTGCACCTGTTGCTTTTACTTCTTCAGGTGTCATTCCTTTTACTGTGCCGTAAGTACCCACTGGCATAAATGCAGGTGTTTCAACAACACCACGTTCAAAAATAAGGCGACCGCGACGAGCATTACCGTCGGTTTTGTCTAATTCGTATTTCACTCATCCTCCAAGCATCAGAAAAACAGTCCAATGCGCAATAAAAAACAGCACATTCTAATCATTTGTTAGACGGCTGTATATGTTACTTCAACAAAAACAGTGCTTAGTCAAAGGGATTAAGTAATAAAGTTGAAATAACAATTCATAAAACGAAGAAAAACGTTAAAAAGAATAATAAATCTTTATTCTTGTCCTACTTTTTCATTAATAGCTAAAGAATTACGAGTAATAAACATCGCATCACCATAACTGAAAAAACGATACTCTTGCTCAACAGCTTCTTTATATGCATTCATGGTATTTTTATACCCTGCAAAAGCAGAAACCAGCATGATTAAAGTTGATTCAGGCAAATGGAAATTCGTAATCAATGCATCAATAATTTGATATTGGTAACCCGGATAAATAAAGATTTGGGTATCATCGAAGAAAGGCGCGATTAACGCATCTTTTGTTGCTTTCGCAGCACTTTCTAAAGAACGAACAGAAGTTGTACCCACTGCAATCACTCGATTACCACGCGCTTTACATGCTAATACAGCATCAACCACGTCTTGTGGTACTTCTGCGTATTCAGAATGCATTGTGTGTTCTTCGATGTTATCAACACGTACTGGTTGGAAAGTACCCGCACCAACATGCAGTGTGACAAATGCCATCTCCACACCTTTTTCTTTTAAGGCTTGAAGTAATGGTTCATCAAAGTGTAATCCCGCAGTCGGAGCGGCAACAGCGCCTGGACGCTCATTATAGACCGTCTGATAAAGCTCTTTATCAGATTCTTCATCAGGACGATCAATATAAGGAGGTAAAGGCATATGCCCAATGCTATTTAGGATGGTGAGAACATCTCTTTCATCATCAAAGCGAATTTCAAAAAGTGTATCATGACGCGCAACCATAGTTGCCTGTACACTTTCATCTTCACCTAGTACAAGCGCAGCGCCTTCTTTGGGTGATTTAGAGGCTCTAACATGGGCAAGCACACGATGTTCATCAAGCATACGCTCAACTAACACTTCGATTTTACCGCCTGACGCTTTACGGCCATAAATACGCGCAGGGATCACGCGAGTATTATTAAAAACCAGTAGATCACCGGCATTTATTTTATCTAACACGTCGGTAAAAATACCGTGTGATAAAGCACCAGTCTCACCTTCTAAAGAGAGCAAACGACAACCACTGCGTTGAGGTTGAGGATAGTGAGCAATCAAGGCTTCTGGCAATTCAAATGTAAAGTCTGATACACGCATAATTAAACGACTACTTTCATAAAAAACAGGCGGACTAGTCTAGTGCTGCCAGCTTATCAGTGCAACAAAGAAGCCCTTTTTTATTCAAAAAGCGCTATGATGATGAGATGAATTATCTTGCTCACTTGCATCTGGCCTTTAGGGCAAAAAGCTCTCTATTAGGTAATATGATGGCAGATTACGTCAAAGGCGCACCTAGCTCTGATTACAGCCAAGCTGTTATTGAGGGTATTCGTATGCATAGACGTATTGATGTACTCACTGATACTCACCCATTAGTCAAACAAGCTCGCCTTTTATTTCCTGATGAATATCGCCGAGTTTCACCGATTACCTTAGATGTTTTTTGGGATCATTTTCTTTCTTTAAATTGGTCAAAGTTTGAACCGCATATACCATTGACTGAATTTGTCACCAAGACTCGAAATATTATTGAACCAGATTTATGGCAAACACCTGAAAAATTCCAAGAGCTCAACGAATATCTATGGTCACAATCTTGGTTAATTCGTTATGCTGACAAGGCATATATTGCTCAAACATTGAAAGGAATGGCGAGAAGAAGACCACGACTAAGCGCACTTGCGGGCTCTTATATCGTACTCGAAACACATTACGATGAATTAAGTGGGATTTTTTGGCAGTTTTATCCACAATTGCTAGAAAGAGCACAGCAACATCAACTTGATGACTGATACATTTAACTGTCATTTTGAGTTTCATCTTTTTGTCATATTGTCGAATTACATTTGATATATCAAATAGATGCTGAGTCAATTTATCATATTATTCGTAACGATTTGTTAACAAGCATAGTATTCATTTCCAAAGTTGATTAGAATGAATCGTTATACAAGGAGTCATAAATAATCCTACTTTATTGTATTAAACTGATAGCTATAATCTATCAAATAGATTGTTCTGTTTGACTTTATCAATAGCGATTGATTATTTATGCTGTATGCATCATTTAAAAACAGGGTATACACCCTGAATTTGCTCTAAATAGTTCAAGGTGTAGCTAGGCGACAAGTGAATGAGTCGCTAGGAGCATACAATAGTATGTGACTAGTGCGAATGAGCACAGTCAACAACGCTACAACTTGAAATATGACGAGTATAAACAAGGTATACACCCTGAATTTGCTCTAAATAGTTCAAGGTGTAGCTAGGCGACAAGTGAATGAGTCGCTAGGAGCATACAATAGTATGTGACTAGTGCGAATGAGCACAGTCAACAACGCTACAACTTGAAATATGACGAGTATAAACTCTTTCAATTTACAGGAGTACATTATGGTTCTGGTTACTCGCAAAGCCCCTGATTTCACAGCTGCTGCCGTTTTAGGTAATGGTGAGATTGTTAATGATTTCAACCTGCATTCATTTATCAAAGGCAAACCTGCCGTTATTTTCTTCTGGCCAATGGATTTCACTTTCGTTTGCCCTTCAGAGCTGATTGCATTCGATCACCGTTTTGAAGAATTCAAAAAACGTGGTGTTGAAATCATCGGCGTTTCTATGGACTCAGAATTCGTTCATAACGCATGGCGTAAAACTCCTATTGATGACGGTGGTATTGGTGAAGTTAAATACCCAATGGTTGCTGATATCAAACACGACATCATCAAAGCTTACGGCATCGAACATCCAGAAGCAGGCGTTGCACTGCGTGGTTCATTCCTGATCGACAAAGAAGGTGTTGTCCGTCACCAAGTCGTTAACGATCTGCCATTAGGCCGTAATATCGACGAAATGATCCGTATGGTAGATGCACTGCAATTCCACGAAGAGCACGGAGACGTTTGTCCTGCACAGTGGGAAAAAGGTCAAGAAGGTATGGGCGCATCTCCAGACGGCGTTGCTAAATACCTGAAAGCAAACTCTGGCAAACTGTAATAGTTCAGTAAGCTAACGCATTTTTAAAAGCCTGTGAAAACAGGCTTTTTTTGTTTATTCAGCACTTATCTTTTCATTTTTTATCCACTCTATTTATTACTGTTATTAGTTATACATAAGCTTATTGTTTATCTGCTTAAAGATAATTTTGTGATCATCACATCAAAAAAAATTCTCATCACTAATAACCTCTCTCTATACTTATTGTTACGCAATTGTTAATTCATATTAATAACAGCGTAAAACTCTATATTTGTATCTATTCAAAATAACTCCCTGTTATTAATGGAGATAATAATGATTACTATAAAAAAAATGCACCTGCTATTACTTACTACCCTTTTTTCACATTCACTTTATGCAGCCTATGAACCCGCTGTTGAAGCACAGCATGGCATGGTTGTCTCCTCTCAACACCTCGCATCACAAGTCGGGAATGATATTTTACAAAAAGGGGGTAACGCGATTGATGCCGCCGTTGCCGTCGGTTATGCACAAGCAGTCGTAAATGCTTGCTGTGGTAATATTGGTGGCGGTGGTTTTATGACAATACACCTTGCTGATGGTACAAATACTTTTATAAATTTTAGGGAAACTGCTCCCTCTTCTGCTTCTAAAAATATGTATTTAGATAAAGATGGAAATTTGATTAAAGATGCCAGCCTATATGGTTATCTTGCTTCAGGAGTACCCGGTACAGTAAAAGGATTGAATTCAGCATTAGAGAAATACGGTACGCTTTCACGCCAAGATGTCATGGCGCCTGCAATTAAGCTTGCAAGAGAAGGATATATTTTAACCCGCGCTGATACTGATGTGTTAGAAACGACAACAGAGCGTTTTAAACAAGATCCTGAGTCTGCAAAAATTTTCTTAAAACCAGATGGAACACCGTGGCAACCCGGTGATCGCCTAATTCAAACTGATTTAGCTAATACATTAGAACTCATCGCAAACCAAGGTTCTGATGCATTTTACCAAGGAGAGATCCCTAAAAAAGTTGAAGAAGCTTCGAAACAACATAATGGCCTGTTAACTCAAGAAGATTTTGCTAATTTTACTATCACAGAAACCAAACCTATCACCTGTACTTACCGAGGTTATGAATTTATTTCTGCACCGCCACCAAGTTCAGGCGGAGTTACTATCTGCCAAACGCTAAATATTTTGGAAGGTTATGATCTCAAATCGATGGGCTTTAATTCAGCTGAATATGTTCATACTTTAACAGAAGCAATGCGTCATGCTTATATGGACAGAAATACTTTTCTTGGTGATCCCCAATTTATTAAAAACCCTACAGAAAAGTTATTAAATAAAGCTTATGCCACAGAAATACGCCAACAAATCAAACCGAATAAAGCAACGCCATCAGAAAATGTACAACCTGGTATCGCTCCTCATGAAAGCCCTGAAACAACACACTACTCAGTAATGGATAAAGACGGCAATGCAGTTTCGACCACTTACACCATTAATGGCCGCTTTGGTGCCGTAGTCATCGCACCGGGAACTGGATTTTTCCTCAACAACGAGATGGATGACTTTACAACCAAAGTTGGTGAAAAAAATCTCTATGGTTTAGTTCAAGGTGAACGCAATAGTATTGCGCCATTAAAACGCCCACTATCATCAATGAGCCCAACGATTGTGACTAAAGAAGGCAAACCTTTCCTTATTTTAGGATCGCCAGGAGGTTCACGTATTATCTCGATCACCTTACAAACGGCACTGAATATCATTGAGTTTGGAATGCCCCCACAAGAAGCGGTTAATAGCCCTCGCATTCACCATCAATGGTTACCGGATGAGGTTTATTATGAGCAAAGAGGATTATCAAAAGACACTTTAGAGAAACTCTCTGCCATGGGATATAAAATGGTAGAACAGACTCCATGGGGAGCGGCTGAACTTATTATGGTCGGACTCCCAGGAGAAGAAGGAGTGATCCCAGCATCATCAGGTAATGATTCCGCTGTTTCTGGTGCAGTACGTGAAAGTTATCTTTATGGATCAAATGATGTTCGTCGCCCAGCTGGTAAAGCAGTGGGTTACTAACAATAAAGCCATCGAATAAAACAACAAAAGAAACCTTCTCTTGATTAGATAAGGTTTCTTTTTTTATAAAAATGATCTAGTCATGGTTTTACAATTTATTCATATTTTATTCTATTAATAATAATCAATATCTATTTTTGATTATGTATATATTTAATATTGAATATCAAATTATTATTAAAATAATAATATTTTATAGAATATAAGAGCAAATCACTTTTAATTTAATTTCAATGAAAGAATATATATAAATGGTATTTATTCTCTTTCTTAATTACAGATAAAAACAATAATCATTTAATTAAATAAAATTTAATAACACTCTCTATTTTTATTTCTATGATAGCTATCACAGAATAAATTTTTTAATAACCACACTATCATAAAGGATAATAAAAATACGTAAAAAATGGAGATAACACATTGTAAATACAAATATTTAACATTTAGTCTCAGTGTGTTTTTATCATAAAAATAGTTAAATCTTATAATATATCCCTTAACTATAGCGTTATTATATTTTTTATATAACGGTAAAGCAAGCGGATAAATAAAGAATTTATCATCACAACTTAATTCTTATATAAATTAGTTAAGCGGAGATAAATATTAATGTCTGATACACATCACCGTCCAATATTAGATATTGGGCTATCAAGACTAGAGTTTCTGCGAATATCCGGTAAAGGGCTTGCAGGGATCACAATAGCACCCGCATTGCTTTCTCTTTTAGGTTGTAAGCAAGAAGAAATAGATAGCGGAATAATTCAATTAACCACAACACCTAAAGGCGTCTTAGTTACAAATAGAGCGCGTTGTACAGGGTGCCACCGCTGCGAAACAGCATGTACAACATGGAATGATGGAAGCGTAGGTTCATTCTTCTCGCGCACAAAAATCCATCGTCATTTTTATTTTGGTGATAAAGGTATTGGCTCCGGTGGTGGACTTTATGGCGATTTAAACTTTACAACGGATACATGCCGCCAATGTAAAGATCCTGAATGTATGAAGGTTTGCCCAGTAAAAGCTATCCGTTATCAAGAAGAGTTCGGCTGTATTGTCGTTGATACACGTCGTTGTATTGGTTGTGCCGCCTGTACAACAGCCTGTCCGTGGATGATGGCAACCGTCAACCCACAAACTAAAAAATCCGGCAAATGTAATTTATGTGGTGAGTGTGCATCAGCGTGCCCAACAGGTGCTCTGCAAATCATTGAATGGAAAGAAATTACTGTTTAATAAATCCAGACAATCACATCACTGAACCACATTTAGATTAGGAAGCAATATTATGATTAACGGCTGGACTGGAAACATTCTAAGAATCAATTTAACTACCGGTGCCATCACTCGTGAAAGCTCAAGCAAATATAAATCCTTAATTGGAGGCATGGGCTTTGGTTACAAGATTATGTACGAAGAGGTTGCTCCCGGCGTTAAACCTTTTGATGAAGAAAATAAAGTTGTTTTCGCAGTAGGACCTCTAACTGGATCTGGTGCGCCTTGCAGCTCACGCGTCAATATCACCTCTCTTTCCACTTTTACTCGTGGCAATCTTGTCGTTGATGCTCATATGGGGGGATTTTTTGCCGCATGGATGAAATTTGCAGGCTATGACTCTCTGATTATTGAAGGTAAATCAGATAAGCCTGTTTGGATCCATATTGATGATGACCAAGTTTCTATTGAAGATGCCTCTTTCTTATGGGGTAAAGGTGTTCGTCAAACCACAGAAGAACTATGTGCTCAAACAAGCCCAGAAGCTTGTGTCGCGACCATTGGTCCTGCGGGTGAAAACCTCGTACCTTTATCCGGCATTATTAATAGCCGTAACCACAGTGGTGGTGCTGGTGTTGGCGCAGTCTTAGGTTCTAAAAAATTAAAAGCCATTGTCGTCGAAGGTAGCCGTGGCGTTAACGTTGCTGACCGTAAAGCGTTAAAAGAACTTAACGACTATATGATGACACAACTGATTGGCTCTAATAACAACCACGTTGTACCAAGTACGCCACAATCATGGGCTGAATATTCACACCCAGGCTCTCGTTGGACTGCACGTAAAGGACTGTATTGGGGAGCTGCTGAAGGTGGCCCAATTGAAACAGGCGAAATTCCTCCTGGTGATATCAATACTGTTGGTTTTAGAACCATGAAATCAACCTTTGACTTAGGACCAGAAGCTGAAGAATACACCGTGAAGATGGGAGGTTGTCACTCTTGCCCTATCCGTTGTATGGCTCAACTCAATGTGCCTCAAGCGAAAAAATTTGGAGTACCACAAACGGGTGGTAACACTTGTGTCGCTAACTTCGTTCACACAACCATTTTCCCTAATGGCCCTAAAGATGTTGAGAAAAAAGGAGATGGTAACGTTGTAGGTAACTTAGTCGGTCTTAATATTTTTGATGATATGGGACTTTGGTGTAACTACGGTCAGCTTCATCGTGACTTCACTTATTGTTATACCCACGGTGTATTTAAGCGTGTACTTTCTGAAGAAGAATATAACGATATTCCTTGGGATAAACTGGAAGAAGGCAATCCTGAATTTATTAAAGATTTTTACTACCGTTTAGCGCATCGTAAAGGTGAATTTAGCCACCTTGCTGATGGCTCTTATCTCATTGCACAACGCTGGAATTTAGGTGAAGAGTATTGGGCTGATAAGAAAAATAAACTCTGGTCACCAATGGGCTTCCCAATTCACCACGCAAATGAAGCATCGGCTCAAGTGGGTTCTATCGTTAACTGTATGTTTAACCGAGATGCGATGACACATACACATATCAACTATATCGGTAGTGGTTTACCTCTAAAACTACAAAAAGAGATTGCGGGTGAGCTATTTGGCTCTGGTGATGCTTTTGATGAAACCAAAAACTATACACCAATCAATAAAGCCAAAATTGCTTATACCAAGTGGACTATTTTACGTAGTTGCTTACACGATGCGGTCACCTTATGTAACTGGGTATGGCCGATGACGGTTTCTCCTCATAAGAGCCGTAATTATCGTGGTGACTTAGAAATGGAAGCCAAGTTCTTTACCGCTATCACTGGTGAACCAACCACTTCTAAAGATCTGGATTTAGCCTCAGAGCGTATCTTCACTTTACACCGCGCTTATACCGTTAAATTAATGAACACCATGGATATGCGTAATGAGCATGACCAAATCTGTTCATGGGTATTCGATAAAGATCCTGATATTCCAGTCTTTACTGAAGGT
This sequence comes from Proteus sp. G2618, assembly GCF_009915995.1. Classification (NCBI taxonomy): domain Bacteria; kingdom Pseudomonadati; phylum Pseudomonadota; class Gammaproteobacteria; order Enterobacterales; family Morganellaceae; genus Proteus; species Proteus sp. G2618. The sequence continues at coordinate 288,941 of NZ_JAABNI010000023.1, read as the reverse complement.
ACAGACAAAATGGACAGAGCCGATATGCAGCTTTCTCTCACCATGTTCTATCAAGAAATGGGCTGGGATCCACAGTTAGGTTGCCCAACAAAAGAAACTTTAGTTCGCCTTGGATTACAAGATGTTGCAGACGATTTAGCGTCTCGTGGTTTATTACCAAGTTAATAGGTAAAAGAAGGAGATCATGATGATAGAACAAAATGCATCGGCTTCTATACCACAAGATATCGCTGATGATGCAGATATTGCTTTAGAGCAACCTGATATTTCTCGTCGCCGTTGGTTACTGCCATTATCAGAAACAGGTGTTGGACGTAGTGCTAACACCTCAACAGATATCGCAGAAGAACCCATTGCGGAAGTAGCAGAATTATCTGCTGAACAACATCTAGCGAATGCGATACGTCAATGTTCAAAAGAAGGTGAACTATTAGCAATTTCAACGCTGTATGATGCGCCCTATTCTCTGACTGAAGAGGACATTGCGCAGTTAGAAACCGCGTTAAAGAGCGACGAGTTTATTGATATCGCCCATTTAAGTCTCAATGGCGAGGATTATTATTACTCTGATGAATTTATGTCAGATAACTTCGCACAACTGCAATTATTAAACCGCCATGCGGATATTTGTACAGCAATTGCAGGTGTAGTTCGTTTTGAATGCGAAACCTATCCTCGACCATTGAAACAAAGCATGTTGATGTCTGAACCCTTTAAATACACGGCTTCAGAGATTGAAGATGCACTGACACTGATGAAAACTCACCCTGATTTTCAGGATATTCAGCAAGTTTTAGCATCCAACGATGCCCCTTATCTCTTTAGCAATACGTTAATGAGTTACGGCAAAGCACGAGGCTTAACTGAATGGATCGAGGTAGAACAACATGAAAATCCTTAATGTTCTGCCTTATCAACGAAATTCGATGTGGGTATTACAACATCATCAGACTGAGGAGCAAAAATAATGCGTGTTTCTCGCCGTAAATTTGTAGCAGGTATGGGATCGGTCATTTTTTTCAGTGCGCCACTAGGAAGTGCGCTTGCGGCAACTGCAGAAAAAAAACCTATCCGCTATGCCATGATCCACGATGAGACGCTCTGTAATGGCTGTAATATCTGCGCCACTGCATGTCGTCGATTAAATAAAGTACCCAATGGTATGGCACGAATGGATATTGCCCATATTCCATTAAGCCTCAAAGAAGACAACGATAAATATCATTTCTTTAGACACTCTTGCCAACAATGTGAAGATGCCCCTTGTATTCCGGTTTGCCCTACAGGTGCTTCTTGGCGTGATGAAACCAATGGCATCGTTCGTGTTAATAAAGAGAAATGTATTGGTTGTAGCTATTGTATATCGGCATGTCCATACCAAGTCCGTTATCTTAACCCTGTGACACATGTTGCTGATAAATGTGACTTTTGTCTTGAGTCTCGATTACAAAAAGGTTTCCCACCGATTTGTGTGAGTGCTTGTCCACAAAGTGCCTTGTTATTTGGTAGAGAAGACAGCCCTCAAATTCAAGAATGGCTCAAAACACACGATTACTATATTTATCAACTTGATGGTGTAGGAAAACCGCATCTTTATCGTCGTGTAGGGCCTCATGTTCAAGAGGAGGGTAAAGTATGAGTATCGTCAATACAATGCCAGACAGTGCTCAGTTCCAAGCCGCACTAAAAGAGTATGTTTTAATCTATACTCCCGACTATTTACCTCTTTGGCTAATTGTTGCAGGCGTATTATTTATTGGCATGCTACTTGTGCTCGCACTACATGGCTTTTTACGTTATCGCTTTGCCACACCACATGGTGAATCGCATAAAGAAGAGAAACTTTATCTTTACTCTAAAGCTGTTCGTTTATGGCACTGGAGTAATGCCTCTTTATTTATTCTGTTACTTCTAAGTGGTGGCATCAACCATTTCGCCCTACTTTCAGCCCACGATACCGCGTTATTAGTTAGTGTGCATGAAATCTGTGGTTATCTGCTCTTGGTTTGCTGGTTGTCCTTTGTTCTTATTAATCTTATTGGTGGTAATGGCAAGTTTTACCGCATTGATGGCAAAAACTGGTTTCAACGTGCCTTTATGCAAACTCGTTTTTATCTCTACGGTATTATTAAAGGAGAAGGTCATCCTTTCCCAGCAACACCCAATGTTAAGTTTAATCCACTGCAACAAATGGCTTATTTAGGTGTGATGTATGCGTTAGTTCCACTGCTTTTGATAACTGGTGTTTTACTTCAAAATCCAGCATTCATTCCTGCTGATGCTGTAATGTTTAAAGCTTGGTTATTAATAGCGCACCAAATATTAGCTGTATGTAGTGTCTTTTTTATCATTGGTCACCTTTATCTGTGTACAACAGGAAAAACGCCATTCCAAACATTTCGCAGTATGGTTGACGGTTACCATAGACACTAATTAATACATGGATTAAGGAGCTTATATGTCAGTCCCTTCAAAGGAAAATATTAGATTAACAAAAGAAGACTTACGACAACTGCATGTTTCAACTTCGCTTTATCGTTGGTTTTTACGTTATTTTCCTGATGGAGGCACTTACAGTGCTATTCATAGTGAGTTAATAAAACAGCGCCGTACACAGTGGATAGAAAGCTTTATTCAATATATTTATTTACGTCATTTTAGTGAAGTATCCTTTGCCAAACAGGAACAAGAAGTCATGGAAAACATCTTGTTCCTGCTCGGCAATGAACAACAACAAGGCGTGACATTACAACGTCTGCCCTATCACAACACTTTGCCAACCTCTGAAAATATTCAATTTTCTACTGAATGGCATCAATTGATCTTAAAAAGTCAGCAATTAAGCACTGACCTCGCTTTATGTGGCAGTAATAACATCGTCGCTTTTTCTGGTGATGAAAATAGCATTTCTAACACGGGTTATAGCAATCAATTAATGAATACGGGTTTCGCAGGAAAAGTGTGTAATACGGGTAATCAGTGTCGTATTGGTAGCTTAGGTGGGCGCTCTCGCATTTGTAATAGTGGCAATGATGTCAAAATTTATGCGTCAGGTAATGGTGTTCATATCGCAAACAGTGGTATACGTAATTTCATTACCGCCTCTCAAGATCGCGCAAAAGTCACTAACACTGGTGATTTAGCGCAAATCAATGTTACTGGAAATAACTCTGTGGCAATTAATACAGGTGATAACTGTAAAGTCACGGTATCTGGCGACGACAGTATTTGTATCTCAACAGGTGATCTCCATCAGTTTTGCTTAGGAAAAGGCGGTAGTGTCGTTATTGCTTATCATGACGGCAATCGTACCCGCTTTAAAATCTTCTATGAAGGTGAGGATGGTATCATCGCTGGAGTTCATTACTATTTAGATGAAAATCAGCATCCTGTTGCACATATAAAACAGAATTCGACTTCTGTTAATTAATACCTCAAATATATATTATTAAAAAAGGGAAACTTTCGTTTCCCTTTTTACTTTTACAATCAATGTACTTTATTGCTTATTGATGGCTTCAGTATGGATCACTTTTTTACTCTGTAAGCCTGCGACTCTATCGTAAATACCACACACAACAATCGCTACTAATACTGGGATCAACCACGCTAAACCTTGCTCACTTAGTGGCAGTTTTGTCGCCCATTCTGGTAATAAATGTTTCAGATAATTAGACGCTTTTATTGCATCAAAAATACCGAAAAATAAGCTAACAGCCATTGCTGGCGCGATAATACGGCTTGGGTTATTCCACAGACGTAATGTGAAACTCATTAAAATAATCACAATACAAGGTGGATAAATCATTATCAGTACAGGAATAGAAAACTCGATCAGTTTGCTCAATCCTAAATTTGAAACAACGGCTGAAAATATCGCTAAAATCAACACTAATACACGATAAGAGATAGGCAAATAACGGCTAAAAAACTCTGCACAAGCACAGGTTAAACCAACAGCAGTCACCATACAGGCTAAGAAAATCAGTACGGCTAAGAAGAAGCTACCAAAATTACCAAAAGTGTACTGAACATAGGCATGTAAAATATCAGCACCATCTTGAGCACCCGGAATGATACTGCCACTGCTAGAGCCTAATTTAAATAAACTCAAATAAATCGCAGTTAATAATACACCCGCAATAATTCCTGCCCACATGGTATAACGTGTTAACAATGATGAATTATCAATCCCTCGAGAGCGTGCTGCATTAACAATAACAATACCAAAAACCATAGCACCCAATGTATCCATGGTGAGGTAACCGTTAATAAATCCCTGAGTCAACGCCATATCACGATAAGCTTCAGTCGCAGGAATAGCGCCACCAGCAGGCCAAAATACCGCAGCCATACCTAATATCGCTAATGCCAGAATTTTAATCGGTGCAAGAATATGACCAACACTGTCTAGTAATTTCCCCGGATAAAGCGAAATACCAATAACAATTAAGAAATAGACAATGCTATAAATCAGCAATGAGATTTCTGTATCACCCACTAAAGGAGCAATACCCACTTTAAAAGAAACTGTTGCAGTACGAGGGGTTGCAAAAAGTGGTCCAACAGCAAGATAAGCAACAATGGCTAATAGCAATCCCATTGATTTACCAATAGGTGTACTTAATGCCTCAATACCACCACCGACCTTTGCCAGTGCAACAACCGTTAAAACAGGTAAACCCACACCAGTGATCAAAAAGCCAATCGCAGCAGTCCAAACAAATTCGCCTGATTGTAACCCCACCATTGGAGGAAAAATAATGTTGCCAGCGCCAACAAATAGGGCGAATGTCATAAACCCTAATGCCAGAACATCTCTGGAAGTTAATCTATGTGCCATAAGTTTTGTTAATATGTAGTTACAATAATGGTTAAATTACGCCAAGGTAGCGCAACATAAAATCAACAACATCTATTTAAGCTCAGACCGTCATTATTCAGGATAATATTTAAATATAATCATTTCATGCAGAGCAATTAAGTACTAAATAGAAAAATTTGCCGATAACTGCTCACAAGTAAAACTTTTATAATGAAAAAAGGCAATAGCCAATCCTAAAACCAGAATAATCATCTAAACTATTTTTCAGCACTAGTTATAACTTTCATATATCATAGAATATACATGATATGATTTGTGCACTTTATCACCAATAATATTGAGTATTGGCATCATTTAAAGTTACCATTAATTAATAATATTAAAATTTAACGCTACGATATTAGTTTTTATTGATATTAAAAAGATCAAGAAAGGGGCAAAAAAGCCTTTATCACAGATTAAAGACAAGTGATAAAGGCTTTAAAAAAGACATACTACTAGTGTGTTTTTTTAGCAGTAAGCAATGTTTGAGGAAGGATAAAAGAGAATGTACTCCCAACACCTACTTTACTTTCAATATTTAATTGAGAGTGATGATGAAGTAGTGATTTTTTCACAATAGCCAAACCTAACCCTGTACCGCCAGAATGACGAGAACGAGCTTTATCAACACGATAAAAGCGCTCTGTTAAACGAGTTAAGTGTTCTGCGCTAATCCCCGAACCATTATCTGAGACACTAAATAACATACCTTGGGGAACTTTCTTCCAACTGACTTTGATTGTTGTACCTTCTTCAGTGTGATTAATAGCGTTATACACTAAGTTAGAAACCGCACTACGTAATTGCTCTTCATTACCTCGAACAGCCCAATGCTCATCAACATCAAAAATAATATGGTGTTGACTTTGACTCAATGAGTCCGCTTCTTGTTGTAATAAAGCCAAAATAGCAGGAATATCAACAATTTTGTTTAAATCGATATGAGGAGCAGATTCGATACGAGAAAGTTGTAAGAGTTGTTGAACAAGCGTATCCATGCGCTTAGCTTGCTCTTGCATCGTCACTATAGCCTTATGCTCTGCTGGTTTAGCGACACTATTTTCTTCCATCATTTCAAGATAGCCTTGAATAACGGTTAAAGGCGTTCTTAATTCGTGACTCACGTTGGCAAAAAAATCACGTCGTGCATTTTCTAGTTTATTTTTTTCTGTCACATCTCGCGCCACCATTAGGCGCTGATCTTCGCTATATGGCATCACACGAAATTCCACAATAGATCCATTATTAAGAGAAATCGTTAAAGGGTGACTAAAATCGCCTGCGGTAAAATAGTGCAAAAAATCTGGATAACGTAATAAATTAAAAATATTTTGCCCGTTATCTTCTGGCCAGCGAAAACCTAATAGATGTTGAGCTAAGCTGTTACACCAAAAAATATTACCTTCATTGGTCATCATTACAACCGCATCAGGTAAGCTTTCAGCCCCGCTTCTAAAACGCTTAATTAAGTCGCCTAATTCTCGACGTCGTTTTCGATTACGTTGCTGTGTTTGTCGAATACCATAAAAAATAGGCTCCCATCCTCCTCTTCCTTCCGGAGGCAGTACTGAGCGATCTAGCCATAACCATTTAGATAATTTCAGCAAGTTATAGGCATGCCACACAAGTGCACTAAGTAGCGATGCCACCAGCAACCAAGAAAGATGCCCGATAAAAAGCGATAATATAAAAGCAGGTAAGCAAAATAGACATAGCCCCCAAACGAGGGCTTTCCACGATAGTCGTTCTAACACCTGACGATTACTCCCATATTGACTTAGAAACGGGCAGAGAAACGATATCCCGTTCCACGTACTGTCTGTATCATTCTGTCATGACCATCTTCTTCGATGGCTTTACGTAAACGACGAATATGCACATCAACAGTACGGTCTTCGACATAAACATTCGTTCCCCAAACATAGTTTAGCAGTTGTTCTCTGCTATACACGCGTTCAGGATGTGTCATAAAAAAGTGCAGGAGTTTAAATTCGGTAGGTCCCATATCAATCGGTTTATCTTGACTCGTTACTCGATGAGAAACAGGATCAAGTCCTAATCCATTGAATTCAATAATATCTTCCGAAGACATTGGTGATAATCGTCGTAAAATTGCTTTCACGCGAGCCACAAGCTCTTTAGGTGAGAAAGGCTTAATGACGTAATCATCAGCACCCGTTTCTAACCCTTGAACTTTATCTTCTTCTTCCCCTTTTGCTGTTAGCATAATAATTGGAATATCACGGGTGTTACTTTCCCGCTTCATCTGTTTTATTATCTGCAAGCCTGATCCACCAGGGATCATCCAATCTAATAAAACCAGATCAGGGTAAGGATCAATAAGAAAGCTCAATGCAGAATCATAGTCTTCTGCTTCAATAGGCTGAAAACCATTTTGTTCCAAAACAAAACAGATCATCTCTCGAATTGCGGTTTCATCTTCAACAACAAGAATACGCCTTGCCATACTCTATCCTGTGTAATGTATATAGAGGGTCAAAATGATTATGATGCAGTTTTATGACAGATTTATGACTAACCTTAACATTACTGAAATAGATCCCAGTTGTTAAGGTAAATAAATCATTTTTCGGTGAAATATCACTCAAAAAGAAGGCTTATTGTTGGATTTTCACTAAAAAAGTAAGGTGCGCTATACTCTTCATCAGATAAAAAAGAGGAATAGCAATGCGGATTATTCACACATCAGACTGGCATTTAGGGCAATATTTTTTTACTAAAACTCGAGCTCAAGAACATCAACAGTTTCTTGATTGGTTGTTAGCACAAATTAAACATTATCAAGTTGATGCATTGATTGTTGCAGGAGATATTTTTGATACAGGCTCCCCACCAAGTTATGCCCGAGAGCTTTATAACCGCTTTGTTGTTGCTATCCGAGATACACAATGCCAGCTCGTCATTCTGGGTGGTAATCACGATTCAGTCGCAACACTAAATGAATCTAAATCATTATTAGCATGTTTAAATACAACGGTTATTGCCAATGTTCATGCTGAAACCCCACAAGCTCCGCTTATTCTTCCTCAAAAAGATAATACTCCGGGAGCATTACTTTGTGCGATCCCTTATCTACGCCCTAGAGATATGATAAGTAGTAAAAGTGGGCAATCAGGTGCTGAAAAACAAGATATCCTAAAAGAAGCGATTGCTGATTATTATCAAGCTCAATATCAAGAGGCTCTCGATTTACGTAAGCAACTAAACGTCAATATTCCTATTATTGCAACAGGTCACCTTACAACCATTGGTGCAAGTGTAACGGACTCTGTACGTGAAATTTATATCGGTACTTTAGAGGCTTTCTCTGCAACACTATTTCCTGAATTTGACTATATTGCTCTTGGTCATATTCATCGCCCTCAAGTGGTAAATAAATCAGGTCATATTCGTTATAGTGGCTCTCCTATTCCTTTAAGTTTTGATGAAAGCGGACAACAAAAAAGCGTCTGCCTTATCGATTTCGAACAAGACAAATTAACTAATCTCACACTATTACCTATTCCTGAATTTCAGTTGCTACGCACTATCAGTGGCTCATTAAAAGAGATAGCCATACAACTTGATGATTTAAAAAAACAATACGATGAAACAGATACCACTATTTGGTTGGATATCGAAGTTTCAACACAAGATTATCTCAGTGATATACAAACCCGAGTTCAAGAGCTAACTAACGATCCCCTTTTTGATGTGATCTTATTAAGAAGAGCCAGAAAACAGCGCCAAGCATTCACACAAAATGAGAACGAAACACTGACCGAATTAACGGTTTATGATGTTTTTGAAAGACGCTTAGAACAGCATGAATTTGATTCAGAAGAAACGAAAACACGGTTAACAACATTGTTTAAACAAGCTGTTGAAATGGCAGAACAAGAGGATAACGAAGCATAATGAAAATCTTAAGTCTGCGATTTAAAAATATTAACTCTTTAAAAGGTGAGTGGAAAATCAACTTTGACCAAGAGCCTTTTGTTAGCAACGGATTATTTGCTATTACAGGCCCTACCGGGGCAGGAAAAACCACACTATTAGATGCGATTAGTTTGGCGCTTTACCACTGTACTCCTAGACTAGGCCGAATAACTAAAACTCAAAATGAATTAATGACACGCCACACGGCAGAGTGTTTAGCTGAAGTTGAATTTGAAGTTAAGGGTGTGGCGTATCGAGCATTTTGGGAACAAAAGCGCGCTAAAGGTAAACCAGATGGTAATCTTCAAGAACCTAAAGTTGAATTAGCTAAAATTAATATACTGAGTGGCAACGATAAAATATTAACGAATAAAATTAGCCAAGTAAAAGAAGAAATTATTAATATTACAGGGCTCGATTTTGATCGTTTTACTAAGTCAATGTTGTTATCTCAAGGACAATTTGCGGCCTTTTTAAATGCAGATGATAAATCTCGCGCTGAATTACTCGAAGAACTGACTGGCACAGATATTTATCGCCATATTTCCCAATCGATCTTTAAGCATTGGCGTGAAGAAGAACAAGCCTTAAAAACACTAAAGCAACAAGCCGAAATGATGGCGTTATTAGATGAAAATGCTCGCCAAGCTTTATTAACTGAGCAAACTGAACTTTTTGCCAAAGAGAGACTATTACAAAAAGAACAACAGGAATATCAAGCAGCAAAGCAGTGGAAAGAAAAAGACATTGAAATCAAGAAAAACAAGCTATTAGCACAAAACGGAGTTAACTTAGCGCAAGAAGCATTAGTTGCTGCCAAGCCCGATATTCAACGTCTTGAAAATAGCGAACCCGCTGAAAAGATCCGCCCGATTTATGATGAAAAAAATCGTCTATTAAAAGAACAAACCTATATTGAGTCACAACTCTCAACCTTGAAAGCAGAAAAACGGCTTATTGAACAACAAAGCCAACCTATTAGCCAGCGATTAGTGGAGGCTCGTGACACATTTAAACAACACGATGATAAAAAACAGCAAATATTACAACTTATTCGTGAAGAAGTGACGCCATTAGATAACCAGTTAGTCTTGCTACAACAAGATATTTCAGCAAAAACACAGCAAAAAAACACACTGGAAAAAACACAGTCAGAATATCTGGAAAAAATACAATTAACAGAAATCCAATTAGCTGGATCACAAAAACAATTCAATGAATTAAGTGAATATTTAAATCAGCATACAGCTTATGCTCAACTTGCTGAGAATTTACCTTTGTGGCAACGCTATTTTGAACAATATGATGAAATTGCAGAGAAATATCTAATTAGTCAGAAAAGTGAAAAAGCAGAACAAGAAAAAGAGCAGTTACTTAAACTTGCTCTCGAAAAAACAACACGCACACTAGAAACACAACAACACGCTCTTAATTTACAACAACAACAATTAAGTGAATTACAAACGCAACTTGAGCAACAAAATAAAGCAGATACAATTGCAGATATTCCTCATCGCTTGCAACAAATTTCTCAGCAAAGAAATGCGCTCGCAAAAATAATGGGATTACAGGTTCAATTACAGCGTGCTCTAAAAACTGAACGTCTGTACCAAAAAAGTCATTCGGAAAACCAGCAAAAAATAGCTGTACTGACTGAAAATATCAGCAAAAATGGCATCGTTTTAAGAGAGAAAGAGCAACACCTTAAAGATTTAAATGACAATTATCTTTTAATTCGGAAATTAGCTGAATACGAAGAAGAGAGACAACGTTTAGTTAAAGACAATCCATGCCCTGTTTGCGGTTCAACTGAACATCCTTATGTTGAAAAATATAAAGAAATAAAACCAGATGAAACAAAAACACGATTAGATATTTTAACGCAACAAGTTCATGCATTAACTATAGAGTTAGTAGAACAAAAAACACAATGTGCTAACTATCAAGCTCAAAATGAAAAATTAAGTAGCGACCTTGAGCAACTAACACAAGATATTGCGTCATTAAAACAGCAATGGCGAGTCTTAGCTCAAACTCACGCATTACCGGATGTTGATTGCGAAGAAACTGTTTTAACTCAATTAGATGCAGCACTTGAAAAAGAAGATAATTTACTGACGCAAAAACGAGTAAATTATCAAGCATTAGAAGCCAAAATTCAACAAGAATACAAGCTGTTATCTGATAATAAAGAACAATTTTATCAACAACAGCAAGCTATTCTTCATCAACAAAATCAATTAGCTCAGCAACAAAAAGAAGCTTCTAATAAACGACAACAAACAGCGCAATATCTTCAACAACACACCCAATTAGCGCAAGATATTCAATCCCTTGTCAAACAACAAGGTTATGAGTTACAGGTATCTGAAGATAAAATTCAATGGCTTATTGCGCGTAAAGAAGAAAGCCAACAATATCAATCAACATTAAAAACACATCACGAATTACAACAAACAATCCGCGAATTGTTATTAACGCAAAAAGAGAGAAAACGCTATTTAGCTGAAGTTCAAAAAGAACTTGATGCTGTTTTAGTTCATTTACAACAATTACATCAACAACAAAAACAACTAAAAACACAACGCCAAGCTTTATTCGGCACACAAACTACCGAAGATGCTCGCAATGAGTTGGATAAACAAAGTCAGTTGTTACAAAAACAAATTGAGCAATATAGCGAAGAAAAAAACCGACTCGAAATCCGTTTAAATCAGCTTATTGGCCAATATCAGGAAAACGAAAAATCACTACAACGGCTTCATGTTCACTCACAAGCCACCCTTGAACAATACCAAAACAGATTAAAAAACAGTCCATTTGATGATGAGAACGCATTTTTAGCCTCATTACTATCGGTTGAAGAGAGAAATCATTTACAAGAGCAGCAAAAACAAAGACTTGATAAGCTTCTGCAAGAAAAAACGCGTTTGGATACACAAGAAAACGTATATCAACAGCACTTATCACAGCAGCCAATATTGGCAACGCAACAGGATCTCGAGCAAATTACCGCTCAATTATTGATGTTAGAAACACAGTTTACTCAATTACAAGAAACGAAATTTCGTATTCAAGAACAACTGCGTACTGACGAGGAAAAGCGTAAAGAGCAACAGGATCTACTAACTCATATTGCCAAACAGCAATCTCAGTTTGATGATTGGAGTTATTTAAATGAATTAGTGGGATCTGCATCAGGAGATAAGTTCAGCCGTTTCGCCCAAGGATTAACGCTTGATCATCTGATTTATTTAGCTAACCGTCGTTTAGAAAAGCTTCATGGGCGTTATTTCTTACAGCGTAAAACACCAGCAAGCCTTGAATTACAGATTGCAGATACATGGCAAGCGGATGCACTGCGGGATACTCGCACGCTTTCTGGTGGCGAAAGTTTCTTAGTCAGTTTATCACTCGCTTTAGCGCTTTCAGATTTGGTCAGTAACAAGACTCAAATTGAATCACTATTTTTAGATGAAGGCTTTGGCACATTAGATCCTGATACCTTAGATATTGCATTAGATGCACTCGACAGCCTTAATGCATCCGGCAAAATTATTGGCGTAATTAGTCACGTAGAAGCCATGAAAGAACGTATTCCTGTCCAAATTAAAGTAAAAAAAGCGGGAGGTTTAGGTATTAGCCAACTTGCTCCTGAGTTTAGATTTTCAGATAAACAGAATGAAAATCAAAAAGTTAAAAACTAGGTCGAATATTTTGACGTAACTGATTAAATTTTTTATATATCAATAAATCACTGCTAAGCCCTATAGTATGTCCATAGATTAGCCCAAGCTAAGACACGCTTTAAGCGCTTAAATTTATCGAGGAGACATCATGTCTAACGCATTTACTGATTTAATGAAAAAACGTAGAACAATTTATCATTTAGGTAATCAACTTCCAATTAGCGAAGACAGAGTCACGGCAATTATCAAAGAAGCGGTTAAAGAAAGCCCAACTGCATTTAACTCACAAACATCTCGTGTAGTTGTTCTGTTTGGTGAACAACATCAAAAACTGTGGGATATCGTTAAAAATACCCTGAAAAAATTAGTACCCGCAGAAGCATTTAGTGCAACTGAAGCAAAAATTAATAGCTTTGCAGCTGGTGCTGGTTCAATTCTGTATTTTGAAGACACCGATATTGTAAAAGGTCTTCAAGAGCAATTCCCACTGTATGCGGATAACTTCCCTGTATGGTCAGAACAAGCAAGTGGTATGGCGCAACTTTCTGTTTGGACTGCATTAGCAGCAGAGAACGTAGGTGCTTCATTACAACACTACAACCCAATTATTGATGATGAAGTTCATGCAACTTGGGATCTGCCAAAAACATGGAAATTAAGAGCTCAAATGGTCTTTGGTTCTATCGAACAAGAGGCTGGCGAGAAGAGTTATATGGAAGATGATTCACGCTTTAAAATCTTCAAATAAGTGTTAGAAGAGACATCTGACAAAAGACCCTAAATAATACCCTCTTTTTTACTTTCATTCCTTGCCCACAGCCATTGTGGGCTTTTTTTTATCTCTCATTTAAGTCATTCACAGTTATTTTTAATAAAAAAAAGAGCAAAGTGCGCAATGAATACAAAGGTAGGGATGGACCCTTTGTGTTCAACACTTTGCTCTCTTTATTTATTTACGCACCTTCTACTAAAGTAAAAGGTGCGATTTTCACAAGGCGTATGAAAATACGTTATTTACGTGTGATGTTATTTGCTTTTGGTTGAGCAATTGGAGACTGCTCAGCAAAATATTTCACGACTGCATCAACATCTGGCACGCTGTAAACTGGATCTTTACCTTCTTTCAGTACAGAGAAGTTACTACCACCTGTTGCTAAGTATTCGTTAGCCACAACACGGTAAGATGCTTTCATATCCACTGGTTTGCCATCAATTTTCATTGATTCGACGATAACACGGTTACCATTAGAGGCTTTGCTATCCCATGTATATTGGAAGTTGCCTGAAACAGCTAACACTTGTGGACGTGAACGATCCCATTGTTGTTCTAATAGGCGTTTGATTTGTTCACCCGTTAACGTTTGAGTTAACAGTACGTTAGAGAATGGCTGTACAGTGTAGATTGCGTTATAAGAAACATCACCACCAGTCATATCAGCACGAATACCACCGCTGTTCATAAATGCGATTTGTGCACCACCCATATCTTTTGGTTTTGCAGTATATAAATGCGCATCAGCAATCACTTGACCCAGTGCAGATTCACCCGCGTCATTCGTTTGCTTGTTCAGGTTACCTTCTAACTTACCGATAATACGATTAGCTAATGGGGTAGCAATTTTTTCGTAAGCTTCTAACAGTTTAGTAACTGCTGGATCTTTTTCGTATTTACGGTTATCAACCCAAATGTTACGAGCTTCGATATCAACAACATCTTTCGTTGTTTTATCTAATTTCAGGTCGATACGCGTTAACATTGCACCATTAGACTGTGCCGATGTCACTGATTTACCGTTGATAGTACAGTTATAAGCTTGGTGAGTATGACCAGTCACAACGAAGTCGATAGCTGGATCTAATTGTTCAACAACACCCAGTACTTTACCTGTAATACCATTACATGCGTTGATATTAACTGGACCACCATCACGACGCTGTGCAGCACCTTCGTGGATCAGAACACCAATTGCTTGAACGCCTTTTGCTTTTAACTGAGGCACTAATGCGTTAATTGTTTTTGCTTCATTGTGGAAGCTTAAGCCTTCGGTTCCTTTAGGGGTTACGATAGCCGCAGTACCTTCTAAAGTTAAACCGATGAATGCAACAGGAATACCGTTGAATTCTTTAATAACGTATTCTGGGAATAATGTTTTGCCAGTTTCGTTAACAATAACGTTAGCCGCTAAGTATTGGAAATCTGCGCCTTTAAACTCAGTTGGGCCTTGGCAACCCGTTACTGGGTGACAACCACCGTTTTGTTTACGCAGTAACTCGCCCATGCCTTTATCAAATTCGTGGTTACCCACTGAAGTTGCTTCTAAGCCTGCTAATGATAATGCTTCGATTGAAGGCTCATCATGGAACATTGAAGATAACAGTGGGCTTGCACCAACCATATCACCCGCCGCAACAACGATGTTGTTTGGGTTATCTTTCTTCATTTCTTTAATTAACGTAGCCATGTGCTCAATACCACCAGGTTTGTTTGGACCTGGCGCTTTTAGCGCACCGTGGAAGTCGTTCATTGCGATAACACGCACATCAACAACATTAGCTTCGTCGTAGTTCTTTGCACAACCTGCTAATAAGACTGAGCTTACAGCAAGTGCAACGAGTTTATATTTATGGTTCATTTAAAATTTATCCCTAAGATCAAAATTCACGTTTCGGACAATCAATTACTTCGAAATCTTTGCTATAACAGATATAGAATTCATCTCGATTAATTTGAATTTCTTTATCCTTCAGTGATGGATTGTGCTCTTTTAAGAACTTAATCAATGCACTATTTGAAGGACGGCCTTCTGGTAATACTAACGCTTCATACAACTCTTTTTGTTTACCAAAGAATGCATCTGGTGTATCAAACGCACACACACCGTGTTTTTCCCATTCACCTTGTAACAGATCAATACCTGGAGAATCACACAGATAAGGTTTAATAGCAGAGTATTCTAAAGGTGGTAAATCGCCTTTACATAAACGAGGATGCTTGCGTATGTCTTTCCAATCGCGGCACTCTTCCCATGATTTACCATCACAGGTTTCAGCCCACAGCCCATGAACAATCCAGCCAAATTTGTTATCAGAGAAACACTGAATTTCAAATTTATCGTACTCACGTTTTGCACGATCTTTTTCATTATCGTTATTTAAACGTTTAATATTATTACTTTTATAATCACAAAAAGCCGGTGAGTAGTTAATCGCTAACTTAAAATAATCTGTTGATGCAGTGCTGTTTTGACCATAGCGATCATTAGAAGCAATGTAGTCGTAAGGTGCCGTTGGAGCATCAGGTAAAATACAAGATACGCCTTCAACTAATTTAGCTTGAGGTTTTAATGGTTCTGTAATTTCAGGTGCTTGCGTTGCACATCCTGCTAGCACTAAAGCAAAAGCAGCAGGTAATAGCTTCATAAAGCGCATAAAATCCCCTTAAAGAGCAATAAAATCTACTCTCTTGGTTCAAAAAAGGTAAGAAAAACCTGCCCTGAACGGGCAGGTTTAATTGCTTATTTCTTCTCAGTTAAATCGATTTTGTAAATTGCAAAACCAATTTCATCATTTTCCACGAAGGTCATTGGATATTGAGCGAAATCTTTAATAAATGCAGCCGCTTTTTCACTTGGTGAAGTTTCAAAACGGACATCTAACGCTTTATCAGTCTTAATAGGTAAGAATGACCAGTTGTTAGCAGCTTTAGTCGCAACTTCGCCTTTTTCTTTAGTTTGTTTAGCAATGTAAGAAGCTAAGATTGCACGGTTTTCATCTGGAGATGCAAACGCAATATTCGCTTCACCAGTACCAGCGAACTTACCGCCGTATCCACGGTAGTTATTTGTTGCGATCAGGAATGTTGCTTTAGGATCGATTGGTTTGCCTTCATAAGTCACATCTTTGATACGATTCGCATCTTTGTTAACCACTTGGCAATCAACGTCATATTTAGCTGGTTGAGTTAAGTCAACTTTATAGTTCACACCGCTAATGGTGTCGAAGTTATAAGTACGGAAACCATCCCAGTTGATCAGTTCTTGTGGTTTAGTTGAATTAGGATCAACTTGGTTCCACATACCTGCTGAACATTCTAACCACTCAACAACATCAGCACCGGTCGCTTTAACAACCACTAATGTGTTTGGATACAGATATAAGTCTGCTGCATTACGGAATGTTAAGTCACCTTTTTCAACTTCTACGAAGTCTGCTGGTGCGTTTTTACGACCGCCCGCTTTAAATGGCGCAGCTGCACCTAATACTGGTAAACCGTCTAAGTTCGGATCACCTTGAATAAAGTGTTTGGTGTAATCAACTTGTGCATCATTAACGATTTGTACAGTTGGATCACTTTGTACTAATGCTAAGAAGCTGTACATGTTGGCAGAAGCTTTACCAATGTGTTTACCCACGAAATCACGGGTACCTTGGTGTGCTTTTTCGATGATTTGAGCTAATTCAGCATCACGTTCAACTAATGCTTTTTTGTTTGCTTTATCAAAGATAGGACGCGCTTCACCTGTTGCTTCGGTCATCACCCATTTACCGCTGTCGTTATTGATAACCATATCAACGACACCTAAGTGATCACCCCATTGGCCTGGCATAACAGCAGGAACACCATTTACGGTACCTTTCGCTGTATCTACGCCTTTAATGCCTTCAAATTCTTTGCTTGGGAATACGCCATGAGCGTGACCAAACATGATTGCATTGATACCTTCAACTTCGCTTAAATAATAAACAGAGTTTTCCGCCATTGCTTTGTATGGCTCTGACGCGAAACCAGAGTGAGGAATAGCCACAATCAGGTCAGCACCCTCTTTTTTCATTTGAGGGACGAATTTTTTCGCTGTTTCTGTAATATCGTTTACAACGACCTTACCATCCAGATTGGCTTTATCCCAGATTAAGATCTGTGGTGGTACGAAGCCGATATAACCAATCTTGATAGTGTGTTCTTTACCATCACGATCTTTTACTGGTGTATCAACAATGATATAAGGTGTGAAATAGTTTTTGCCTGTTTTCGCATCCATCACGTTGGCGTTGATGTAAGGGAATTTAGCACCGGCAATGGCTTTTTTCAGGTAATCTAAACCATAGTTGAATTCATGGTTACCAAAGTTACCTACTGTGTAGCCCATGGTGTTCATCAGCTGGTGAGCTGGATGAGATTCGCCTTTTTCTAAGCCTTTAGCTGCTTGATAGTCAGCCAGCGGGCTACCTTGGATCAAGTCGCCGTTATCAACTAAAATCGCATTGGTTGCTTCAGCTTTTGCTGCTTTAATTAAATTAGCAGTACGGACATAACCAAACTGTTCTGTTGGTTTGTCTTTGAAGTAGTCAAAGTCGATTAAGTTACTGTGAACATCAGACGTCTCCATAATACGAAGATCGACTGTCGCAGCATTCACGTTGAATGCGACAAACATTGCTAATGTTGAAATTTTCAACACATTCTTAACCATTACACACCCCTTATATATTGGTTAACAGGAGAGCAAAATGGCTCTCCTTTCGTTACTTCTGTCAAACGGTAGTGCCTTTACTAGGACTAGAAGTACAGACGCATACCCGTTTCGAAGATATATTGTTTTTTATCTTCATACTTCACGTTATCACTGCGAGCATCATCGTATGCCATTTCAGCGAATAAACGTAAGTTGTTATATTTAGATACTGCAAAACGTTTATCTACACCCACAGTATAGGTTTCTTTTTTGTAGTTGAACGTGTTTGCATCACCATCACGCAGGTAGTAACCCGCATACATACCACTTTCAATACGATCCCAGTGCCATTTCACACCAACACCATATAAATCTGCTTTCCAGTTGCCTTTAACTGAGTTCCAACCACGTGGGCTATTATATTGGTTTTCATAGAGAGCTAAGCCAGGGTTTTTACCACGAGATTGACCATAGTCTAAACCAATAGAAAATTCACGGCCTGGGAAGAAGTATTCTGCACCAAAAGCTAAGATACTGTTTTCAGGTGTTTTATCTTTATTTGGACCTGAATTGTTTGCTTCACCTTTAGCTGCAGAATAACCTGCATCAAATTCTAAGCCGAAGGTTGATTTATAGAAACCAACTAATGAGTAAGCTCGTGTAATATCACCTGCAACACGACGACCATCATCACCTGTTTTACCCGTTACAGTACCTGCTAATTTAAAGCCTTCATAACGGTTAGTTTCAATAAAAATAGTTTGTGGTAAACGAGTCATAAAGTTGTTTTTACCAACACCATTCGTATTTACATATTTACCATTAACGCTCGTTTCACCACCAGAATAACCGACTGAACGACCTAATACATCGCTAAAGTAGAATACACCGGTGTTACCATAGCCATAGCTTGATTTTTTCACCCAGTCGATCGGAATATAAGTACGACCAAACTGAATTTGTCCATAATCACGATGAGAGAAACCGACATAACCTACACGGTTGTACATTTCAAAGTTTGATTTAGGGTTGTCACTGTTAGTTTTTTGAGTGTCTGAACCCCACTCTAATTTACCAAAAACTTTGATATCGTTAGTCAGTTCATGCGAACCAAAGAAACCAATACGACTACCATCATCCGTCATTTTCATTTCATGATTTTGGCTAGTCACTTGCGTTTTTAAACGGAACTGACCATTCACATCAAAACGTGTACCTTTATCGTTATACACGTTTACTGCGTTTGCAGATCCAGAAAGAACCAACAAACCAACCAGTGCTGCTAGAGGCTTCAAGCTTTTCATGATTAAAATACCCATCTATTTTCTATAGTTTTATGATTTCCTTTAAGGTCAAAAATAATACCGCCGTATATAATTGACCTGAGATTCAGACAAAAGATCTCTGCCACGAATTTCGAAAAAGAAAATCGCTCTCACAATTGATAATTTTTATAGCTACTAATTATGACTCTACAAAATCTTCTTAAAGGTTTTAATTTCCTTGACACAGACGTAATCACCAATAAGACACAAAAATAATATCCTCATTATATTTAAATAAGGGCATTGCTTTTATTTCTGTTAGGAAAAGAAATAGGTTGTTGAGTTTTCAATGGCATGTTACTCAAAAAAAAGCCCTACTTTCGTGATGTAGCCCACAATTACATCAATGTGCATTTTCATGGTTACATACCCAAGTGATAGGTATCACAATTAAAGGTAAAGATACGTGTTTTTTGAACTTAATCAACTTTTTAAAAATAGCACTTTTGGATTTTTCTTTTATATTTCATTTCTTTATAAGACTCTTTTTTTTGCTAATAAAAAATTTATCTCCCTATTTAATATATTTAAAAGGAAGTATTAATTTTAACCACTAAATAAATAACACTAAAGATTTGAATATTGTTATTCTTAATTAATAATTTTTATTCTTTATATTTATTTCTTATTTAAATAAAGGCAAAGTCGAATTTAAATACAATTTAACTAGTGATAACGAGTAGCACGCTATCATAAAAAGAATAATTATCTGCAAATATTAAAAAGAGAAGCATAAGAATACCATTCAATCACAATATCTAATCAATACGTACAAGTAACAACAAAACCCAATCAAACATTACAAAATCTAAATTATTACCATGGTTAACATAAAAAGCCCAATAGTACTCTTTTATCGATATTTGAAAAAAAAATATCAAAATTTGTGATCGAAATCACTTTGTTTGTTGTGAAAAGCCCCCTCCTACATTTTCCTAATTTTGTGATAATTATCACATGATAGTGTCAGGAATATTTTTGTTTTGTAAATTATTGCAGGGATAAATCTGAAAGTGATTTCAGTTTGTAAACAAAAAGAGTATAAAAATAAAATTATGTGATTATTATCACATAATGATTTGTGCTAAAAATCATGTTATTTCATTATCAAAACTCTTAATTAATTAGACACAAATAAGAATAAAACTCATTATCATAGAGTAGAGTTACTAATTATTCGTTTCAGCTTTTTTACCTTTTTATTAAATAACACTGCATAGATTTCCTTTTAAGGGATATTACCTTTTAGATACCCTAAACATTCAGTATCATATTGTGGTAAATAATGATTAAGGGGAATGTCAGATGCTGTGGTTTAAAAATATTTTGGTCTATCGCTTAAATAAAGAGATAGCGCTGTCGATGGATGAGTTAGAACAACAGCTTTCTTCATTGGCATTCACACCTTGTAGTAGCCAAGATATGACTCGAACAGGTTGGGTTTCACCAATGGGCGATCGGGGTGAAGCACTTATCCATGTAACCGGTAAACAAGTCATGATGTGCGCACGAAAAGAAGACAAAATCTTACCTGCGACAGTCATTAAGCAAGCACTGCAAGACAAAGTTGAAAAACTTGAAGGTGAACAAGGGCGCAAACTGAAAAAAACAGAAAAAGCGACCCTAAAAGATGAAGTAGTTCACACCTTACTTCCTCGCGCATTTAGTAAATTCTCACAAACTTTTATTTGGCTAGATTTAGAAAAACAGCTAGTCATTGTTGATTCAGGCAGTGCAAAACGCGCCGAAGATAACTTAGCCTTGTTACGCAAAACCTTAGGTTCATTACCAGTTGTTCCTCTGAACTTTAATGAATCTGTTGAATTAAAAATGACAGAGTGGGTACGCTCTGGAGAACTCCCTGCAGGCTTTACCTTAATGGATGAAGCAGAGTTAAAAGCTGTACTAGATGAAGGCGGTGTTATTCGTTGTAAGAAACAAGAATTGGTTTCTGACGAAATTGCGACACATATTGAAGCGGGTAAATTTGTTACCAAACTTTCTGTAGATTGGGAAGATCGTCTGCAATTTATGCTTTGTGATGATGGTTCTATCAAACGGATCAAATTCAGTGAAACTTTACGTGAACAAAATGACGATATCGATAAAGCCGATTTTGCCCAACGTTTTGATGCTGACTTTGTTTTAATGACCGGTGAATTAAGCGCCTTGATTGAACGCGTCACGGAAGTCCTCGGCGGCGAAGCAGAGTAACGCCATTTTATTAAAGAAAACAGCCTATCATTTTATCTAAATAGGCTGTTTTTTATTTAATAAAAATTTATTTTTGAATTAAATAACGGATAGTCGGACCATCTTGTTGAATATCTAATACGGTATATCCGTAATTTTTCGCATCAAGTGGAATATTGTTGATTGATTGAGGACAATCACTCACCACTTCTAATATTTCGCCTTTTTTCAGTGATGGCATAGCTTCAAGCGTTGCCACCGCAGGATAAGGACAAGGTTCACCGACCATATCTAGACGATAATCAGGAATAATAGTGTCTTTCTGGCTCATGCAATTTCCTTATTAATCTGCGTTGAAATAGATTGTGCTTGTTGGGCTTTTTTACGGAAAAAATGTTTTTCCCACCAAAGTAATAATACAAATGACACACCAAGCATCAGATACGTCACACCTAATCCCCCCACGGGGCCAAAGGTATCAAGTAAATTAATCTTGTCATAATCCGTTGCGATCACTGAGGCAAAATCATCCCAATAATAAGCCAGTAATGTTGAACCTATTACGTTACCAAGCCCAACCCACCAAAAGTGAATTTGGCCTTCAACGGCACGATACATCCAACCCGTTTCACATCCACCGGCCAAAACAATACCGAAACCGAAAAGCAAACCACCAATGACGGCATTCGGTCCTGCCCACATAATTTTAGGTGCAGCACCTAACTGAACATAGCTGAAGATCCCAATCGCACTCACCGCCATACCGATGATAATCGCTTTTGCCATATGGGTTCTGCCTGTTATCCATAAGTCACGGAAAGCAGAAGTAAAACAGATTTGCGCACGTTCAATTAAAATACCAAAACCAATACCGCCTAACATAGCGAAACCCAGTTTTGGTGAATCAAAGAGAATAATTAAAGACCACGCAATCATGGCAAAAAAGATCACCATTCCCAATCTAAAGCGGCGCTTCGCACGTTGTTTATCTTGAGTGATAGGTGAAGCTTGACTGACTTTTTGCAGTTTTACCGGAATACGAAACAGAGGCATCAATGATAATTTGGCACCAAAGTAAGAGCCGATTGCCGTTGCAACAGCAAAAAACCAAGCATGTAAAGAGAACTGAGGAATGCCAGTAAAGAAAGCAGCAAGGTTACACCCCATTGCTAGACGAGCACCAAAACCTGCGATGATCCCACCTAGAACAGCTTGAAGAATACGAATTTTATGCTGAGGATGACGAAGTTTGACGTTGTTAGCCCAAAGAGCGGCCATAATACAACCTCCAAACATTCCGATAATCATCACGCCATCAATACGCGTTAATGGCGTACCTTCAAGACCGATGATTTTAAAATAACCCCATTCTTCAGGATGAGCACCAAACCATTGCATAACGTGACCGCCCCAACGAGTAAATTCACCCGTGACAGCCCAGAAAGTGCCGGTTAAACCAAAGTAGTAAGTTGATAAGATACCTGCCGCAATAACAGCTGGAAGAGGCTTCCAAAAACGGATCAGGTATTGAGATTTAAATTCTGACCAAGACATGTTTTTTCCTAGAGCTTACCTCTACGAGAGACCCTCTCCACGCAGTAGGATTGGCCGAACATGTTACTCCAATAATTTTTTTATCAAAGAGTCAGTATTCAGATAAATGAGAGAAATTTGCGTTATAACAAATTTTTTGTAACAGATAGGTAACTTATCCCACTTATAAATCTTGTGATCATTCAATCTATAAGTGGGTAATAAGTGATTAGCAAATACGGGGTAATGGTTCGTTATAGGGTAAATCAAGAATACGGCTAGTCCCGAAAATTCCTGTTAACCGAATATAATTATCCTCGGTAACTTCACCAATAGTACAAGCGTCTTTACCTAAAGTATGTTGATGTAATGCTTCAAGTACTTGAGCTTCAGCTTCTGGTGATACCACTAAAACAATTTTTCCTTCGTTAGCAAAATTTAGTGCTTCAAGCCCTAATAATTCACAAACGCCACGAACAGATTGTTTCATTGGTAATTTGCTTTCATGCACATTCATGCCACAACCACTGGCTTGAGCAAACTCATGTAAAATTGCGGTCACTCCGCCTCGTGTTGCATCACGTAAGGCGCGAATTCCTTTAATTTGACGTAAAGGTGCAATCATTGGCTCAAGAACAGCGCAGTCACTTTGTAGATCCGCCTCTAATCCTAAATTTTCACGCAGATTCAGGATTGTTGCGCCGTGATCACCAATAGTACCGCTCACTAAGATCTTATCGCCCGCTTTGATATTGCTTGCCGCCCAATTAATTGCTGTTGGAATAACGCCAATACCCGCAGTATTGATAAAGATCTTATCCGCAGCACCACGAGGAACGACTTTCGTGTCCCCTGTGACAATCTGTATTCCTGCTTGCGCAGCTGCTTTTGCCATCGCCATCACAAGGATTTCTAGGGTTTCAAATGGAAGCCCTTCTTCAAGAATAAAACCACAGGAAAGGTAACGAGGAACCGCACCACCCACAGAAAGATCGTTAGCCGTACCACAAACAGATAATTTACCAATATTTCCACCGGGGAAAATAATGGGATCGATGACATAGCTGTCGGTACTAAATGCAAGTCGATCGCCAAGAGTGGTTAACTCATTTAACGCGATCCGCGCTTGGTCTTCTTTTTCATTTAATAATGGGTTATCGAACGCTTTTAAAAACAGTCCTTCGATAAGCTGTTGCATACCTTGCCCACCATTTCCTTGGGCTAAGGTGATTTCATCAGGTTGTTTCATATATTACCTTCACGGCGATACTGATAATAAGCCGCACATGCACCTTCGGATGATACCATTAAGGCACCCAATGCCGTTTCTGGTGTACAACTTTTACCAAAGAGCGGGCAATCGGAAGGTTTGCATCGTCCTGTTAATACATCGCCACAGCGAGATTGTGGATTATCTGCCACTTTCTGCGGTGCAGGTGTAAAACGTAACTCAGCATCAAACTCAGAATAAGCTGGTGTTAATTGAATACCTGACATTGGGATCTCACCCAACCCGCGCCATTCACTGGTTTCTTTTAACATAAACACTTCGCTAAGTGCTTTTTGAGCCAACTTATTACCTTCATTCGGTACAATGCGACTATATTGGTTTTCAATACTTAAAACATAATCTGTATTTTCTGCTTTTGCTTTAAGTTGTTTAATGACCATCAGTATAGCTTGTAATAAGTCTAATGGTTCAAATCCTGTCACCACAAAAGGCTTTTCAAATTCGTCACATAGCGGTTGATATGGCGTACAACCAATCACCATACTGACGTGCCCCGGTGCAATAAAGCCGTCAATGCGAACATCATCTTGCTCTAGTAGGCAACGTAAAGTAGGTACGATAGTAATATGCTGACAAAACAGAGAAAAGTTTTTAAGCCCACGCAATTTCGCTTGTTGTAGCGTCATTGCTGTACTTGGCATTGTCGTTTCAAAACCTAAACCAAAGAAGACAACTTGTTTGTCTGGATTATCTTGTGCAATTTTGAGTGAATCGAGTGGTGAATAGACAATACGAATATCACTACCACGACGACGTGCATCAAGCATTGAGCCATTACGACCCGGTACTCGCATTGCATCACCAAAAGTACAGAAAATTACGTCAGGACGGGCTGCGATTTCTAAACATGCATCAATTCGTCCCATCGGTAATACACAAACAGGACAACCCGGCCCGTGAACAAATTCAATTTCTTCTGGTAATAAGCGGTCTAAACCAAATTTGAAAATGGCATGTGTATGCCCACCGCATACTTCCATGATTTGTAATGGACGTTTAATAGGGTGAGGCCATTGTGAAATAGTTTCACGAATTTGGGCTAGTAAAGCTTTCGCAAGTTCGGGATCACGAAATTCATCAACGTACTGCATCATCAGCCTCTTCGAGGGTCACACCATAGACATGCTGTAATGCATCAAGAGTATCTTGTGCTTCTTGCTCATCAAGAATACTCATGGCAAATCCCACATGAATAAGTACCCATTTGCCTAATAATTCACTAGGTTCGCCTTCACATACCATTGAAATATTAACTGCACGTTTGACGCCACTGACTTCGGCATAAGCGAGTTGGTGGACGTCTTCGCCCACCTCAACAATCTTAGCAGGGACACCTAAGCACATAAACGACTCTCCAACCAAGCTAACCACTCTTCCATGCCTTCACCCGTTGTTGCTGATAACGCAATGATTTCGATATTTGGATTAACACGGCGAGCTGATTCAATGCAGGCTTGAACGTCAATATTTAGATGTGGCACTAAATCAATTTTATTGATAATCATTAAATCAGCAGCAGCAAACATATGCGGATATTTCAGAGGCTTATCTTCACCTTCAGTGACAGAAAGAATAGCGACTTTATGCTTTTCACCCAAATCAAAACTGGCAGGACAAACTAAGTTACCCACGTTTTCAATAAAGAGAACGCTGTTATCCTGTAAGCCTAATTGGTGTGTCGCATCATGCACCATTTGTGCATCAAGATGACAACCTTTGCCTGTATTTACTTGGATCGCTGGCACACCTGTTTCACGGATACGATCCGCATCATTAGTAGTTTGTTGATCACCTTCGATCACAGCACAAGACACTCGTTGCGCTAACTGTTTTAATGTTTGTGTTAATAGTGTCGTTTTACCAGAGCCTGGACTTGAAACTAAATTCAATGCCAACACATTTTGTTGTTCAAAATGTTCACGGTTATGAACGGCAATACGGTTATTTTTATCCAATACATCCATTTCAATTTTCAGCATACGCTTTTGGCTAATACCGGGAGCATGTGTTCCTGCTTCACCTTGGCCATAATGCATATTCTGATTTTCAATCACTGGGCTAAATTGCTCTTCGTGTTCGTGATCGTGGCTGTGAGAATGATGATGAGAGTGCTCATGGCTATGATCATGAGCATGGTCGTGACTGTGAGAATGGTCATGACTGTGTGAATGAGCGTGTTCATGATGATCGTCATGTCCATGATGATGTTCATGGAAAACAGGAGTTTCGTTTAGCTGTGCATCGTTATGAAAATGGAGGTGAACATCACCACTGTTATGGTAATAGTGGTGATGAACGATGATAGGCTGACCATGAGTTTCGTAGTTATGCTTATGCTTTTGTTCAGACTTATCAATATATTTATGAACAGTATTCGCTGGAGTAGCATTGTGTTCATGATGATGATCATGCCCATGATGGCTGTGATCATGATGATGACCGTGGTCGTGATGATCATGGTCATGAGAGTGATGATGGTGGTGCTCATGTGCATGAGGCTCTACGCCTTCAATTCTGACATTGCCTTCGCCACAACCGCAAGTGCTACACATATTCTGACTCCTGTACTATTCAATAAGAAGAATGTGACTCAGTGTCGCGTAAAATTTCTACACTATGATCTTAACTGACCACGGAAGAGAGAACGACGACTTAAATCAACTTCTGCTACGGATTGTGTCTGAACAGGAAGAGAAAGAGCCATTTTCACACTATTTTCAACCAACTCAACAGCATGTTCCGCTGCTAAATGTCTATCAAGTGGCGACATTAATGAACAAGCAAGATACTGCATCCCCCCCGCAAGCTCACCTACAACGAATTTAATCTGACCACAAGGTAATTCTAACCCAATGCGATCACCGACTTTTCGATGTGGCCATTCTTGTGAAGGCCCAGGGAAGACAACCAGTTCTAGCATCCAAGGCGTAAGAACAGCACCAATCCACTGATTTTCAAATAAGGTAAAGCCTCCTGCTTTTACAGGAACGCCTTCGCGATAAAAAGGGAGCCCTTTCATCTCTTTTTCAGCGATTTCACTAAAACGTGTTTCAAGTTGCTCAACAGGCGGTTCATCATATCCTATGATATCCCAGCTTAATTCACTCATGCTGTTACCTCTTTAGGTGTGACAGAAATGCCGTATTCACGCAAAATATTCACCACATGTTCTAGTGCAATTTCCATTGATTTCTCACCAATCTCAGACAGCGACATGCTTGGCTCCAACGATGCAGGTTCAATTCCCACTAAAATTAGTTTACGTGGAAATTCATCTGTCATACGCAGTGCCATTAATACATCAGATAAACCTAGCTGATGAGGAGAAATTTTCTGTGTAAAAAGTGCCGGAACATCATCATCATGTAACACAAAAATACTGCCAGGTTCATGATTACTTCTTACCGCATCGGCAACAATCAGGAGGTCTCTTGCTGCGATATCTTGCAAAATTTCCATACCTGATGTGCCGCCATCAATAACATCGACGTTCTCTGGTAAAGAGAAGCGCTCTTCGAGCGCTTCTACTATACGAACACCAATGCCTTCATCGCTTAGTAATAAATTACCAATACCTAAGACGAGAGTTCGCATTATAATACCTTCACCTTACTTAGTTCTTTACCTGTTAAATCAACCATATGCACAGCACACGCCATACATGGGTCAAAGGAGTGGATTGTTCTTACCACTTCTAATGGTTTTTTCGGATCAGCAACAGGTGTACCAACAAGTGATAACTCATAAGGACCCGGTTCATCATTAAAGTTACGAGGACCCGCATTCCATGTTGATGGAACAACTGCCTGATAGTTAGTGATTTTACCGTCTTTAAACACGATCCAGTGAGATAACATACCACGAGAGGCTTCTTCAAAACCCACACCTCGGTACTCTTTACCTGGTTCAAACTCTGGTTTAATAAAGGCAGCAGTATCGCCACGACCAATATTATCAACCAGTGATTGCCACAAGAAGTTTAGAGAATCTTGTAACACACACGCATGAACAGTACGTCCAATTATGCGTCCCCAAGTTGACTCTAACTGCTCATTAACCAGCGTTTCACCCGTTAACTTAGTGTATATCCCATTGATTTCGTTATAGTGTTTAACAGTCCCTTCATGCTTACCTGCTAAACCACATACTAACCATGCTAACGTACCCACTTCGACAGGTTTGCCATAGAATGTAGGTGATTTAACCCATGAGTATTTTTCGTTCTCATCCCAACCTGTATATTTAGGACGAGTCAAACCTTCCCACGGTTTTAATGGTTCATCATCTTCATACCATGCGTGTTTACCACTTTCTTCGATACCGTCTTTCAGGTTTTCATCTTTCCAGTCTTTAATTGGACGATACGTTGAGAAATCAACGCCTTCCATATAACCACCAGACAATAAAAACTCAGTGTTATTACCGTTAATAGGTAATTCAGGTACAGATAAATAGTAGTTCGCACCTTTACCAATTTTTAGCCACTCTGGGTAATAAGCAGCAAAAATAGCAGTATCGACTTTATAAACTTGTTCAATAAAATCGCCAAGATTATCGATAAAGTGCTTCACATACATTAAACGTTCTAAGTTAAGAACACTTGGTGCATCAAGGTTAATTGGGTTAGCAACACCACCTACTGCCAAGTTTTGAATGTGTGGTGTTTTACCACCAAGAACCGCAACGATACGGTTGGCATCACGCTGACATTCAAGTGCTTGCAGATAGTGAGCAACAGCAATCAGGTTAACTTCTGGTGGTAATTTCATGGCTGAGTGACCCCAGTAGCCATTAGCGAAAATACCTAACTGACCGCTGTCAACCAGACCTTGAATTTTCTTCTGAACCTTTCTGAATTCTTCAGCAGAGTTCAATTGCCACTGAGAAACACCTTTTAGCATCGCTGACGCTTTTTCAGGATCGGCTTGTAACGCTGAAGTAATATCAACCCAGTCCATCGCAGAAAGCTGATAGAAGTGGACGATATGGTCATGAAGAATATGCGAAGCCAAAATAATGTTACGGATATACTGCGCATTGACAGGAATATCCATACCTAAGGCATCTTCAACAGCACGTACTGAGGCAATTGCGTGAACTGTTGTACAAACACCACAGATACGTTGCACGATAATCCATGCATCACGAGGATCGCTTCCTTTTAGGATCTCCTCCATTCCGCGCCACATGGTACCGGAAGACCAAGCCTTAACAACTTTTCCGTTATCAATTTCACAATCGACGCGTAAATGCCCTTCAATACGGGTAATAGGATCAATAGTAATGCGTTGGCTCATGATTTAACCTCAGCCTTTTTTAATTGTATATTTGAATCTGTTTGTGCAGGTAAAACCGGCAATAAACGGATAATAAGAATGTAAGCAGTTACTTCAAACGCAACGAAACCAATAGAAATCAGCAATTCGCTTGCTGTTGGGAAATAGTGGTAACCATTTCCTGGATTGTAAGCAACTAAAGAGTAGTTCATACGCCACATTGCTGCGCCAATTAAGATAAATACAGCACAAACAAACAGCATTTTTGGACTACGGCGGTTATTATTTAAATGCATCAAAATAAGAGGAAGCAATAACAATGCAGTTTCAGCAATGAATAACCACGAGAACATATCCCCATTTCCGATATAACTCAGTTTACCGTTCCAAATGACCTCGCCCCAACGGCATACCAAGAATGCAATCAGTAACACTTCAATCACGCGTGTTAACTTGGTAAACAGTGGTGTTTCATCATCATTCATGGTGCGGCTTGCTTTTAGCAAAGAACCTTCAAAAATAACGATAGTAAAACCGAGGAGGAAAGCAGTTAACAGAGAAAACAGCGGTAACATCTCATAAGATTGCCACAGTGGATGTACTTTCCAACCCGCTGAAATCATTAATGATCCCATTGAGGATTGGTGCATGGTTGGCAGTAAAGCACCAAGGCCAATAATAAAGAACATCGCTTTATTAAGACGTTTCAACGACACTTTCCAACCTAAACGTTCTAATAACGCAGGTAAGAATTCTAATGCCATCACCATAATATAGATGGTCATACAGGTCGCTGTTTCAAACAACACGGAGTTAACGTTAAAGTATTGCGGCATAAAGAAGTGAGGCATGTTCCAATAACGACCAATATCAATAGCGATGGATAAACCACCTAATGAATAGCCGAACAAGCTCGCTAACAATGCAGGACGCACTAATGGGTGAAATTCCCCTTTATTAAAGACATAAACAGCCCATGCAAGTGCCCAACCACCACATGCAAAGCCTGTTCCTATCAATAAGTCAAAGGCAATCCAAATACCCCAAGGATATCCCCCATTCAGGTCAGAGACATCGCCCAGACCTAATACCAAACGCTTACCAATAAGAATAAAACCGAGCACAGCAAGCGGTAAAAATACTCTTACTGCTAGAGTAAATAACTTACCGCCAAGTGGACGAGGATCATGACTCGACATCGTTATCCTCCTTGTGGTGTTCCTGCTCTTGTTTTTTACTATTACGGTTAACCAAATAGGTGATCCCAGCAAGGGCTGCTATTGGTAATACCATGCCTTTATAAAGCGTATGTTGAATATATTCAGAACGCGCACCCGTTGATAATGGTGCCACTTCTGGCATTCCTAAATTGTCGAAAGGAACCGCAGAAAGTACCATGACTTGCGTACCGCCACCTTCAAACTCACCATAGATATGATCTTGATATTCAGGAATTTTATGTAGATAAGTATCGCCACCACTAATGGTTTGTCTTGGGTAATGATATTCTTCACCCGCTTTTTTCGCTAAACGACGTTTTGCTTCTTCTAGCAACTCTTCGCGTGTACCGAAAATAACTGCACCAGTAGGACAAACTTCAACACAGCCTGGTAATAAGCCTTTATCTAAACGCTCAACACCTTTTTGGTTACAAAGCTCACATTTATAGAGCTTACCAAATGGATCATCATAATCGTATTTTGGAATGTTATAAGGGCATCCCACCATACAGTAACGACAACCTGTACAGATATCCGCGTGATAATGGACAATACCGGTTTTTGGATCTTTGGTTAACGCAGAAACAGGACAAACAGAAACGCAGTTTGCATCAACACAATGCATACATTGTTTCTTAATAAAGGCATAACCGTTTTCCAGTTGGTCTTTATTTTCACCAGTACCATCACGCCAAATTTGAATAATGTTATTTGTGTAAGGACTTAATTTGTCATTGTTTGACCAAATCGGATCACCATTAGCGTAAGTATCACCACGCTCCATTGGCTCCGGGTGATTAATTTCCTGACATTTTGTGACACATGCTTGACAGCCTACACACAGTGTAGAGTCGTAGAGCATACCGAGAGACCCAGGAATTGGGGGACGGTTCTGCGCCGCAGCATGACTCGCAGTGGGTGCCATTCCCGCAAGGAGAACCCCACCTGATGCCAGCTTAAAGAAATGACGCCTATTCACCGTTTATCCTCCTGTGAGGCTCCTGTGGCATTCTTGTCACGACCTAATTGACGCACAGCCATGACACTGACACCCGCAACTGCACCCACGACAGCACCCAGTAAGCCAGCAGCACCATAAGAAACACCACCACCTTCTTTTGCATTAACATCAGGTACTTGTGCTTTTGGTGTTGGCTGATAAACGTTCGCTAATTGGAAAATACCTTTAGTAAAGCCGATACCTTCTTCGTTACAACCATAGCAAGGGTGACCGATACCGACAGGCCAGATCCCACCACCGACATCGCAGAATTCTAATGTTGGGCAGTTACCATACGTTTCAGGGCCTTTACAGCCTAAATGGTATAAACACCAGCCTTGACGATGACCTTCATCACCAAATTCTTTAGCAAAACGACCCGCATCAAAATGAGGACGACGTTCACAGTTTTCGTGAATTAAACGCTCATAAGCAAAAAGCGGTCTGTTTTTGCTATCTAACTTAGGCAATTTATTGAAAGTAATAATATGTGCAACAGTTGCTAAGAAGTTATGTGGGTTTGGTGGGCATCCTGGAATATTGATAACGGTTTTACCCGGTAAAATAGCTTCCAGTGATTTAGCTCCAGTTGGGTTACCCCCAGTAGCAGGTACACCGCCCCATGCAGAACATGAACCAATCGCAATAATCGCTGCAGCCCCTTCAGCGGCTTCTTTGATATGCTCAATAATTGGTTTTCCTGCAACCATACAGTAAACACCGCCATCTTTGTCTGGGATTGAACCGTCAACAACGAGGACGTACTTACCTTTATATTTCTCCATCGCATTGTGTTTATTTTCTTCAGCTTGCTCACCAAAAGCTGCAGAAAGCACTTCGTGATATTCAAGTGCGATAACATCAAGAACGAGGTTTTCCAGAGTCGGATGAGTTGCTCGTAATAAAGACTCCGTACACCCAGTACACTCCTGAGCACCAATCCAGATAACGGGTGGACGTTCAGGTGATGCCATTGCTTCTGACATTTCTGCGGCAGCTTTGCCGCTTAATCCCATGGTAGCTGACAGCGCAGCACACAATTTCATAAAATCGCGTCGGTTAATACCATGATGGGAAAAAACATTATTCCCCAAGGCCATATATCTCTCCTGATATGATGATTTTTAATTGGAATAATTTTAAAACACCGCCTTTTTAACACTCCGACACAATAATGACTTGATCATTATCAAGCGATAATTCATTAAAAAATAAATTATTCTTTTATGTGAGTAAAAACGTTTCAGCAATATAAGGTTTAATGCCTATTTTTTATATATTTCGTCATTTTAAATTTATTAAAACGCTATTTAATAATGATAAAGTAAATAGAAATAATTATCATTATCTCAAAAACACATTAAAGGAGGGAATTTAAATCATTATTAATTAATAACTTACAAAAAATACAAAAAACAACCAAATTATAAGACAATATATTTAAAATAATACAAAATTAATAATTCATTATTTCTAATTTCTAATAAAAATTATTAAAAATAAGTTCTAATATATTTTTTAATTATAATGATGACTCTTTTTTTCATATTATCAACCTTTATATTACATCATAAATAATGTTAAAAATTGCATTTCATAAACAAGAAATGATTACATTAATATATTTAATTTCAGCTTATTTTCATTACTCATTTAGCAACTCTTCTTTTGTTATTAATTTTTAATCATCATGATAGTGTTTATTTTATAGCCAAAAACCAACCTATTTTTCTTATCATTTTTCATATAGTTATAAGTATATTCGTTTTTGGAATAAGAAGAACCCTTAGCATAAAATCGCTATAAAATTAAATACATATCGATATATAACAACAATCAAAAACTAAGATCATTAATAATTACTAATCAGTACATAATGGCAATAATTTTATTAGGTTATTTTATAACATATCGAATTTATAACGAAATTAACGTAAATAAAATTTAATGTTAAATCCCTGTTGTTTTTGTGGATAAAAAAAACACAATTTATCGATAAATAATCCCAAAATAGAGTCTATTTCTTTTTTTTGTGAGAATAGATAAAAGAAGTGGTCAAAAATCTAAAAATTTGAAAAATGCTT
Organism: Proteus sp. G2618; assembly: GCF_009915995.1. Classification (NCBI taxonomy): domain Bacteria; kingdom Pseudomonadati; phylum Pseudomonadota; class Gammaproteobacteria; order Enterobacterales; family Morganellaceae; genus Proteus; species Proteus sp. G2618. The sequence continues at coordinate 255,071 of NZ_JAABNI010000023.1, read as the reverse complement.
TGTTAACTATTTGTGTTTTTTAATCAGGCAAACCCCCACTGATAGCAAGCAATAAAGTGGAAGTAAGCACAAAAATGGTACACAACAAAGCACAAACTCTGAAGATCTTGATTTAGAAGTGATAGGAACGATAGGAACGATAAAATAATAAGAACAACGGATATAACACTCAAAATAAAAAAGCCATAACACCGAAATGTTATGGCTTCTAAATTTATTAAAATAATAAAATGCTATGTGTAGTTCTCTGCCTTTCACGCTTTATTTTACTCACTGCTTATCAAGGATAAGAAGTGATTTGAATAAGTAAATAAAATCTACTTACCTGAAATTGGAATGACTGAAAACAACGGTCTACCTGGTGCAATAAAAAATAAGTATCCAAATACGGATAACTTAGATAATAAATAAATTAGGCGTTTTAACACGTTACAAAATATTTCAATTTGTAACGTGAATGCATTATATCCAATAAGATTTTTTGCGCAAGTTTTTTTACACTTAAATGAAATTGACATAAAGACATTATAAATCACAAGGTTATAGGAAAATTTAACTTTAAAAAGTTGATTTCAACAAATCTAAAAATGAAAAAAAATGGAGAGTTAATGAATATTAATGTTAAGAGAGTTCAAATAATAGTATCTACTTAGCATTAATTGATTCAGCCAGCCATTACTCAATAAACTTAATTAATTATTTATTCTGTAACTTAATCTACCTATTATTAATATTATTTAATACTAAAGTTAAATTTTATTCTAACTCAATTTTATTAATAATATTGATAACCACTAAAAATGGTAAAAATATAAACTCTGTTTCTTCTATACAAGAAAAAAGCACTTTATTCATCATTTCACAACGACAAATAAAGTGCTTTTAAAATAGCGTAATAATACTTAGATAAATAGCTTATTTACTAAATTTTAACCGCCTGTAGAGACCGTTTCCATTCCCACGAGTCCAACTTTGAGATAACCTGCTTTTCTTAGCGAATCCATGGCCGACATTAATGTTTCGTAATCAACCGTTTTATCCGCTTGGAAAAAAATTGTTGTCTCTTTGTTTGCTTGTGTCATGGTATCTAACACATTCGCCATCGTTTCATGAGTGACCATCTCTTCACCAATGAAAATTTGTTTATCCGACTTAATCGTTAAATAAACAGGCTTTTCAGGGCGAGGTTGTGGTTTTGCACTTGAAGCGGGTAAATTTACTTTTATATCAACAGTAGCTAAAGGTGCCGCTACCATAAAGATAATGAGCAGAACCAACATGACATCAATAAAAGGCGTCACATTGATATCATGCAATTCATTATCATCACCTGAATCATCACCAAGACGCATTGCCATAATTCATTACCTTGCTTTGCTGTTTTCGATATCTAAATCACGGCTGACTAATGTCACCACACCCGTTGCGATATCACCAATTTCACCACGATAACCCGCTATCATACGAGCAAAAATGTTATAGATAATAACCGCTGGAATTGCCGCAATCAGACCAATAGCAGTTGCTAATAGCGCTTCGGCAATACCTGGAGCAACAACCGCAAGGTTTGTCGTTTGAGAATGAGCAATACCGATAAAGCTATTCATGATCCCCCAAACCGTACCAAAAAGACCGATAAAAGGAGAAATTGCACCAATTGTGGCTAAGTAACCATTACCGCGACCTAATTCACGGATAATGGCTGCAACGCGACGTTCCATTCGCATTTCAACACGCTCTTTAATACCTGAAGCCACTTTACTTTCTTGAGAGTAAGTACGCTCTAATTCTGCATCATTAAAGAAATCAGCGGTTGCACTTTTATTACCAAATTTTTTGCTAATCGCTAACGCATCGTTAAGCGATTTAGCTTCAACTAACTGAGCAGTCTCATTTCTTAAGCGACGACGCAGTGAAATCAAATAGCTTCCTTTCGCGAAAAATAGTGCCCAAGTGACAATAGAGGCTAACAATAAGCCAATCATGACACTCTTAACGACTAAGTCTGCATTACGGTACATACCCATTACAGATAAATCTTCAGCAAATCCACCACCTGCAACCATTTCAGGTTGTACTTCTGATGATGTATTTTCTGTCGCTAAAGGGACATTTTCTGAATTCTCAGCCGTTGTTGCAGGTGTATTTTCACCTTCAGGCTTAGCTGTTTCAGTACCTACTGCTTTCACTTCATTTCCTGTTGTTGTGGCCGCAGTAGCAGTTTTTGGTGTGGCAGCTGCCGGTGTAGCAGTTGTTGGTGTAGCGGTTCCCTGTGTAGAAGCTGTTGAAGAAACGGCAGCAGTAGTTGGCTGTTCAGTTGGTGTGGCAGGAGTCGTATCTGCAAAAGCAGGGCCTGTCAGACCGATTGCCAATAGAATAGAAGCTGTCAAATTACGCATCAGTTGGCCTTTTACTCTCTTTTTTATCTATTTATTTATTCAGTAATGGCATCGTTGCGCCACTACTTACCCAAAATCGTTCACTTACAATCATCCTGTTTGCCATCAGGAAAGAGAAAACGCTCAAATGATATCAAACATGAAGCATTTTGATAGTAATTATCATTACTATTTGGCTATTTTTTTTTCATTTGTCGATTTTTAAGACAAATTATCGTTATTTCACGTAACGTGAAATTTTATCAACTACCCTGCAAGCCTTTTGTACTTATCCAAAAAATGAATTAACTTGGGGGTAAACACACCATCAATTAAAAGAAGGTATTAAGGATGACGCTAAAAAAACAAGAAACCTCACTCCTCCTTTCTGGTCGAGCTAAAAAATATTCCCAAGGCGCAGTAAATCCAATTATACAACGAACATCATCCGTTATTTTTGATTCCGTTGCACAAAAACGTGAAGCAACAAAAAAACGAGCAGAAGGTACGCTTTTTTATGGTCGCCGAGGCACAAACACCCATTTTGCCTTACAAGAAGCGTTAACTGAATTAGAGCAAGGCGTAGGCTGCGCACTATTTCCTTCAGGTGCAGCGGCGATTACGCAATCTATACTCGCATTTGTTGAGCAAGGCTCTCATATTCTTGTTACAGGTTCTGCCTACGATCCGACACAAAATTTTTGTGATCAGATCTTACGTAAATTCTCAGTCACAACGACCTACTTTGATCCTTTAATTGGCAAAGAGATCAGCCAATTGCTACGCCCTGAAACAAAAATTGTTTTTCTTGAATCTCCGGGATCAATCACGATGGAAATTCACGACCTACAAGGAATAGTCAATTCAATTCGCCAATATAACCCTGAAATCATTATTATGATTGATAACACCTGGGCGGCAGGACTACTGCTTAAACCACTGACATTAGGTGTCGATATTTCAATTCAATCTGCCACAAAATATATTAATGGTCACTCTGATGGCATGTTAGGTTTTGCTGTAGCTAATGAACGCTGTTGGGAACAGTTACGAGAGAATACCTATTTATTAGGTCAATGTGTTGATCCTGATACGGCTTATATGACAGCAAGAGGATTAAGAACACTGCCTGTAAGAATGAAGCAACACGAACAAAGTGCATTAGAAGTCGCTCGCTGGTTAAAACAACACCCTTTAGTTGATAATGTTTATCACCCTGCATTAGCTTCTTGTCTAGGACATGAATATTTTCAACGTGATTTCTCAGGTAGTAACGGCTTATTCTCTTTTAGTTTAAAGAAAATCTTAACGCCTGAAGAATTTGCACATTTCTTAGATAACTTCTCATTATTTAAGATGGCATTTTCATGGGGAGGATTTGAATCTTTAATTTTAGGTTATCAACCCAATGATATTAAAGCGATGCGCCAATATGAAACTCAGCCAACATTTACCGGAACACTATTTCGCATTCATATTGGATTAGAAAATGTAGATGACCTTATTGAAGATCTAGAGCAGGCGTTTTTACGTATTTCTTAATCAGGAATGAATTTTTTATTAAAAATAACCTATCCCTGTGGCTCCACAGGGATTAAATCAAACTGTTCTCTTTATTTTGCGTTAGAATAGCGAACATAAAGTCCTTTTTTAATGCGAGTTCGCTAATGGGTACATTAAAAGAGATAATTCACGCACTCATGCAACACGATTATATGGTGTTGGCTAATCCTAATGTGCTGTGGGTTATCTATATTGTTCTTTTTGTTATTATTATGCTGGAAAACGGGGTATTACCCGCCGCATTTTTACCAGGAGATACACTGCTTATTCTTTGCGGTGCCTTAATTGCAAAAGGTGTTTTACACTTTTTCCCGACTATCATTATATTAGGTACTGCCGCTAGTATTGGGAGTTGGCTCGGCTTTTTACAAGGCCGATGGCTAAGTGATACGAAGGTAGTTAAACGTTGGATGGCTCAATTACCAGAGCAATATCACCATAAGGCAAATGATCTCTTCCATCGCCAAGGTTTATATGCGCTATTACTGGGTCGTTTTATTGGGTTCGTACGTACATTATTACCTACCTTGGCAGGTTTATCTGAATTAAAGCAACGTCGCTTTCAAATATTTAACTGGTTAAGTGGCTTCCTATGGGTAGGGATTATTGTTTCTTTAGGTTATGTGCTAAACCTTATTCCATTTGTACAAAAGCATGAAACACTTGTCATGAATATCTTGATGACATTACCAGTATTGCTTTTAAGCGCAGGTTTAATTGGTTCTATTGTGATGTATATTCGCCATCGTAAAAATAGCGCCAGCAGTAAGTAATTAAAAAAAGACGCCATTATTTAAATCTAGAATAATGGCGTCTTTTATGTATTATCTGATACTGCAATAAAAGTTCAGTTGTTCATTGTCTTATCTCCATATCAATTAATATCTGACTAAAATCCCATTTATATTAATCACAATCATATTCTTCCTAGCTCTATTTTTTTAAAGCTTAATGGCTTTTGACGCAAGAAACGTTGGAATATAACTATCAACTAAGAAACGAGCATGAGGAGCAAAATCTTCAACAAAATCCTGTAATAAAAAACCCGCTGTTAATTGCCCGCCAATAAGATCAGTCAAAGAGTGTCCAAAGACCAGCCCATCACCTCTTGCTACTTTTTCTTGCAGAATATCCGAAGGTAATGAGCCTCGATCGCTATAAGGTAAGCGGTAAATTGGTCTCATTAATCCCTGTGAACGTAATTGCGGATCTCTATCATCAACAAATACAACAGGATTATAAAAGCTCGCCATTAGTACACCGTCTTTTTTCAAAACACGGTAACACTCTTGCCAAACAGGATTTACATCCGGTACATACAGATTTGAAATAGGGTGAAAAATAATATCAAAACTTTCATCAGCAAATGCGGTTAAATCAGCCATATCACCCTGTGCTGTTACCAAACCTAACTGATGCTTTTGTGCCAATTGGCGATCTTTGTCTAATTGACCTTCTGATAAATCAAACACAGTCACAATGCCACCTGCAGCCGCCAAGATAGGCGCTTGTTGTCCACCAGCAGAAGCTAAACAGAGTATTTTTTTATCTTTAATATCCCCTAACCATTCGCTTTTTACAGGGCTTGGTGTTAAATGTACTTTCCAGTCACCTTGCTTTGCCGCGATAATTTCTTCATCGCTCACAGGCTTAGACCACTGATTTTCCATTGCGGCTTGTTTATCCCAATGCTCTTGGTTTAATGTTAAATAATGACTTTCCATATTACTCCTTATAAATTAGCTACAATTTGAATTGCTGTAGTCACTAAGAGAAATAATTCATCTCTTATTTCTACAACCCTGTAGTTATAGGTATGTCAGACTATCTAGTCTAGGCACAATGGAAAACTTTTTCCTGATTAATTGTCATACTTCAGAACATCGAATTAAGGTGGAAACAAAATGCAAAACTTTACTTATTACTCGCCCACTCGCCTTCATTTTGGTCAAGGACAAATAGATAAACTTCGTTCTGAAATTGGAAAACATGAAAGAATTCTACTGACTTATGGTGGCGGTAGCATTAAGCGCAATGGCGTATTAGACCAGATTTATACCGCGCTTCCAGGCTATCAAATTCATGAGTTTAGTGGCATTGAACCAAACCCATCTTATGAAACACTCATGAAAGCGGTTTCTTATGCCAGATATCACGGTATCACGCATTTATTAGCAGTGGGTGGCGGTTCCGTTATTGATGGCACAAAATTTATTGCAGCAGCAATACCTTATCACGGTGAACCTTGGGAAATCGTAACCAGTCGCGGTAAAGTGGTCGAAAAAGCAATACCGTTAAGCTGTGTATTAACACTTCCAGCAACCGGAACAGAAACCAACAGTTTCTCTGTTATCAGCAAAAAACAGACAATGGATAAACAAAGCTTTGCCAGCCCTCATGTTTACCCTCATTGCGCTATTTTAGATCCAACAACCACTTATTCTTTACCACCAAGACAAACTGCCAACGGTGTTGTTGATGCTTTTATTCATATATTAGAGCAATATCTCACTTATCCAGTGAATGCTCGTGTACAAGATGAATATGCAGAAGGCCTTTTACGTATTTTAATTGATCAAGGGCCAAAAGCGCTGACGTCACCTACAGACTATGATATCCGTGCTAATATAATGTGGACAGCATCACAAGCGTTAAATGGTATCCTTGGTGTTGGTGTTCCTCAAGATTGGGCTACGCATGCATTAGGTCACGAACTCACGGCTTTACACGGACTTGATCATGCACAAACTCTCGCCATCGTTTTACCTGCATTATTAAATGAAAAACGTCAGGCTAAATATGGCAAGTTAATCCAATATGCACAAAAAGTTTGGGGTATAAACCAAGGTTCAGATGCTTTTAAAATTGAAACTGCGATTAATGAAACTCGAAAATTCTTTGAATTAATGGGACTTAGAACTCGACTGGCTGATTTCAAAATCGGTGAAGAAGATATTCCTGCATTAGTGCGAAAGTTGGAAGAGCATGGACAAATTGCACTGGGTGAGCATCAAGATATCACATTAGAAGTCAGTCAACGTATTTATACAGCGGCACTCTAAGTACTTTTTGCGACTCTGGAGATAGAAATGGATAAACCTAAACTGATCAAATTATCTGATGGAAATGTCATCCCACAACTTGGTCTTGGTGTTTGGAAAGCAGATAATCATCAAGTTGTTAAAGCTATTCATCACGCACTTGATACAGGCTATCGCCTTTTTGATACGGCAGCGATTTATCATAATGAAGAAGGCGTAGGCAAAGCGTTAAAACAGACCACTGTTCCCCGTGATGAACTTTTTATCACAACGAAATTATGGAATAACGATCAGACTCATGCTCGTGGTGCCATCTTAGAAAGCCTCCAGCGTTTGCAACTTGATTATATTGACCTCTATTTAATGCATTGGCCTGTACCTTCACGAGAGCTTTATGTTGAAGCTTGGAAGCAAATGATTATTTTGCAAAAAGAAGGGTTAGTAAAAAGCATTGGTGTATGTAATTTTAAAGAAGAACATCTGGAACGGATCATTACTGAAACAGGTGTAACTCCTGTGATTAATCAGATTGAAATTCATCCTTTAATGCAGCAAGCACCGTTAAGAGCATGGAACACAACTCATAATATTGTCACCGAATCTTGGAGCCCATTAGCACAAGGTGGTGAAGGCGTCTTTAATCAACCTATTATTCAAAAACTGGCTGAAAAATACCATAAAACCCCAGCACAAATTGTTTTACGCTGGCATTTAGACAGTGGACTTGTGGTTATCCCAAAATCAGTTACACCTTCTCGTATTGAAGAAAACTTCCATATTTTTGATTTTAAATTAGAAAAAGAAGAGGTAGCTGAAATTACCGTTCTTGAACAGAGAAAACGTTTAGGCCCTGATCCTGACACTTTTGTCGATATTTAATTTCTGCTATTCAATTAAAAGGTCCATAGAATTAATTTTCTATGGCCTTTCTATAACAAAATATTCCGCTCTCTTTTATACCCATTTTTATTTTTTGATCTGATTTTTTTATATATTTATAAATTAATTAATTCACGTTCACTTTCTGATATCTAATACATCTATAAATACGAGAATCTCATCATTATTTATTACGGTGAGTTTAAAGATGATAAAATTTAAAAGTGGACTAACACCTCAACTTTCTTCTATTACAAAGAAAGTTGCTTGGTTTAATATCTTTATTCAATTAGCATTTCCCATCTCGGCAACGCTCCCTGCCAACGTTTTCGCAAAAGAGAATATCCAAGAAAAACAAACTATTAATTTGGTAAAAAAAAGAAACACTTATCAGGTTCAAAAAGATGACACGCCTGAATCTATTGCAAAAAAATTTAATATAAAATTATTTAGGCTTATTGAAGCGAATCCTGATTATGTCTCTTTAGTCGGTAAATTAAAAATAAAAGAAGGTATTACGCTTAATATACCTAATGAGCCTTTGTTGACAAAAAAATGGCTAAATAACCATCAAGACACGTCTATTCCAATCACAAACGAGCAAGAGCTTGCACAAATTATTGTTGCTAACTCATCTTTGTTAAATAAAGATACTGACGCAACACAATATGCAATAAGCCAAATATCAAGCAGAGCCAATCAACAAATAGAACAATGGTTAAATCAATTTGGTCATGCTCAAGTTTCACTTTCAACAGATAAAAAATTCACCTTAGAAGGAAGCTCCGCTGATCTTCTTATCCCACTCTATGATAGTGAAAAGAATTTATTTTTTTCTCAAACCAGTTATCACCGTAAAGACTCTCGAAGTCAGCTAAATCAAGGTATTGGTTATCGGTATTTTACTGACAAATTTATGGTGGGTCTTAATGCTTTTTATGACTACGATTTAAGCCGATATCACAGCCGTTTGGGTGTGGGCACTGAAGTATGGCGAGACTATTTTAAGTTAAGTGCCAATCGCTACCATCGTCTATCTAATTGGAGAACCTCTGACGATGTTATGGATTATAATGAGCGCCCTGCTAATGGTTGGGATATCCGGACAGAAGGTTACTTGCCAGCTTATCCGCAATTAGGCGCAAAGCTTATTTTTGAACAATATTACGGGAAAGAAGTCGGTTTATTTGGCAAAGATAATCGCCAAGAAAATCCTCACGCTTATACGGCAGGACTCATTTATACGCCAGTGCCTTTAATTACCTTCGGTGCTGAACGTCGCTTTGGTTTAAATGATAATAGTGATGATAAGTTTGATGTAAATATCCAATATCGCCTTGGAGAATCCCTCTCTTCACAGCTTAATCCAGATAATGTCCGTGCAACGCGTTTAATGTCAGGAAATCGCTACGATTTCGTAAATAGAAACAACGATATTGTTCTTGAATATAAAAAGAAAACCTTAGTATTCCTGTCTATCACACCGACAATTAATGGTTACGCAAAAGAAGAAAAAGATTTAGGTGTGCAAATTCGCTCTAAATATCCCGTTAAACAGATTGAATGGTCTGCGAGTCGCTTAATCGCCAATGGTGGTAAGATCCAACATAATAATAATCTTAGCTACTCAATCATTCTTCCTCGCCATATTGCGGGTTCATCTGAAAAAAACAGCTACACAGTAAGCGCCGTTGCGATTGATGAACAAGGTAATCGTTCAGATCCGGTACAGAGTAAAATCACCGTTGATCAGTCTGCAATTAATACACAAAATAGCCAATTTACGCCAAAAACAACACAACTACCTGCCGACAATCATTCTGCACAAAATTTGACTTTATCAATTCTCGATAATGATAAGCTTCCCGTTGATATCGATATAAAAGAACTTTCATTAAATATTCAATCTGATGATCCCGCTGGCAATAGTCGAGTTTCAAGTTTCAGTCGAATTGATACAGGAAAATATCAAGTCACAATCACCGCTGGAAGTACTCCTGAGATCGTGACATTAACGCCAAAATTTAGAGATAACTTTTTTAATCAAGCTCAAGTGACTTTTGTTGCTGATACGCATTCCGCCATTATTGCTAAAGGTGGATTAACCGTAATTAAAAATCACGCACCAGCCGATGGTAAAAGCCAAAATAAAATTCAAGTTATCGTAACAGACATTAATGCTAATAGAATTCCTAACTATCCCGTGTCTTTTACTGCTGATAATGGTGCAACGATTATTGGCCAAACGAACACTGACGCTGAAGGTAAAATTATTGTTCCAATCACCAATACGCATATTGGTAAAAGCATTATTAATGTCAGTGTTAAAAATATTACCTACTCAACTAATGTTGATTTTATTGCCGATATTAACTCAGCAAGAATAAATACTTTTACTATTAATCCAAATAGTTCATTTGCCAATGGCACGGATGAAAAGTTAATTGCCTTCAATGTTATTGATAAAAATAACAACCCTGTTCCCAATACGAAAATTCAATTATCTGCTGATAATCAAGCACAACTTAAAGAAACTGAAATAGTAACGGATAATCAAGGCAATGCATCAACAACGATGACCAGCAAAATAGCAGGTACAGTCACTGTAATCGCACAGGTCAATAATATTTCGACACAAAAGACAACGCAATTTATTGCCGACCTATCCAACGGTAAAATTATTTCCGTAACACCATCAGCACCACCTTATATTGCTGATGGTAAAACAACCGTAACGTTTACCGCTGTCGTTGAAGATAAGAATCACAACATTTTACCGAATGCGAAAATCATTTGGTCTACTAATCGTGATCAACATATTGTTTCTATTAATGAAGTTTCAACAACAAATAACCAAGGTATTGCTCAAACGACAGTGACTAGTACTCAAGCCTTTGATGTTATTGTCACGGCTAGACTCAGCAATGAATCATTAGATGCGCTACCCATTACTTTTATTGCCAATAATCAACAAGGTTTAATCTCTTTAACCACAAATAAGACAGAATTAATTGCAGACAATAAAGAGCAAGCAATACTCACCGCAGTGGTAAAAGATAAATTTGGTAATAAATTACCTAACGTCACTGTTGAATGGCAATCTAGTGCCTCAACCACACTCGATAAACAAAAGAGTGTGACTGATAATCAAGGACAGACAACCAATCAAATTCGAACCAAAAAAGCAGGTGTGACAGAAATTAGTGCCACTCTTTCAAATAAAGAAAAAGCGCAAGTTACATTAACCGCTATTGCCGATCCAAATAGCGCCAATATTGTCTTAACCACTGTAAATAACAAAACAGATGCGGTTGCAGACAATAACGATACGATTACCTTAATGGCGCATGTTACAGATGCTGAAAATAATCCATTAATAAAACAATCTGTATTCTGGAATTCAACCCATAATGTGTTGAGTGAGAATATGGTAAAAACTGATGATAATGGTGATGTACAAGTTGTGATAAAAGGGACGGAAGCACACCCAACAACTGTTACGGCAACATTGGAAAACAACAAAAGTACCACACAAGATCTTAATTTTATTGCTGGCCAAGTTAATGCATCACAAAGTACATTTTCGATTGATCCTCAATCTATCGTGGCAAATGGCAGTTCCTTCGCAACAGGGACAATTACTCTAAAAGATAAATTCGGTAACCTTGTTCCGAAACAAGAGAAATTTATTGCTCTCTCTGGTGATAACACCACCATCAAATTTAGCGCACTCAAAGAAATCGATACTGGCATTTATCAAACAACCATCAATGGTAGACAGGAAGGTATTAGTCTTATTACCGCTCAATATGCTAATGCAAGTAACCGTTTTAATTTAACTCAACCTCTTGGTTTTATTGCTGATAAACAAAATGCCATAATTAATGCGGTTAATGTTATCGCACCTTTTGATGTCACCGCAAATGGTACTGATAAAGTCATCATTCGTGCAAAAATTGTTGATAAACAAGGTAATCCAAGTATGGAAGGTATTGCTGTGGGTTGGTTAACCTCACTAGGTAAACTTTCGTTGCCTATCAGCAAGACAGATAAAAATGGGATTGCAGAAATTACCTTAAGTAGTACACAAGCGGGTACAGCACAAGTTACAGCGATGCTCGATAGCCAACAATCTCTTGATGCTGACCATTTGATTAACTTTAACACTGATGTGGTTTCTGCCGATAAGTCTCAACTATCACTTATCCCCAACACCATTATTTCTGAAACAGGTCGTTCTCAAATTACTTTAACGCTAAAAGATAAATACGATAATTTATTAACAGGGTTAAAGGACAAAATCAGCGTTACCTATAGTGCTGATTTAACCGCAACCACAACAACATTTAATGAAATCTCCACTGGGGTTTATCAAGCACAAGTTAGTGCGTTGAAAGCAGGTCAAACAACAATCAGTGCCAAAATAAATTCAGTGACACTGACACAAACTGCACTATTGACGGTTCTACCTAATAACCTGACAGCCAAAGTCGATAAGTTTGTGATAAGTAACACACAACCTCATGCAGGCGACACCATCACTTATCACGCTTATATTAGCGATAAAAATGATAATCCCGTTAATAGTGGCGTTAGCGTAACATGGGCAAGCGATAAAGATAGCTTACTCGCTAAACCACTAACATTTACAGATAACAATGGTATTGCTGAAGTTAAATTAACACGTGATCCTGCGGGTATTGCTAAAGTTAATGCAGTATTAGTTTCAGGTAGCTACCCTGCTCCCGATGTCAATTTCGTAGCCGATGATGTTGATGAAAATAGTTCAGAAATTAACTTAATTCCAGCAACAATCGTCGCCAATGGCACAGATAAAGCACTGCTGACTTTAACGATTAAAGATAAAGGCGGTAATATTCTGCCAGATCAGCAAGTTGAGGGAATATCTAATAACCCAACCATTCAATTTAGCTCAGCCAAACAAGTCTCTCCGGGCCATTATGAAATTGAAGCAACAGGCACTAAATCAGGTACAGCACAATTAAGTGTTAAAGTTAATGGCGTTGATTTCAAAAAACAAAAAAACTTACAACTGCGTGCTGATGCCACAACTTGGCAAGTAAAATCCGTCGATGTCGATAGAACAAGCATCATTGCTGGAGATAACGGTGTTAATTATCAAGCAACCATTGTGGATGCTAATGACAATATATTGCCTAACGTTATTGTGTCATGGAAGTTACAGGGATTAGCTGATGACTATGACTTTAGCACCTATACCGATACAAAGGGTATTGCAAGAACAAAAGTCACCAGCACTGTGGCGGGTATATTGAAAATGAGTGCTTATCTTGATTTAAATAATCATAAGCCAATTCAAGATGTCACTGTAACTCCTGCTGATATTGATGCCAATAAATCAACCTTTAGTAGCAATCGCCAATCAATAGGAGGTGATGATAAAGATAGCGCCCTACTAACTGTGAACTTAATGGATAAATACAGTAATACTATTGATGGTAAAACTGTTTCGGTTAAAGCCACCAGTGGTAGACCTAACTTTAGTGATAACCCACTAAATTCATTAGGAAAGGGTGAATATCAAACTAATCTTACTTCAAATGTTAAAACAGATATTATCTTAACAGCTGAAGCAGAAGGATTAACCATTGCAAAACCATTAACCATTAAAGTGACAATCCCTAAGCCCGATATTATTTTTGATAAACAAATCCAGCAAGAGACCTACGCTTCAGCACCTATCAACGCACTAAGTTATACGGGATTACCTAATAATATTAACGTGATGTGGTCTAGCTCCGATCCAACAATTGCCTCTATTGATACAACTAGCGGCAATATTTCGATGAAGAAAGCAGGTACAGCCATTATCACACTACAAACATCAGGTAATGATCAATATCAACCAGCTCAAAGTAGCTATCCTTTAGTCATTGAAAAAGCAGCACCTATTTTACAATCATCTTCATCGGGTACGATTAAATCTGTATGGAATGATGGAGTTACGCATACCGTTAACGCCACTTTTGGTAATGCAGACGTAAAAAATATTCCTTTATATTATGTCAGTGACGATCAACGTATAGCTAGCGTTGATACACAAGGAATGATTACAGAAGTGAAGCCTGGCAAAACCAAAATACACATCAAAAGTGATGCGACGGATCAATTTCTAGCAGATGCAGTGGCCATTGATTACGAACAAGATAAAGGAATACTCTCAATCACTTTTACTAAAAATAACATTATCTTATCTGAAACAGACACTAATATTGATGTACAACAACCAACAACACCATTACCTAAAGAGGCACAAGGTGTCTGGTCAGCAAAAGATCCTAATATTGTCGCGATAAAAGAAAATGGAACCATTATTAAAATTACTTCAGGCACAACAGACATTATTTTAACATCAAAAGAAAATGACTATTTTTATGAATCAAAAGGAACTTATTCTGTTGATATAAGAAAAGTGCCTCATATTACTATTAATTCTGTAACGCGCAGGATTGATAACAATAAAAATGCACAAACCATACCGACTATAAACACATCGATAAATTGGACCCCTGTTTATGAAAATGACTCATTAACTTTTTCCTGGCAACCGCCTGATACAACCACAAGTAGTTATGATGTCAATCTTGAACTATGGGATGGGGATCAAAAAACTAATCAAATCTTTGCTTATGATAAAACCCAACTTCTTGGTGGGCAAACAATCACAACTTCATTTAAGATTGATAAGAAATTATTTAAAAGTACTCAGCTTAAAATCAAAGTCATTGTATTTGATCTTTTCGATACAGATCTGAATACAAATACAGGTAGACAGTATGCAGTTTATTATCCACTAAATATTAAGCCCATCGCTCCTGAGTATATGGATTTTAGATTAGAAGGACGTATTATCTTTATTAATACAAATAATGGTGCGACAAGAGGAAGCTGTCAGGAGACAATATCAGATCCAACAACTCACGTTATTGCTGAGCCTATCTACACATTGGGTTCCGCCAATCAAATATTTCTATCTCCTGTCACTATCAGCCATAATTTAATCGATATTATAGGCGACTTTAGTCGAAGTACTGTAGATTATAATGATAAAACCATTGAGTCGGTTTCTGTTGACAATGCAAATCATTCAACAACCAGTCATAGTAACGCAATGAAGGAACAGTGCTGGACTCCGTTGGCGGGTACTCCTCATTCAGGGAGCGCAACTCTAGTAACTCACATAACAATCAATGATGTAGAGAAAACCTTTACTCAATCCGTGAAATGGAATGGAGATGGTAATCCATCCACGAATAACGTGGAAAAAATACTAAATCAATAATTCATTTTATTAAACAAAGAAAGAGCCCATTAGGGCTCTTTCTTAATTTAAAGCTGCTTTTTTAATAATCTCATTCTGTTAATTTATATCGCTCTTGATACCTTACGTTTACCAGTGTCACCAATAAAGCAAAGAGTGCAATCGCTGCGGCTAACCCGAAGCCTCCGCTATATCCAATCAGTGCAGTTAAACTCACTAACATCATTGCACACGCCATTTCCCCTATATCACGCATGCTTTGTACCGCAGTCATATCTGTACCTGCTTGATTATCCGTTGATGCAAAACGCATACCTGCGGTCATAATCGCCACAGAAGTGATCCCTGATGATAAAGAGCCTAAAACAATACATACAGCAACCATTGGAAGGTTAATCGTGCCCGTTGATTGTGAAAGCCATAATAATGAGGAGCCTAAAGCACACAGCAATCCGGCAGAAAAAGCTCGCCAAACACCGATTTTATTAATTAACCAAGCCCCACCACCGCAGCCAAAGAATAGAGTTACCATTCCTCCCATCATGCCCATTTTTCCGACATCAGCTAAAGACCAGCCACTGTCAGTTAAAAACAATTTTGCTAAACCAAAGCCTGAAACTGCGGTGACGGCTGAAAGCAATGTCAGGGTTAATAGTCTGATAGCTCCTTTTCTTCGTACCGTTTTTAATAAGCTTGCATTAGGATGATCACTGTTTTCCCCTGCTTCATATTTGGCTTTTTGTTGAAAGAGCGTAATTGATATCAAACTAATGGCAGGGATCGACGCAAAGAATAACAATGTATTTTGCTGCCCTAATGTATCGCTTAACATCATCATTCCAGCCCCTCCTAAGAAAAAGCCCCCCATCACGCCTGCAATTTGAATCGCATTAATTTTAGATAATAGTGTGCCACTCGCATGTTCAGCCGCCATTCCATCCGTCGCGATATCTTGTGTTGCACTCGCTAATGAAGCGATAGCTAATAAAGCCACACCCCATTTAGCCATCTCAACAGAAATACCTATTAATGCTAAAAGCAATAAACAAAACGTCACAATGATCTGCATAGGAATAATCCAGCTACGGCGACGACCTAAAGATTTAAACCAATAATTATCAACCATAGGTGCCCATAAAAATTTTAATACCCACGGTAATCCGACTAGTGGAATAAATGCGATTGCACTTAAAGCTGAGCCTTCTTGGCGTAATAATGTAGGCAATGCATCCATTGCAATTCCCATCGGAATACCTTGTGCTAAATAAAGTAAACCTAGCGTTATCACTAATTGCCGATGTTTTAATAATTCTTGCATAACAGACTCCAATTACTGTCTTTTTAGTAGAAAAAGACCCATCAAAAAATAGAAAACGGCACTGATCAACAAGGCACAACTTACCCACCACAAAGCAGCATGAGTTATAAATAAGTGACTAAAGACACTGATAAATAAAACCACGCTACTTATGGTTAAAATAAGAAAAGTAAGTTTGATCACTTGCGGATAAAGAAAATAAAAAAGAAGCGTTATTAACCAGATACTAAAAAAAGGCAGTATCTGTGATAACGCGGAGAAAATAGCGATAGGAATTAAACATGTGCTGGCAAAAATTAAGCCAATACAACTTCCTAACACTAAACGGGAACTGATATTAATGGGATTTTTTAATATCCAAATGACTAACCCACTAAAGGTTAATACACAGGCCATCATTCCCATTAGGCAATGAAGCACCGATAAACTAAAGTTTGCTGAGCCCGTCCATAAATATTGCCCATAATGCACAGGCTGAACGGCAATAAAAGCACGCGTCCAAAATGCCTGAGATACAGAACTTTTTTCTGTAATCCAGTGATTATCTAAACCAGAAAAAAAGAACTGCTCAAAATTTGCAGTGCTGGGTAAATATAAATGAGTACCACTGACTGTAATTTGCTGCTCGGCATCACCTTTATTTTTCCAATTAATAGCTTCAGGAATAAAGTCTGGTTTTTCTTGTGAAAGGTGAATTAACAATGAGATAGGAGAAGATGCAGTAAACTCAGATGAAATGGGTGTTGATTGTCCCATTAATTTCATCATGACTTGTGCTGGTGCTTCTGGCTCCACATATTTTGCGAGCATTAATGTACCGAATGCCCCTAATCCTGATAATGCCCCCGTTAATGCAAACATTACGAGCCACGGATAACTCCATAATCCAATAACATTATGCAAATCAAAGAAAAACAGCCTACGCCCTTGATTAAAACGGAGTCGAAATAATTGATAGATTTTACGGTGATGAATAACAATGCCGGTTATTAGTAATAGCGCAAAAACAAAACCAAATAAGCTAATAAATAATCGCCCAGAAAAACCTACAAATAGATTTTTATGTAAATTAACAATAGGAGAGATAACCTCTCTTAAGCTAATTTCTTCACCTGTTTGTGCATTTAATTGTAGTGAACAATCCCCCATTCCTTGGCAGAAAGTAATAATAGGATGATCAATCGATGCTAATTTCACACTATTAAAACCGTTTTCACCTAAGAGGTATTCACCTTTTACTAATAACTGATCTAATGGCAATAATTCTTTATTTAACGGCTTAAATTGAGCCCATAAATTTAAATTTTCATGCGCTAATGACCATGTACCTGTAAATAAAATAACAAATAATAGAATGCCAAATAAGGTTCCTGTTTGACGATGAAGTTGTGAGAACTGGCGTTTTAATATCGCTTTCATAAAGTAAACTCCAACAATATTAAAGGTAAAGGCCACCAGCTCCATGCTCGCCAAAATACCTGTTTTCCATTCACTGAAAGCAAACTAAAACAGAGCATTCCACATAGAAATAAAACAGGTAAAAAGACGGCTGCATACAGACGATCAAGCGGATCTACACTGGGATAAAAGGTTGTTATCAGTAATGACAGCGTAATACTTCCGATTACGCTGCCTAAAACAGCACAACTGATCAGCAGTGCTTTTTGCATTAGAAATCAGCCTTGATATTCAACATCACATTACGAGGTTCACCGTAACGGTTATTCCATTGCGGAGAGAACAGGCTTGAGTAGTAACGCTTATCAAAGACGTTATTAATATTTAATGCTGCAGACCAGTTTTCATTAATTTGGTAGCCTAAACGTGTATTAAATATCGCATAGCCACCTTGGCGTAACGTAATTTCTCCGTTAGTTTTGCTATATTCACTTTGTGCTTGAATACCACCGCCCACGCTCCATTTACGTGCATCCCAAGGCAATTGATAGTTTGTCCACGCTCTGATCATATGACGAGGCACTAATGAGTTAAAACTATTGCCTTTATTAAGGGTGTCTTCTTTATATTCTGTGTCAGTGTAGGTATAACCGACAGAGAGATCCCAAAATGGCGATAAATACCCCATTCCTTCAATATCAAAGCCTTGGCTAACAACTTTGCCACCACTAATAAGATAGGTATTAAAACCACCACCAGGATGTGCAGGATCTTCTTGTGGATTATTTTTCATATCAATACGGAAAACCGCGGCGGAGACGTTAAGCCCACCATTCATCAACGCACCTTTGAATCCCGTTTCAACAGTTTGTCCTTCTACTGGTTTTAACATTTCACCACTCCAAGTTTTCCCTGTTTGTGGTTGATAAACCGTAGAATAACTGCTGTACCATGACCATTGAGGTGCAAAGTCCCAAATCAAACCACCATAAGGCGTGATTTTTCCATTTTCAGTGAACTTAGCTTGCGGTTTTGTCACTTCCCACCAGCTCGCTCTTGCGCCTGCAACCAACGTAACAGGCTCAATAAGCTTGATCCGGCTCATTCCATAAACGCCAGTTTGTTCTGTTTTTGTCGCACCTTGAGAGGAATAGCCCGTTACTTGTGGTTTCGGCACACTATGAGGATCCCAACGATAAACATTCACAGGGACATTGAGAGGATCTTTAAATTGCCCTGTATGCTGTTCCTCGCTAGCTTTCGAGTAACTCATCCCTACTATCACATCATGCTGCAATCCCCAGCCACTGAGTTTTCCTGTGACATTGGTATCGAGACTTGTTTGATAGTTATGGAACTTGTAAGCGCCGCCCATCAGCATGGCTCCATCACCCGTTTCAGGATCAATATTTCCCCATGCTCCTGCATACAGCAAACGCGCTTTAGCATATTGATAATCAGCATTTATTTTAAACAGCCAATCATCATTAATTTGATGTTCAATTCCAGTAAATAGACGAGTGGTATCCCATTTGAATTTATCCCAATCAGCATCTAAATAGGTTTTACGAGAAAGATGTAAATCGCTCCCATCTTTCCCCATTGGCACACCAGCCATATTGGTGATGGAATCGATTGTTTGATATTGAATACCTGTGCGTAATAGCGTGTTAGATGTTAAATCAGCATCAACAGTGGCATAAATTAAGCGTGTTTTTTGATCTGAAATATCGTAGAAGAAATCTTTATCTTCCCATGCCATTACAACTCGACCACGGACACTACCGTCTTGATTTAAACGCCCGCCCACATCGACTTCACCGCGATAACGGTTCCAACTTCCAGCCGTAAATGTTGCTTTTAATTGATCGTCTAAAGGTGCATGTTTACGTACCATATTGACGGTTGCCGCAGGATTCCCCATTCCATGCATTAATCCGTTAGAGCCTTTTAAGATCTCAACACGTTCATAAACAGCCATATCTTGCGGCGAACTTGCCATATTTCCCATTAAAGCAGGAACACCATCAAGCTCAAAAGAATTGATTTGAAAGCCACGAGCGTAATAAGCCGTTGTTAATAAAACAAAAGGTGCGCTAGTAACCCCATTAGCGCGAGTCATTACTTCATCAAGGGTATTTAAGTTTTGAGTTTCTATTTGCTCTCTGTCTATCACAGAGACTGTTTGAGGGATCTCTCTGGGCTTAAGTGCCATTTTACTTAATGTACTAACGCCTGGAGCAAGGTTATCGCGGTGTTGTGCTGTGCTTTCCGTCACCACCAAAACATCGACTTCTTTATTATTTTCTGTTGCTGTATTAGCGATAGCAGAAAGTGAAAATAAAGCGGTAGAACACAAAATAGCGCATTGTGTTAATGCCAATTTATTTTGTGTGCGTTGATTTAATACTGGTGATAATTTCTGTGTTTTATCTAAGTCAGCTAAAGAAGAAATGTAAACCATACCTATCCCAAAATATTCAAATGATAATGGTTATCACTCTATCAATTTTGGGATTAAGGTATTTTCGATTGCCAAATTATCTCTTTCGATTGCCAATCGATATTACGCAACAACTAATGAAGATCGAAAAACTCAATATGATCCACAAAAACGTGAGAACCATATTGAAGATAACAACAATACACCAGGAGAACCTTCTTCAATGACTTTTCCATCATCAAGCACAATGACATGATCCGCCCGTTTGGCAATATTCGGATCATGGGTGATCACGACTCGAGTGGATGTTAGGTTTTCAAGATAAAGAGTCACTTTTTCACGACTGACTGTATCAAGGCTTGCCGTAGGTTCATCTAAAAATAAGATCTTAGGATCGGCTAATAATGAACGCGCTAAGCATAATCGTTGCTTTTGTCCTCCAGAATAACGGTCACCTTGTTCTCCTACATCTTCATCTAAATCAGTTTGAATCAACGGTAAATTCAATGCATTGAGTAACTGTAAAATATCCTTATCACTGATTGTTGATTTCTCATCTTGTAATAATGACCAGCGTAAAGTGCCTCTAATTAACTGGTTATGCTGAAATACGATTTGTCTTGTTTGCGCTAATACACTCTCAGATAAGTCGTTAACTTTTTTATCTCCATAAAAAACTTGCCCTTTATCCGCATCAATAAGGCGCGCTAAAACACGTAGTAATGTTGTTTTACCTGCACCAGAACTGCCGACAATTGCCGTCATTTTTTTATCGGGGCATAGCGCTGTTATGTTAGAGAGGATCGGCGTACCTAAACTATTATTCACATCCAGTTGTTCACAACGAATGTCATTGCTTTTAGGCGTATCACTCTGTTTTGGGCTTTGTAATGTAGGAGCATCCAATGCGTTTTTAATTAATGTTAGTGACTGCTTGCTTTGTCTTAATGCTTGATCAATATGAGAAAGCTGAAATAACGGTTCAATAAAGCGAGCAATTAATACGACAACAGCTAACCACTGCGCTAAGGTGAGTTTGTTAGCATCAACATTTATCACACCAAACACGAGAACTGCGATAAAAATACCCTGAATGCAGAGAGAAAAAATTAAATGGTAAGGTAAACTCCGCTGTAATAACTGTACCTGTTGGTGATGTTGCGCTAACAGATCTTGCTGTAATTGCTGTGAAAATTGTGTATTGCGTCCACTTTTACGCAATAACGCCTGATGTTGTGCAAAATCAGCCAATGTTTTTGCTGCAACGTTCTCCGCAGTTTGAAGTGTAGCCTCTTGTTTATGCAATCCTTTGGCACTGATCCGCATCACAACAACAAGCAAGAACGCAGATAGCATAAAAATAAATGCAAAAGTGACGTTATAAAATAAAAGGCCAATAATGACCGTTAATGGTGTGACAACCACACTGATCACCGGAGCCAGTAAATGGGCAGGAATGCTCATTGTACTCATAGCAGCCCCTGAGCACAGTGTTTGCGCTTGGGGAGGTGGCGTTAAACTACGAGGCAAATGACGGATCAAGGCTTGAACCAAGATTTTCATCACCGTCGTCCCCGCAAGAAAACCATTTAATGTCGCAATGTACTGAAAAACCAATGTAATTAATGTTAATCCCGCTAACATCCATAAATATTGGCTTGGGTCTTGATGCCAATAAATAATAATAGGTAATAACAATAATCCACATAGCCCTTCTAAAATGGCACTAAAAACCATAAAACTAAGGGGAAATTTTAAAGATAAGAGTAATGAAACAAAGGGATTAGTCTTCATTTTGCTCTCCTTGTTTCTGAACAAAATCACGATAGCGTTCACACTCAAGTAGCAAATCATCATGATTTCCCATT
Source organism: Proteus sp. G2618 (assembly GCF_009915995.1). NCBI lineage: Bacteria > Pseudomonadati > Pseudomonadota > Gammaproteobacteria > Enterobacterales > Morganellaceae > Proteus > Proteus sp. G2618. The sequence goes on along the minus strand of NZ_JAABNI010000023.1, from coordinate 232,880 downwards.
GCTACTAACTTTCCATCAGCCATAAATATCACTCTATTCACCTGCTGTGCTAACGCCAAAGAATGTGTCACAACAATTCGTGTCATTGTTTTATTTTTCAATGCATTAAAAATATGTTGTGCATTATCAGGATCAAGCGCTGAAGAAGGTTCATCAGCCAATAACAACGGGCTATTAGCAATAAAAGCGCGAGCTATCGCTAAGCGTTGTGCTTCACCACCAGAAAGTGGCGTTTCATCATTGATGATTGTTGATAAACCTTGAGGTAGAAGCTCAATGACTTCAGCAAAATGCGTTTCATTAATTGCAGATTGCAGTTGTTCTTCACGACAATCTGGATTAAATAACAATAGATTATCTTTAATAGAATAAGGTAATGGTTGGCTGTTTTGCATCACTACAGTGGTGATTTGGTTTAATGCATGACGTGAATATGCTTGTAAGCGCTTATTCTCAATTAAGATCTCACCTGATGTTGCATCCATAAATCGAGCAATCAGTTGTAATAAAGAGCTTTTTCCTGCACCAGAAGGCCCGACAATGGCAATAAACTCCCCTTTTTTAATTTCAAAATTAATATTATCGAGGATCTTTTTATCACCATAAGCAAGGCAAACAGAATCTGCCGTTAATGCGACATGATGAGAAATACTCTCTACAGATTGCTCACCATATTGTATTTCAGGCTGCTGTAATAACTGTTGGATCCTTTGTGCGGATTTTTTTGCAACACGTAAAGCATCACCACCATGCCCCATCGCCATGACGGGCTCGGCAATACGTCTTAGTAATAAAATAAACAGCAATAAATCTGCCAACGGTAATGTTTGTTCAAAAGTAACCGCTCCCAGTAATAACCAGCCTGTGAGTAAGGTTGCACTTAATAATAACTGGGTTAGTGATCCCAATAATCCAACTCGTTTAACCCAATTTTGAAAATGAAAAACAAAATTAAATAAGGCTTTTTCTGTTTTACTGATAATGCCTTTATGTGGAAATTGACGTGCAACAAGAGGGTTTTCTGCCAGGAGTTGATAATCTTCAAAGAGTGCTTTCATCGCACTATCACGCTGTTCACAATAGGTTTGATAACGTGAAGATTGTGTTTGTTTAAAACAAAAATAAGCGATGATGAGAGGAATAAGAGCAAAAAGCAGTAAAGAAAGATTTAATATCGATAACACCATTATCGCAATAACAGGTACAACAATAAATTGCACAATATCAGCAGGCGCATGAGCAATTAATTGATGTAACGCTTTAATATCACGCTGAACATATTGATTAACGCCGTTTTTTCCTTGGCTAACAAACCAATTTAACGGTAATTTTTGCATTTTTTCTGATAATGCTAATCGTAATTGGTAGGTTAATTTGGCATCCATTAAATGCGTTAAATGAAATGCAATGGTTTGTGATATTAGCCATACGATCCCACCAATAACAGCAATGGTTAACCACAACGTATTACTAGAGGGGAAAGAAAGAAGAAGCTGATAAAGTGCTAACCACGGTACTAAAGAGCTAAAACCTGCAACTGCTTGTAGCAACAAGGCACCTATTAATAAAGGGCGATAAGGACGTAATAACGCCCATAATTCATTATGCATAATAATCTCCACAACATATTGTGGCACTATAACGAAAAGGGTATTTACCCTCTAGCGACAAGGCTTTAGATTGCGTGACTATTACTTTCGATTTAGAAGCAAATTGCTTATTTACTAAGCAAGATAGAGAGAAGTGAAATTAATTACCTGTTTAAGGTGTAGTAATTAACATTGAAAGAATATCAATATTACCCATAAACTTAATAAAATCAATTAAGGTGTAAAATGCCCTTTGCGTACATCACCCGGTAATATACCAAAACGTTTGCGAAATGCCACGGAAAAATGAGCTGGCGTATACCCAACATAATAGGCAACACTTGAGATAGATTCCCCTTCATTTAGCAACATATTATATGCGGTTTGTAAGCGATATTCTTGTAGCCAACCATAAACAGAATTACCAAATAATTGACGAAATCCTTGGGTGAGTTTTCGTGTATTTAATCCCACGCGTGCCGCTAATATTTCAAGTTTCGGTGGTGTTTCCATTTCAGCAATTAAGATCTCTTTCGCCTGTTTTAAGCTGTTTTTTTCACGCTGACTTAATGGTCGATTCGCAGGCTCTTGCGCATGACATAAATATTGCAAACTTAATGAAGCAAATTCACACGCTTTGCCAGAGTAATAAAGTGGTTTTAAAGAGTCATGAACTGGGTTTTGAAATAACTGCATGGTTAACGCCAAAAAAGTGTTATCCATAGTCAGATGATGCAGCATGAGTGATTGGTTTTGTTGCAGTATAGGGGGCAACAAAATATGTTGTTGCTCAAGCCACTGAGATGATAATTGCAATAATGTGTATCTTAGGGGATCGCCAGATTTAAATTGATTCAATAAAGAATAGCGTTCAACACTATTAGCAATAAAAATACTTGGTGTTGCTATCTCTATTTTCTGCCCATTGACACTTTCACTAATCACACTTCCACTATGAACAGCCACTAAATTAAAGCCGGCTTGATAAGTCTCTTCAATCTGCAGATCTTCCGTGGTTTCTAATACACCTTGGCGCAATAGAATTTGGTCTTGAAAGCGATATTCTTCAACCTGCTGATGCTTAGGTTGATAACCAATGTATGAATAGAATGAAGAGTGTTGAGACATAATAGAAAGATATCAGCAGAGTAAATAATCACCTATGTTGTCAGCTATATTGTCAAACATTCAACGAAATAGCAATCATTATCATTTATGCCGAATAATCTATTTTAAAGACAGGGTGCTTGTACCACAAATCTAACAACCTGAAGAAAAATTGGGGGGAGAAAACCTCCCCCACCAAACTATTTATTGCACATCAAAATAGCTTGAACTACAGTGCTTCCATCACTAATGTTAAGAGAAAATAATCGTTCACCTACAATCATTGTGAAAGAAAGAACGGTCGCACAAATAACAGTAATTCCAAATAAGGTTATTTTAGTCAATTTTATTGACTCCTTTGTGAAAAGGAGACAGAATCAAGTTGTTCAGGTTTGAGTCTGTCCCCGGATTTTATGAGAATAAAATTCGGGGCTTTTCTCTTTCTGGCTCTTGCAAAATGCTTGAACCAAAATGATCCAAGCACCCACCAATATAGTAACAGAAATTTCTCTATCCCCTATACCTTATCAGTGGTAAATTAAAAATTTAATCGAGTTAAAACAACATGTTACCTTATTAAGTAAAATGATTTACTATTGACTCAAACACCAAAAAAAGACAAAATAAATTCGCTAAAACAAAGAAATTAACTTGTTTTATTTTCTTGACTCCTTACTTGAAAAAAAGATCCGCACCCACCTCTTTGTTTTGCAATCGCCCCAAATAAATTTATTTGGGGCTTTCTTTTTTCCGTAAAATTTTCTTTTTTTAAATAGCGATAAAAAAACAAAAAATCCCGAATACAAGTTTCCTCATATTCGGGAGCATTATTACGGCAATAAATAAACTTAAATTTTATTTATCTTTTTATGCATTTCTTGCACTGAAATAACACTCGCCGTCGGATCTGCCGTTAATGATAGTGTTGTTGCAAATCCGCCATTTAGCGTCGTGTCATAATGGACTTTATATCTTAATGCACTGCGACGAATAATTTTAGAATCTTCAATGGCTTGACGACCTGATGTGGTATTAACAATATAGTCATATTCACCATTTTTAATTCTATCTTCAATATGCGGTCGCCCTTCATGCACTTTATTGACTAAGCGTGGATTTATTCCCGCTTCACCTAATACAATAGCTGTACCATGTGTAGCATCTAATTCAAATCCACTTTTTAGCAATTTCGTCGCCAAATCAACAACTCGCTTTTTATCACCTTCACGCACAGAAAGAAGTGCTCTACCTTTTTTCTTCATGGTAGAGCTGCTACCTAACATCGCTTTAGCAAAGGCTTGAGCAAAGGTTGTTCCAACACCCATCACTTCACCTGTTGAGCGCATTTCAGGCCCTAAAATCGGATCAACGCCTGCAAACTTATTGAAAGGTAAAACCACTTCTTTTACCGAGTAATAAGGTGGAATGACTTCTTTTGTGATCCCCTGCTCTTCAAGGCTTTGACCAATCATGACACGCGCGGCGACTTTCGCTAATGGCACACCTGTGGCTTTTGACACAAAAGGTACGGTACGAGCGGCACGAGGATTGACTTCAATAAGATAAACATCATCACCTTTCACCGCAAATTGTGCATTCATCAGCCCTTTTACACCTAATTCAAAAGCAAGCTCACGGACTTGTTTACGCATCACATCTTGAATTTCTTTGCTTAGAGTATAAGCAGGCAGTGAACAAGCCGAGTCACCAGAGTGAACACCGGCTTGTTCAATATGCTCCATAATGCCGCCAATCACTACTTGTTTACCGTCACAAATCGCATCAATATCGACTTCAATCGCATCATCAAGAAAACGGTCTAATAAGACAGGTGCATCATTTGACACACTGACTGCAGTTTGGAAATAGCGACGTAAATCAACTTCGTCATAAACAATTTCCATTGCTCGTCCACCAAGTACATAAGAAGGACGAACCACCAGCGGATACCCAATCAATTGTGCTTTTTCTACCGCTTCTTCTAACGCGGTTACAGTGGCATTTTCAGGCTGTTTAAGCCCTAATTTATCAACCGCTTTTTGGAAACGTTCACGATCTTCTGCTTTATCAATCGCATCTGGTGTTGTCCCAATCACTGGCACACCTTCTGCTTCTAACGCTCGGGCTAATTTTAATGGTGTCTGCCCACCATATTGCACAATCACCCCTTTCGGTTTTTCGATACGTACAATTTCAAGCACATCTTCTAACGTAACTGGTTCAAAATAGAGTCTGTCAGAGGTGTCATAATCTGTTGAAACCGTTTCAGGGTTACAGTTTACCATGATGGTTTCATAACCGTCTTCACGCAACGCAAGAGCCGCATGAACACAGCAATAATCAAATTCAATCCCTTGCCCTATACGATTTGGTCCACCACCTAAGATCATCACTTTAGGTTTATCTTGATGTGGATTTGCCTCGCACTCTTCTTCATAAGTCGAGTACATATAAGCCGTATCAGTAGCAAATTCTGCCGCACAAGTATCAACGCGTTTATAGACAGGATGGAGTTGATATTGCTCACGTAATTGGCGAATGGCGTGCTCTTTTACGTTAAGTATTTTAGCTAAGCGTGCATCAGCAAAGCCTTTACGTTTTAACCGACGCAAGAAATCAGCGCTTAACCCTTTTATACCAACTTCACTAACTTTTTCTTCAAGACGCACGATTTCTTCAATTTGAACTAAGAACCAGCGGTCAATATTGGTGAGATTAAATACACCATCAACGGATAGTCCTGCGCGGAAAGCATCTGCGATATACCAAATTCTGTCTGAACCGGCTTCTTTTAGCTCACGGCGAATTTTCGTTAATGCTTCAGGGTCGTCTAAATCGACTTTAGGATCAAAACCTGTCGCCCCAACTTCAAGGCCTCGTAATGCTTTTTGCAAGGACTCTTGTTGTGTTCTACCAATTGCCATCACTTCGCCAACAGATTTCATTTGTGTTGTTAATCTGTCATTTGTTCCTGCAAATTTTTCAAAGTTAAAGCGAGGGATTTTTGTGACAACATAATCAATGGATGGTTCGAAAGAGGCGGGTGTTCTCCCACCAGTAATATCATTCATCAGCTCATCAAGGGTATAACCTACTGCTAATTTTGCAGCAACCTTCGCAATTGGGAAACCTGTTGCTTTAGAGGCAAGCGCAGATGAACGCGAAACCCGAGGGTTCATTTCGATAACAATCAAGCGCCCTGTTTTTGGATCAACGGCAAACTGAACATTAGAACCGCCGGTTTCAACACCTATCTCACGTAATACCGCCATCGAGGCATTACGCATAATTTGATATTCTTTGTCGGTAAGGGTTTGTGCTGGTGCGACAGTAATGGAATCCCCTGTATGAATTCCCATTGCATCAAAGTTTTCGATAGAGCAAACGATAATGCAGTTGTCGTTTTTATCGCGCACAACTTCCATTTCATACTCTTTCCAACCAATGAGTGATTCATCAATTAACAATTCATTAGTCGGCGATAAATCTAAACCTCGGATACAGATTTCTTCAAATTCTTCACGATTATAGGCAATACCGCCACCTGTTCCCCCCATCGTGAATGAAGGGCGAATAATACAAGGAAAACCAACTTGTTCAGCAACAGCAAAAGCTTCATCAAGGTTATGTGCAATACCTGAACGTGCAGTATCTAAACCGATTTTTTTCATCGCTTTATCAAAGCGTTGTCTATCTTCTGCTTTATCAATTGCATCAGCTGTTGCACCAATCATGGTGACACCAAACTCAGCTAAAACACCTTGGCGCTCTAACTCTAGCGCACAGTTCAGTGCAGTTTGCCCCCCCATTGTCGGTAATACCGCATCAGGACGCTCTTTTTCAATAATTTTTCTCACAACTTGCCAGTGAATAGGCTCGATGTACGTTGCATCAGCCATTTCAGGATCGGTCATAATGGTTGCAGGATTTGAATTTACCAAAACAACTCGATATCCCTCTTCACGCAGGGCTTTACATGCTTGAGCGCCTGAATAATCAAATTCACACGCTTGTCCGATAACAATCGGCCCAGCACCTAAAATCAGGATTGTTTTGATATCTGTTCTTTTAGCCATTTTCTTTCGCTCCTGATTTATTTTGTTGTCACTGATTGCAGGTTTTGACGATATTGCGCGATAAGCTCGATAAAGTGATCAAAAAGAGGTGCGGCATCATGTGGCCCCGGGCTAGCTTCTGGGTGGCCTTGGAAACTGAATGCAGGTTTGTCTGTTCGATGAATACCTTGTAAAGAACCATCAAACAGAGATTTATGTGTCACACGTAAATTGGCTGGAAGTGATGTTTCATCAACAGCAAATCCATGATTTTGCGCTGTGATCATCACAGTATTTTTATCTAAATCTTTAACAGGATGGTTACCACCATGATGACCAAATTTCATTTTGATGGTTTTTGCACCACTAGCTAATGCGAGTAATTGGTGCCCTAAGCAAATACCAAATATTGGAATATCAGTAGTTAAAAAGGTTTGAATAGAGTTAATGGCATAATCACAGGGCTCTGGATCCCCGGGGCCATTGGAAAGAAAAATGCCATCAGGAGAAAGGGCTAAAACATCTTGCGCTGACGTTTGTGCTGGTACAACGGTGACTCGACACCCTCTATCTACCAACATACGTAAAATATTACGTTTCACACCGAAATCATACGCTACAATATGCAGTGGCAATTCAGTCGCTAATTTAGCTGCTGGTAATTCATTTTCTAACGTCCAACTACCTTGAGTCCATTGGTAAGGCTGTTTGACAGTTACTGTTTTGGCTAAATCCATTCCCTTTAAGCCAGGAAAGGCCTTGGCTTTTTCAAGAGCAAGTTTGGTATCAAGATGTTCACCGGCTATGATACAACCGTTTTGCGCGCCTTTTTCTCTCAACAAACGAGTTAACTTACGTGTATCAATGTCCGCAATAGCGACAATATTTTGGCGTTTAAGATAATCAGATAACGTTTCTTGCGCACGATAGTTGCTCATCACTAATGGCAAGTCGCGAATAATTAAGCCTTGAGCATGGATGGTTTCTGATTCTTCGTCTGAACAATTAACGCCGGTGTTGCCAATGTGGGGATAAGTGAGAGTAACAATTTGTTGGGAGTAAGAAGGGTCGGTTAGTATTTCTTGATAACCGGTCATTGAAGTATTAAAAACGACTTCACCGATGGCGGCGCCTTCTGCGCCAATCGACTTGCCGTGGAATTCGGTCCCATCTTCTAGAACCAGTATAGCTTTTCTAATCAAAACGCCCTCCAGAGAATAATAAATCACATTTCATGCATATTAATTCAGATTTAAGACTCTAAATCAATGCCAAAAACATAAAATTGGGCAAATTTTTGGCAAATTGGGCGCATTCTAAAGATCGAATAGCCAGATGTCTAGAAAAAACACCTTTTTAATTTAAAAAATATCATTCATTAGCAATTTAGCCAACCAAGTGACAATTTATATAATCATTCTTACAAATTTAACCGTTTGCTTACCAAGATAACTTAAAAAATAAAGAAAGAAGGCGTAAAATAAGGATTTGATGTATCTTGGTAGGTAAAAACAAAGAAAAAAACAGAGATAACAAACAAAAAAAAGACAAATAAATAAAAAACACCACAAATAAAATAAAAAACTCATAAATATAAAAATAATTATGAGTTTTCAATAAATTACATTTTTTATAAATTATAAATCTTCCAATGAAAGCACATCTTTCATATTATAAAGACCAGATTTTTTATCACTTAACCAAATAGACGCCTTAACAGCGCCGTTTGCAAATGTCATTCGACTAGAAGCCTTATGGCTTATCTCTACTCGCTCACCGATATCAGCAAAAATAGCAGTGTGCTCTCCCACAATATCGCCTGCACGAATAGTAGCGAATCCGATACTTTGAGGATCACGCTCTCCCGTGTGCCCAACTCGCTCATAAACTGCGCACTGTTTAAGATCACGACCTAACGCATCTGCAATAGACTCTCCCATTGCTAATGCAGTACCTGATGGCGCATCAACTTTATGACGATGGTGAGCTTCTACGATTTCAATATCAGTGTAAGATCCCATCACTTTAGCTGCTTTTTCAAGTAATTTAAGCACTAAATTAACACCAACACTAAAGTTAGCGGCAAACACGATCGGGATAATTTTCGCTGCATCATCTATGGCTTTTTTGCCTTCATCATCAAAGCCCGTTGTACCAATGATCATGCCTTTTTTCTGCTCTACACAAAATGCGATATGAGAAAGTGTTCCTTCAGGACGCGTAAAATCAATTAATACATCAAATTCATTCGCTTGAGCCAACAAGTTATCAGTGATTGTGATACCGATATGCCCGATACCCGCTAATTCTCCGGCATCAGCGCCAATCAATGAAGAATTAGTACGCTCAAAAGCAGCACCTAAAATGGTTCCTTCTTGTTGAGAAATTGCCTGAATTAATTGGCGCCCCATTCGACCACCAGCACCAACGACAGCAAGACGAAGTTCTTTTGCAGACATAACTAAATTTCTCCTTAACGATACTTATTATCTCTATTTATTGTTTACAGATTAGCGATGTCATCCGCTTGATGCCAGCATTTAACGTTCGAGATAAGAAAAACACACAAAACCGTAATCATTATCAGTAAAAGAGATGAACAGCATTATTATTCATTTAACTTTAGATATAAAAAAGCAGAGATTTAAACTCTGCTTTTAAAAATCACGCTTTCTAGATCGTTTTATTCGATAACTTTATAATCTAAACGAAGCTCTTTAGGGACTTCAAAAACGATATTTTCTTCACGTCCCGATAATTCGATCACTTCATCAGCACCAAAGGTTTTTAAACGTTCTAATACTTGTTGAACTAAAATATCTGGCGCTGAAGCCCCTGCGGTTACGCCAACAATATTTACATTAGCGACCCATGACTCATCAATATCTTCAAAGCTATCGATAAGATAAGAAGGCTTACCTGCTCGCTGTGCAAGCTCCGCTAAACGATTAGAGTTCGATGAGTTCTTTGAACCAACTACAAATACAACATCTGCTTTTTCTGCAAGTTCTCTTGCCGCTTCTTGGCGATTGGTTGTTGCGTAGCAGATATCATCTTTACGAGGCCCAATAATTTTTGGGAAGCGTGCATTTAAAGCATCAATCACTTCAGATGTATCATCAACAGAAAGCGTTGTTTGAGTCATAAAGCAAAGATTATCTTCATCTTTTACTTCTAATTTCCAAACATCAGCAGGTGACTCAACTAAATACATTCCCCCTTCAGGGTTATTGTATTGCCCCATTGTGCCTTCAACTTCAGGATGTCCCGCATGGCCTATTAAAATCGCTTCTTTGCCTTTACGGCTTGCTCTTGCCACTTCCATATGAACTTTAGTGACTAATGGGCACGTTGCATCATAAAGCATAGTTAAATTACGTGAACGAGCTTCTTGGCGAATAGCTTGAGAAACACCATGAGCAGAAAAAATTAAAATCGCGTTATCAGGGACTTCTGAAATTTCTTCAATAAAGATAGCGCCACGTTCACGTAAATCGTTAACGACATAGCGGTTATGAACAACCTCATGGCGAACATAAATAGGTGCGCCATAGATTTCCAGAGCTCGGTCAACAATGCTGATAGCTCGGTCAACACCCGCACAAAAGCCTCGTGGGTTAGCCAGCAGTATTTGCATGTGTTGTTTCCTCCTCAGGATTGATGCCGACGACTTCAATATCAAATGTCACTTCTTCTGACGCTAACGGATGATTAAAATCAACCGTCACAGAATCTTCAGTGACATCTCTAACAATGCCCGGCATTTCACTACCATTCATTGCTGTAAATAGCATGATAGTTCCTGCTTCTGGCACACCAGACTCTGCAAAGTCAGAAGGCATAAAGTATTGGATCAAGTCAGGATTGTATTTACCAAAAAGATGTTCACCCGCAAGCGTAAAGGTTTTTTTATCTCCCGTTGATAATCCCAATAATTCAGCTTCTAAGGCTGGCGATAAACTTTCATCACCTAAACGAAAAAGAGCGGGTTTACCATGCGCTTGTGTAGATTCAGCAACAGAGCCATCTGCTAACTTTAAAGTGAAATTCAGCAACACTGCGCTGTCGTTGAGTACCTGCATAACCATACTAATACCTTCTATTAAGCGTAACCCCCGCCATAAGGCAGGGGTTATTTTAGTTAACTTCTTGTCTGATTACTTTTGCTTTTTTGCATCTTGAGGACTGACATTTTTATCAGGGAAAAAACTCTCAATAATGATAAGCCCAGCACCGATGCAAATCCCCATATCAGCAATATTAAAGGTAGGCCAGTGCCAATCTCCGACATAAACATCAAGGAAATCGATTACAAACCCATGGATCAGACGATCAGAGAGATTACCCAATGCTCCGCCAATAATTAGCGCATAAGCAACGTTACTTAGTTTGGCACTCGCTTTGTTTTTATACATCATTACCAATAACGTAATGCAGATTACTAATGCAATCAGTGCAAAAAACCAACGTTGCCATCCCCCTTTATCTGCTAAAAAGCTAAAGGCAGCACCATAGTTATGGGCGTAAGTGAAATTGAAAAAAGGCATCACAGCAACAGATTCATACAGACGAAATGTCTGCATAAAATACTGTTTTGTTCCTAAATCCAACACCACTACGGCGACGGCCAGCCATAGCCAGCGTAAACCTGTAGAGCAAAGTGTTTTCTTCATTAATTAAGCAAACTTACGTTCTTCACCGTTACCGGCTACGTTAGTAACACAGCGTCCACACAATTCAGCGTGTTCCGCTACTTGACCGATATCTGTCGCATAATGCCAGCAACGAGGACATTTTTCGCCATCTGCTTTGTTAAAGGCGATTTTTAAACCCGCCATATCAGAAGCTAATGCTGTTTCTGGTGCTTCATTAATATCTGCCACTTTCGCTTGAGATGTTAATAAAACAAAACGCAGTTCGTTACCTAACGCATTTAACTTATCTGCCAAAGCTTTATCTGCATACAGAGTTACTGATGCTTCTAAAGAGCCACGCAGTTGTTTATCTGTACGAGCTTGCTCTAATACTTTGTTGACTTCACCACGAACAGCAAGTAATTCAGCCCAGTAGTCATCATTTAAAGTTTCTGATGCATCTAAGCCAAATAAATCGGTATACCATTCTTCAGTTAAGACATACTTTGCACGTTCACCCGGTAACTCATTCCAGATCTCATCTGCTGTGAATGACATAACTGGCGCCATCCAACGAACTAATGCTTCACTGATATGGAATAACGCAGTTTGGCAACTACGGCGAGCAACGCTATCGCTTTTCGCAGTGTACTGTCTGTCTTTGATGATATCTAAGTAGAAAGAACCCATTTCCACTGAGCAGAACTGCATTAAGCGCTGAATAACATTATGGAAATCGTAATTTTCATAGTGTTTTAGAATATCCGCTTGTGCGGCTTTCGCACGACCTACTGCCCAGCGATCAAGTGTCACCATCTCTTCTGGCTTAACTTGGTGTTTTGCAGGATCAAAACCATTTAAGTTCGCTAAGAAGAAACGTGCGGTATTACGAATACGACGATAAGTATCTGCAGAACGTTTTAAGATCTCATCAGATACAGCGATTTCACCAGTGTAGTCTGTTGATGCAACCCATAAACGCAGGATATCAGCACCCAGTTTATCCATTACATCTTGAGGACTGACTGTGTTACCGATAGATTTAGACATTTTACGGCCTTGACCATCTACGGTAAAACCGTGTGTTAAAACTTCACGGTAAGGTGCTTTACCTTTGATTGCAGTCGAAATCATCAGTGAAGACATAAACCAACCACGGTGTTGGTCAGAGCCTTCTAAATACATATCAGCTGAATTGCCATGGTATTCTGGGCGAGCATCAACGACTGTTGAGTGTGTTGATCCTGAATCAAACCATACGTCCAGTGTATCTGGCGTTTTCATGTAATCATCAGCTTCATCACCCAGCACTTCACGGATATCTAAATCCCACCATGCTTGAATGCCGCTCACTTCAACACGTTTTGCAACTTCTTCCATCAACTCTAAAGTACGAGGATGCGGCTCTTGAGTCTCTTTATGAACAAACAGAGACATTGGCGTACCCCAAGTACGTTGACGAGAAATACACCAGTCAGGGCGGTTTTCAACCATTGATTCAATACGTGCTTGGCCCCAATCAGGGATCCATTTAACACCTTTGATCTCTTTTAATGATTGTTGACGTAAACCGTTTTTATCCATGCCAATAAACCATTGTGGTGTGGCACGGAAAATAACTGGTGTTTTATGTCTCCAACAACAAGGATAGCTATGTTGTAAGGCTTCATGATGTAACAGAGCGCCTTTCTCTTTTAGTAGTTCAACAATGATATCATTCGCTTTAAAAACAAAAACGCCATCTAATGTTGGATAAGTACCTGCTAAGTAGCAACCATTTGGTCCAACAGGGTTTGCAACTTCTAAGCCGTATTTTTGACCAATAACAAAGTCATCAGGACCGTGACCTGGTGCAGTATGAACAGCACCTGTACCCGCTTCTAACGTAACGTGATCACCTAAAATTGCAGGTACATCAAAGCCCATAAATGGATGATTAAAGCGCAGTAGCTCTAAATCAACACCTTTACATTCACCTAAAACAGTCCAGCTCGTTACACCAATACGCTTCATTACGCCTTCAACAAGATCAGCGGCTAAAATCACGCATTCATCGTTAAAAGAGACTAAGGCATAATTAAATTCTGCATTTAATGCGATAGCGCGGTTAGCGGGTAATGTCCAAGGCGTTGTTGTCCAGATAACCAAAGAAATTGGTTTATCCGTTGTTGCATGGAATTTTGCGGCAACTGCACTTGGATCAACGGCAGTGAAACGCACATCAATGGAAGGTGAAGTTTTGTCGTAATATTCGACTTCAGCTTCTGCCAATGATGAGCCACACGCTGTACACCAGTGAACAGGTTTAGCCCCTTTTAACAAGTGGCCATTTGCGATAATACGCGCTAATGCACGGATAGTATTCGCTTCAGTTTTATAGTCCATTGTAAGATAAGGTTTTTCCCAATCTCCTAGAACCCCTAAACGAATAAAATCTTTTTTCTGTGCTTCGATTTGCTCGTAAGCGTATTTACGACATTCCTCGCGGAATTGCGCTGCCGATATTTTCTCTCCAGGTTTACCTACGATTTGTTCAACTTTTAGTTCGATAGGTAATCCGTGACAATCCCATCCTGGAATGTACGGAGAATCAAAGCCTGACAGCCCTTTGGATTTAATAATAATATCTTTGAGAATTTTGTTTACTGAGTGACCAATATGAATATTGCCGTTGGCGTATGGAGGGCCATCGTGCAAAATAAACGTTTTTTTACCACTTTTAGCCTGACGAATTGCTTGATACAAACCTTCTTTGTACCAACGTGATAACATCTCTGGCTCGCGCTTTGCTAAATCCCCGCGCATAGGGAACCCTGTTTCTGGTAAGTTCAGGGTATTTTTATAGTCACTCATTCGATTCTCAGTTCCAATTTTCCGCTAGTTTATGACTCCGACCGCTGCGATAAAAAATCCCTAGCAGTAGCCACATCATCTGCGATTTGCTGCTTTAATGCATCCAATGATGCAAATCGCTGTTCATTACGTAATTTCTTTCGTAACACAACATCAATACGACGTCCATATAAATCCATATTAACGTCGATTAAATGAACTTCTAATTGTACGCCCTTCCCTTGTACAGTAGGACGACTTCCGATATTTGCCACACCAGGTAAAGGTGATTGATTATCTGATAAATAGACATCAACGGCATAAACGCCTTTAACGGGTGCAACTAAGCGTTTCATAGGAATATTGGCTGTCGGAAAACCAATAGTTCTACCTAATTCATTACCATGAACAACACGCCCACAAACACTGTAAGGATGTCCCAGTAGTGATTCAGCAAGGACTAAATCATCATTGAGTAACGCTTCTCGTACCGCAGTGCTACTGATACGCAATCCTTTATCGCAATAACTTTCGGTATTAGCGACTTCAAATCCATATCTTGCACCGGCTTGTTGTAAAAAGTGAAAATCACCTTCACGGTTTTTGCCAAAGCGAAAATCATCGCCAATAGCAAGAAACTTCACCCCTAATTTATTCACCAATAGTGATGAAACAAACTCTTCTGGGGTTTGCGCTGCAAATTGTTTATCAAACTTGACACACAAAAGGTAATCAATACCACATTCAGCCAAATACTTTATCTTGTCTCGTAAGCGAGTCAGACGTGCTGGTGCCTTTTCTGGTAAAAAGAACTCAAGTGGTTGAGGCTCAAATGTCATCACAACAGTAGGTAATCCTCGCTGTGACGCTTCTTGCTTCAAATGTTTCAATAATGCCTGATGGCCTCTATGGACACCATCAAAATTCCCAATTGTCAGAACGCAACCGTGGTGTAGCGCTCTAATATTTTGTATACCGCGAATTAGCTCCATAACTGGCTCAATACCGTGGAAATTATTGGATTATACCTTGTCAAAGGCTTGAGAGTAACCCAATATATCAATGTTTATTGATGAGTAATATCTCGACAAGTCGATTCACTGTTATTCTTAAATTTGATTGCTCACATCAAACAAAAATGGACTATCACTCACTTCTTGGTTATAAAACTGCATAAAATCCAGCATAGATCCTATTAGAATCTATTATTTATTACTCATATACACGATTTTGATGATTTTTTCACTCAAAAGACTGTATTCTACCCGTCTTAACTGATAAAATCTTGCGCCATCACAACGAAACAAGTGTCGCGTACAACGACGCTAATTTTGTATAAATCCATTGACAAACTTAGGTTGAAAAGGCATATTCCTTCACCTTTGTATTTGTCCTCGCTAGAATATATTTGGGAGTTGGAACTTGGCTAATATCAAATCAGCTAAGAAACGTGCGGTTCAGTCTGAAAAGCGTCGTCAGCACAACGCAAGCCGTCGTTCTATGATGCGTACTTACATCAAAAAAGTATACGCAGCAGTTGCTTCAGGTGATAAAGAAGCAGCACAAAAAGCATTTAATGACATGCAACCACTTGTTGACCGTCAGGCAACTAAAGGCTTAATTCACAAGAATAAAGCTGCACGTCATAAAGCTAATCTGCAAGCACAAATCAAAGCAATGTAATATTGCTTTCTTGTGTTATAAAAAACCGGCTTATGCCGGTTTTTTATTTTCTGCTTTTTAATCACAATCCACTTATGGGTTTGCAACACTCTTCTTGTCTCCATTAAAAAGCTCTGAAAAATCCGTATTACAAACACGTTGAACGGCTGGATGTTGGATCATTCGCTCTGCAAAAATTGCATAGTACTCTTCTTTTACCGTATCAAGCATCCCAATCTCTTCGATATTACTATGAGCAAAAGTTTCATCGGTATACAGTGAAGGCGCCACAAAGATAGCATTATAATTTAAGCCAAATGCTTTCATTAATGCCGCATCATCAAACTCACCCAATATTTCCACTTGAAGGTTTTTGTTACGTATCCATGTTAATAAATGGCGGCCTAACATATATCGACGACCCGGAATGAGGAGTTTTCGCTCTTCTAAACATTCAGGAAATGGTTTTTCAGGAAGAGGATGACTGCAAAAAAAGCTCATATTACATTCACCAAGCTTTACAGAGAACAGACCTTCTTGTTGTGACGAATCCACAGGGCAATCGGATAGGATCATATCCAGCTTATGCTGACTTAATTGTTCGAGTAATAATTCATGAGTCGATTCAAAACAGCGCAGGTGGATTTGCTCATTATCAATCAAAGCTGTTTCTAATACGCGACTGACTAATTGTTTAGATAATGCATCCGCAACACCGACATCAAACAGTAAGTTCGATTCACGGCTGTAGTTGACGATATCCAGCATTTCTTGGCTGAGCATAAACATTTTATCGGCATAACGAAAAATGAGTTGCCCCAGCTCTGAAGGAACTAACCCCCTTCCTTGGCGTTTAAATAGTTTGCCACCCAATCTTTCTTCTAATGCTTTAATTTGCCCTGTTATTGTCTGAGGTGTCAGATACAGCGCTTGCGCTGCACCCACAACAGAGCCTTCTTTACACACATGCCAAAAATAATAAAGATGGTTAAAATTGAGATGTGACACCCGCATAGTTATCTTCCTTTCAACTTCTGTGCTTCAAACACAGACTATTTAATAACGCATTAGTTTGCGATTGGCTTTCCTTGTATCCAATCCTCATAAAAACACCTACGGCACAATACATTGTATTGCACCGTAGGTTTAAATATATAGCTCGGTATTTATTGTGTTGAGAAACTCAAATCCGTAATAAATTTCCCTATATTGACTTCGTTTTTAACTTCGGCAAAACAGAGCGAAGCAACAAATATCCCACAATAGCGGCTACCGTTGAACCTACTAAAATACCAAGCTTAGCGTAGGTATTATAAGCTTCATCCGCACCATCGAATGCTAATCCTGCTATAAAGATAGACATAGTAAAACCGATACCACATAGCACAGACACTGCAAATATTTGTTTAAGATTAATCGCATCTGGTAATTTTGCAATGCCTAGTTTTACCGAAATCCAACTAAAGAGGAAAATTCCAATCGGCTTACCTAAAAATAGACCTAACGCGATACCTAACGGTAAGGCAGACAACATGCCATCAAGCGTTACGCCATTTAAAGAAACCCCTGCGTTGCTAAATGCGAACAGCGGTAAAATAAAATAGGCAACCCAAGGGTGCAACACATGCTCTAATTCTTCAGAAGGAGAATCCCCTTCTTTATTTCTTAATGGGATAAGGAATCCAACAATCACACCTGCAATCGTTGCATGAATACCTGATTTTAAAATACACACCCATAAGATGAACCCAAGAATTAAATAAGCAGCCGTATTACCCACTTTACGCCAGTTCATTACACCCAGAGCAATCACTATCAACCCTGCCAAAGCGAGAGGTATTAGTGCAATACTCTTTGAATAAAAAAGCGCAATAATAACGATTACACCTAAGTCATCAATAATAGCTAATGCTAATAAGAAGACTTTTAGCTCAACAGGAACACGCTTGCCAAGTAACGCCATAACACCCAGTGCAAAAGCAATGTCTGTTGCTGCAGGAATTGCCCACCCCTGCTGTCCAATGGCATCAGTACTATTGAACATCAAATAAACCAATGCTGGAGCTAACATGCCCCCCACTGCGGCTATTGCAGGGAAAATAGCTCTATCACGCTGAGCCAAAGAGCCTTCTTTTAATTCACGTTTAACTTCTAATCCTACCACTAAGAAAAAGATCGCCATTAAGGCATCGTTTACCCAAAGTAATAATGGCTTATCAAGTTCGAAAGCACCGAATTTGATCATAATAGGAATAGATAAAAACTCATTATACAAAGCACTTAGAGGTGTATTCGCCATAATCAATGCGATAATAGCAGCAATAATCAGAAGAATACCGCCTGATGCCTCTAATCTCAAAAATTGTCTAATAATTGCCGTCATAATATTAACCTCGAAATCTCTAATCTTGTTAATAATATGCTAATCATGAATTCGTAAAAAACAGATTATTTATGGATAATAACTCGGATTATTCGATTAATGAAAGAAATATCAAGAAAAATAGGATGAATAATATCAATTTATCAACACGTTCCTTCAGTGATATAAAAATTGGAATAATTTAAAAAATCAAAGTCAACACATTGAATAAAAAGATTATTTTTTATAAATAAGTAAAAACAAGCCTCTTTTTTGATAATTACCTACAATCGATAAAATAGGTCAAACATATCAATTTTCATTACTGAAAATAATCTAGCTCTGTTTCCTCACGCTTTAAATAATCTCAGATGATAAAAAATAGTGACGTATCCACTCGTTAACCATTGTGTTATTGTTTTATAAAAAATTACCCTTTCCATATTAAGGTTTTTATCAATATGTCGATTACTGTTTTTATTGCCGTTTTATTTGCTGCTATCTTTCATGCATGTTGGAACGCATTGGTTAAAGTAGGCAGTGATCGATTTTTAGGGATCTCGTTACTGACTTTCTTTTCTGGTGTTGTAACACTACCCGCCCTGTTTTGGGTTGGGCTACCTGATGTTGGTGCATGGAAATGGCTTGTCCTTTCTGTTTTATTTCATATTGGTTATACACTCTCTTTAAGCCGTTGTTATACCTTGGCTGACTTTAATCAGATTTATCCTATCTCTCGCGGTAGTGCGCCATTAATGACCGCTTTTCTTGGCTTCTTTCTCTTCCATGAAACACTACCCATAGCTGGCTTGCTAGGTATTTTATTTATCATTTTGGGTATTATCCTTATCTCACGCAGTAGGAAAATAGCAGAGTTTAATTTACGTAAAGATGCACTCTTTTTTGCGCTGCTTACCGCATTATTTACCGCAAGCTATACCCTGTCTGATGGTAATGGCTCTCGTGTAGGTGAAACACCTTTTGCTTATATTTTATGGCTCTTCTTTTTAAATGGTGTTGCAATGTATTTACTTGCTTGGCTTCGTTATCGCCAACATTTAAAAGCCAAAATAAAAGATTATTGGAAACCCGCATTTTTAGGTGGGATCATGCAATTGGTAAGCTATGGCATTGTGATATGGGCGATGAGTCATGCTTCAATCGTACTTGTGGCTGCTTTAAGAGAAACCAGCGTGTTATTCGCCATGATCTTATCTGTTTATCTGTTAAAAGAGCAATTTAATCGTAAACAACTATTAGCGTGTTTAGTGATTTTAGCGGGTATTGTTGCCATCAAGATAGGGTAAATATGAAATACCCTTCAAATAAAAAAAGCCTGATGACAGTCTTTATCATCAGGCTTTCTTGAAGGTGATAAGAAAAATTATTTGGTTAAATCATCAAAGAATTTTTTCACACCATCTAAGAAACTTTTAGAGCGAGGAGTGTTTTTCTCACCACTCTTGCCACCGAATGATTCACCCAGTTGTTGCATTAACTCTTTTTGTTTCTCATTGAGTTTAACAGGTGTTTCAACTACAACGCGACACATTAAGTCACCAATACTGCTACTGCGTACTGATTTAACACCTTTGCCTTTCATGCGGAACATTTTACCAGTTTGTGTTTCTGCTGGAATTTTAAGTTTTACACGGCCATCAAGTGTTGGGACTTCAATTTCACCGCCCAAAGCAGCAATAGCGAAGTTAATAGGCACTTCACAATAAAGGTTATTGCCATCACGTTCAAAAATATGATGCTGGCGAACATGAACCTGTACGTATAAATCGCCTGCTGGTGCACCATTTTCACCGGCTTCACCTTCGCCGCTTAAGCGAATACGGTCGCCTGTATCAACACCGGCTGGAATTTTGACAGACAACGTTTTAGAGCGTTCAACACGACCATCACCATGACATTTAGAGCAAGGCTCTTTAATCACTTTACCGCGGCCATGACAAGTTGGACATGCCTGCTGTACAGTGAAGAAACCTTGACGTAAATGAACCTGACCAGCACCATGACAAGTAGAACATGTTTCTGCTGATGTGCCTTCTTTAGCACCACTACCATGGCATTTGTCGCATGTTTCTAGTGTAGGTATACGAATTTCTTTAGCAACACCACGAACCGCTTCTTCTAGAGTTAGATCCATGTTGTATTGTAAGTCAGAGCCACGCGCTGCGCGTTGTTGACGACGACCACCACCAAAAATATCGCCAAATACATCACCAAAGATATCACCAAAGTCAGCGCCACCACCGAAGCCGCCACCGCCTTGACCACCAAATCCACCTTGTTCAAATGCCGCATGACCATATTGATCATAAGCAGCACGCTTTTGAGCATCACTTAAGATCTCATAGGCTTCTTTGATTTCTTTGAATTTTACTTCTGATTCTTTATCACCTTGATTTCGGTCTGGGTGATATTTCATTGCTAAACGCTTATATGCACGTTTAATTTCTTTTTCGTCGGCAGTTTTACTTAAACCGAGTACTTCGTAAAAATCTCTTTTCGCCATTCTAGATTACCCTTGACATAAGCACACGGGCGTTGAGTTTCCTCGACGCCCGTGTTCGGTATCAGTAACTATTCACAGGTGAGTTACCGCGGCCCGTTAAGGGCATTATTTCTTGTCTTTGCCGTCAACTTCTTCAAATTCTGCATCGACAACATCGTCATCTTTCTTTGCACTCGCATCAGCACCAGCGGCATTACCTGCTGCGCCAGCTTGAGCTTGTTGTTGTGCGATTTCTAGCAGTTTTTCAGAAGCTTCAACTAATGTTTTAATTTTTGCTTCAATCGCGTCTTTATCTTCGCCTTTAGAAGCAATTTCTAACTCGCTTACCGCTTTTTCGATAGCTTCTTTATCGTTCGCTGGTAATTTATCGCCCGCTTCTTCAATTTGTTTACGAGTACCGTGAACTAATTGGTCAGCTTGGTTACGAGTTTGTACTAATTCTTCAAACTTACGGTCAGCTTCTGCGTTTGCTTCTGCATCACGAACCATTTTTTGGATTTCATCTTCATTTAAACCAGAAGAAGCTTTGATTGTGATGTTTTGCTCACGGCCACTGTTTTTATCTTTCGCTGATACATGCAGGATACCATCAGCATCGATATCAAAAGTAACTTCGATTTGTGGCATACCGCGTGGTGCCGCTTGAATACCATCTAAGTTAAACTGACCCAGTGATTTGTTATCACTTGCGCGTTTACGTTCACCCTGTAATACGTGAATAGTTACAGCGGATTGGTTATCTTCTGCAGTAGAGAATACTTGGCTATGTTTAGTTGGGATTGTGGTATTTTTTCCGATCAGGGAAGTCATTACACCACCCATTGTTTCGATACCTAAAGACAGTGGTGTTACGTCAAGTAACAGAACGTCTTTAACATCACCTGCTAATACACCACCTTGAACAGCCGCACCCATTGCAACAGCTTCATCTGGGTTAACATCTTTACGAGGTTCTTTACCAAAGAAATCAGCAACGGTTTTTTGAACCATTGGCATACGAGTTTGACCACCAACCAGAATAACGTCGTTAACTTCGCTAACTTTCAGGCCGGCATCTTCTAATGCAACACGTACTGGTTCCATTGAACGTTTAACTAAATCTTCAACTAAAGATTCCAGTTTTGCACGAGTTACCTTGATATTTAAGTGTTTAGGGCCAGTCGCATCTGCAGTGACATATGGCAAGTTAACATCTGTTTGTTGTGCAGAAGATAATTCGATTTTCGCTTTTTCTGCTGCTTCTTTCAGACGTTGCATTGCTAATGGATCGTTACGCAGATCAATGCCTTGCTCTTTCTTAAACTCATCAACTAAGTAGTTAATTAAACGGCTATCGAAGTCTTCACCACCTAAGTGAGTATCACCATTGGTTGACAGAACTTCATAGGTTTTTTCGCCATCGACTTCATCAATTTCGATGATAGAGATATCGAATGTACCACCACCTAAGTCGTAAACTGCGATAGTACGGTTGCCCACTTCACGATCTAAACCGTAAGCCAGAGCAGCCGCTGTTGGTTCGTTAATAATACGTTTAACGTCAAGACCTGCGATACGACCAGCATCTTTAGTTGCTTGACGTTGAGCATCGTTAAAGTAAGCAGGAACAGTAATAACTGCTTCAGTAACAGCTTCACCTAAATAGTCTTCTGCTGTTTTCTTCATTTTTTTCAGGACTTCAGCAGATACTTGTGGTGGAGCCATTTTATCGTTACGCGCTTCAATCCAAGCATCACCGTTATCAGCTTTTACAATTTTGTAAGGCATGATAGCAACGTCACGCTGAACTTCATCATCTTCAAAGCGACGACCAATTAAACGTTTGATGGCAAATAAAGTATTTTGTGGGTTAGTCACTGCCTGACGTTTTGCAGGTTGACCAACTAAGATTTCACCATCTTGTGCATAAGCAACGATTGAAGGAGTAGTACGATCGCCCTCACTGTTTTCGATAACCCGGGCATTTTTGCCATCCATTACAGCAACACAAGAGTTAGTTGTACCCAGGTCAATACCAATAATTTTACCCATTTAAACGCCTCCAAAGAGAATTCTTTATCAATTTGACTACCAATCTATATGCGGATGAATATTCATTTTTCAAGTCACAAATTAATAGACTTAACAATATCATCTCGAAGCGGATATAAAATCAACGCAACTCAATAGTGGTAATTGCAGTTGAAAAGAAGATGGGGTCATAAATACATTCATCAAGGGGAATAATGAAAAAAAATGCAAAAAATGCGAAAATTTTGTGTCTGAGAATAAAGGAAGGATTAAAAGTTGTTATTTTTCATAACGTTAGTTCAATCACAAATAGCATTATGATTTATCTGAAATGCTTTTTTAAGTCTAGGCTTAAAATAAAAACATAATCAATTGAAAAATAACATCTTTTAATTTTCACAATAAAAATATCAAATAAATATAAGGTTACCTTTGCGTTATCCAAACTGAGTCAGAACATTTCCTAGCCAGAAGTGTGATGACAAAAATAACCTTTTACATTATTTATGCTGAAGTAGAACGGCGAGCTGATTTAGGTCTAAAGGCTGCAACGATAGCTTCATTTGTTTCGACATAAGGACCATCAAGCAGTTGAATACAGTACGGTACACTGGCAAAAATACCGCTAACAATTACATTGCCGTCATTATCTTTTAACCCTTCCAACGTTTCTGCGATAGCTTTAGGTTGCCCCGGCAGATTTAGAATTAACGCTTGGTTACGGATAACACCAACTTGGCGAGATAAAATAGCCGTAGGCACAAATTTCAGACTAATTTGGCGCATTTGTTCACCAAAGCCTGGCATTTCTCTGTCTGCAATAGCCAATGTAGCATCAGGAGTAACATCACGGCGAGCAGGCCCGGTTCCCCCTGTTGTTAACACTAAATGACAGCCAACTTCATCAACAAGTTCACACAGTGTTTGTTCAATCATGAGTTGTTCGTCAGGAATTAAACGTGATTCGATATGAAAAGGCGTTGTTAATGCAGCTTTTAGCCAAGCTTCTAAAGCGGGTAAGCCTTTATCTTCATAAACCCCACTTGATGCGCGATCAGAAACAGAAACTAACCCTATGCGTAATTCGTTCATATCAAACCTCAATTAATCAATAACCATCTAACTTGCGCGCAGATATTACCATGAGAACACAAGAGAATTAAAAGGAATCTCAATATATTACTGATATTTAATATTTGATTATTGAGAATAGATAATAAAGAAATGATAACAATCTATTTTTATTTAGCTTTAACTAAAAATAAGAAAGGGAGCATAAGCTCCCTTTCTTTAATCTTGAATAATATTAATTAATATTACTCATCAATATATTTAGCAATATAAGAAGCTGCCAATTTTTTTGCTTCAGCTAATTGTGCTGCATTTAATGCACGAGCAGTACGTTTTAACATAGCTTCATCACCATCACCATTTTCAACAGCAACAGAGAACCATGCATAAGCTTCTTTCAGATCACGTTTAACGCCTTTACCATAGTAATAGTTTAAAGCTAAGTTATTTTGTGCCAGACCATTACCTTGTATAGCTGATTTTTTATACCATTCAACCGCTTTACGCGCGTCCTTAGCGACGCCATCGCCTTCATCGTACATTACGCCTAAGTTATTTTGCGCATCACGATTACCTTGGTTTGCTGCTTTGGTATACCAAAAAACTGCTTTAGTGCCATTACGTTCTACACCTTCACCGTCATCATAAGAAACAGCAAGGTTATATTGTGCGTCAGCATGGCCTTGTTCTGCTGCTTTGGTATACCAAACTACAGCTTTTTCATGATCTTGTGCTACACCGATACCTTCATCATAAGAGATACCAAGGTTGTATTGTGCATCACTATCACCTTGCTCACCGGCTTTAGTATACCAATACACTGCTTTCTCATGATCTTGCTCTACGCCATCACCATCATCATAAGAAACAGCAAGATTGTATTGGGCTAAAGAGACACCTTGAACAGCCGCTTTGTTATACCAATAAACTGCTTTTTCTGCATCACGGTCGATATCATCACTCATGTCATACATAAGTGCTAAATTTAACTGTGCTTCAGCGTGACCTTGCTCTGCCG
Organism: Proteus sp. G2618; assembly: GCF_009915995.1. Lineage (NCBI taxonomy): Bacteria > Pseudomonadati > Pseudomonadota > Gammaproteobacteria > Enterobacterales > Morganellaceae > Proteus > Proteus sp. G2618. Next base: position 208,016 of record NZ_JAABNI010000023.1, on the reverse strand, counting down.
CTTTGGTATACCACTCCAGTGCTTTTTGTGCATCCTGCTCAACACCTTCGCCGTTCTCATATTTTATGCCCAATTGATACTGAGATGCTGAATTTCCACTTTCAGCACTTTTTTCAATTGCAGGTAAAGAGAATGCGGTTTTGCTTTCTGCCATTGCAGCGCCACTAAAAAATAACGATGCAAATACCGTTGCCAAGACAATCTTTTTCATAATTCACCAATAATAAATAGAGTATTTTAATAATATATTTTTATAATTATTACCGGATAAATAATATATTCCAATCAATTTAATCTTAAAATTTACTTAAATGTTATTTTGAGAGAAAAAAATGAAAATACCCACCTATATAAGATGGGTATTTAAGATTTTTATAAGAATTTAACGACGAATTATAATAAATCCGCAATCATTTTCTCTAATTTTTCCTGATCGACAGCAAATTTACGAATACCGTCAGATAATTTATCTACTGCCATTGGGTCAGCATTGTGCTCCCAATAGAATTGAGCTTCAGTGATAGCTTCTGGACGCGCTTTCACTTCGCCTTTATAAGATAATTTATGTTCAACTTCACCTTCAGCTTCTGATAATTCTTTTAACAGTGCTGGAGCAATAGTCAGACGATCACAACCTGCTAATTCTAAAATCTCACCTATATTACGGAAGCTTGCGCCCATAACAACAGTGTTATAACCGTGTTGTTTGTAATAGTTATAGATTTCAGTAACAGAAATCACACCAGGATCTTCAGCAGGAGCAAATTCTTTTTTATCTGTATTGGCTTTATACCAATCCATGATACGACCAACAAATGGAGAAATCAGGTAAACACCTGCTTCAGCACATGCACGCGCTTGAGCAAAAGAGAACAGTAAAGTCAGGTTACAGTTGATACCTTCTTTTTCTAATTGCTCTGCGGCACGGATACCCTGCCAAGTAGATGCTAATTTGATAAGAATACGGTCGTTACTGATACCGGCATCATTATAAAGTTTCATTAGATGACGTGCTTTTTCGATACACGCTTGTGTGTCGTAAGAAAGACGTGCATCAACTTCTGTTGAAATACGACCAGGGATCAGTTTTAAAATTTCTAAACCGATATTTACTGCCAGTTTGTCGCAAGCATCAACGATTTGTTGTTCACGAGAATCGCTTTGTGAACGAGCCCATTCAATCGCTTCATCAATTAATTTACGATATTCAGGAATTTGAGCTGCATTTAAAATTAAAGATGGGTTGGTAGTTGCGTCTTGTGGCTGATACAGTTTCATTGCTGCGATGTCACCAGTGTCAGCAACAACAGTTGTCAGCTTACGCAAAGAAGTCAATTTGTTGGTCATTTTGTTTATCTCATCTACTAGGTAAATCTGTTTGCAGTCACCTGCGGATATCTATTGATAATAACATGGACTGCTCACACTACAAGACGCTTAGATTCATACAAAGCAATTATTTGAATGCCAAACGTTTTCGCAAAACAAAAGCGGAAAAAAACAGAAGATAATTACAGGCTGAATCGTTTAAACTGTCGAGTTTTACGACAAATAAGAGAAACTATTGTTTTTTCCTATTACTATAATTTAGTCTTTAATCGAAAGAATTTGCTATATTTGGTCAACATTAAAATAACGTATCGAGGGAATTATGCTAATCACCATTTCACCAGCTAAAACACTGGATTTCGAATCGCCTTTAGCAACAACGCACTTCACCCAACCTGAATTGCTAAAATATTCCCAACAACTTATCGAAGAATGTCGAAAATTATCATCTAGCGACATCGCTAGCTTAATGAAAATAAGCGATAAACTCGCAGGATTAAATGCTGCTCGTTTTGGTGAATGGCAACCTAATTTCACACCAGAGAATGCACGCCAAGCTATTTTGGCATTTAAAGGTGATGTTTATACCGGAATGCAAGCTGAACTTTTTTCTGAAGATGATTTTCAATTTGCACAACAGCATTTACGTATGCTTTCTGGCTTATATGGCGTGCTTCGCCCTCTTGATTTAATGCAACCTTATCGCCTTGAAATGGGAATAAAGCTAAAAAATAACAAAGGAAGTGATTTATACCAATTTTGGGGAAATACCATTACAGAAGCGTTAAACAAAGCACTTGAAGAACAAGGTGACAATATTCTTATTAATTTAGCATCTGATGAGTATTTTAAATCAGTTAACCCGAAGAAACTCAATGCTGAAATTATTAAACCTGTTTTCCTTGATGAAAAAAATGGCAAATATAAAGTTATCAGTTTCTACGCTAAAAAAGCTCGTGGATTAATGAGCCGTTTTATTATTCAAGAAAAACTGACCAACAAAGCACAACTTAAAGAGTTTGATCTTGAAGGCTATCAGTTTAATTCAGCAGAATCAGAGGGCAATACCCTAGTATTTAAACGTACAGAATCTATGGCTAAATAGATATCGTTTAATAAAACGATCAATGATGAAATAGCCCTTATTCAAGGGCTATTTTTTAATTGTTAATATTCCCAATACTTTACTACCACGGGTAATGGCGACCATGCTGATGGTGAAGTAAATTCACTACCTTGCATTATCGTTAATTGTTGCTCATTAAACTGTGCCATTTCTTGAATAATTGCAGCAAGAGATTGCGCTGAAAGTACACTTTGTTTCTCAATAATAGAAACCGTTTTATCTGCTGCTTCATCTTGTGGTCTCTTTACAGTTAAAACAAACTGATTATCCTGCGTTTTATACTGCATATCATCATCTACTTGAGAAGCAATAAGCTTATCGTGTTCTGATAATCCTGAAATAAAAAGGTGGCTACAGCTCCCTTCATCATAAACCGTTACTTCACCATGGCGTTTGTTCACAATATAAACATTATGGCCCACACCACCACTCAAATAGTCATCACCAAATTCTGAAATTAATAAGTCATTTCCGCTTCCTGCATTGAGGTTATCATTTCCCTCCCCTGCAATTAAAATATGATGTCCGTGGTTAACGACAATTTGATCATCCCCTTTTCCACCATTAATCACCGAACTATTTTTATTACGATTAACAACAATATCATTCCCTTCCATTGGCTCAATTATGGCTAATAAATCAACCGCCTGATTTGATTGTTTTTGAGAGGCAAGCGAATAAAACGGCGAGAAAGAAAGAGAATATGCAGATAATGTCTCTCTATTTAAGGTGAGTGATTCAGGGATCATAAGCACATCATCTTCTGCTGTTATCGTTAAATTCAGATCTGTAATAGGAACAAGTAAACGTTGCCGACTCTCTTTTGCAGGAAGAGTGAAAACCGTATTATCTTTATCAATAAAGCGAATCTGCATTCCTGATCCCCAAATACTATTAATATGAGAAGGTTCAAAAGCGAGTTTTAAGTAAATATCTGGATGATAACGATGTGATAGAACATTATTATAAAACACTAAATCAAAACCGCTCACGTCAGATAAAAAGAAATGACTGGTATCATGATGAGATAGTTTTTCACTATTATCAGGGAATAAAATTTTAATTTTGTCACTTTTGTCGGAAGCTAAAAATGTTTCAATTTGGTAACTGTCATTCCCTGAACTAAGCGTAATAAACGAATTTTTTGTAAGACCAAAATAATAATTATTTTGAAAATTACCCTGAAGACCAAACCGTAAATTTTCTCCCGAAGAAAATCCACTATATTTTAGTTGTGGTGATAAGCTAATTTTTTTAGTTTTATTCGAGTATGAAAGCGATAAAAAACTACTATTGTCATTAAGATATAATGATTGAAGATTTTCTTCAGTATTATTATATTTATCTAAATAACTAAAATCATATAATACATCATTTTCAATAGTTTTACTTTCGTTTGCTGTTAATATAAAACCATCCATTGTTGTCAAAGTATAACGATGAGCTAATAAATTATTTTCTTTGCTACTATACACATTTCTCAGCGTCATTAAATGATAAATCGATTCATTATATTTATTACCATCATTCACTTTAATGTAAAAAATAATATCTTTTCCTTGACGATAGATAGAAGATATTTCATCAAAATGATAATTTAGTCTTACAACACTAGACTGTTCATCATTTTTTTCATTAATAATCGTTTCAAATTGAATATTATAATTATTTTCTAAAGAAGCTCTTAATATAAGATAATTATCATTTCCATCACCGCCTTCTGCATATCCCTCTTGTAAAGCCAAAGTATCATTTCCGCCTAATCCATATAATAAATCAGCACCACCAACACCATCTAAGTAATTATCCTCTTGATTTCCATAAATAACATCATTACCCACTTCACTTCCTATAACATTTTCAACACTATCTAAATAAGCAATAACGTGCTGATCTTGTAATACAATATTAGGCATAGAATCAGTTAATTGCTTTGAATAAAGATAGTCATTTTCTTGATACAGAAAAAGCTTTGAATGGAAGTTTTGACTGTTTGTTTGTTCTTCTGAATACGTAAATTTGATGTAGTTATCTAATAAATTAACCTCATATCCTTGATATTTACTTGTCGTTTTTATAATACGAAGAGTATCATTTCCTTCTCTGCCATAAAAACGACTTGCATAAAGTGGAGATTCTGAGGTAAATAAATTAAATACATCATCTTTATTTCCTCCACTTAGCCTCTTAGTTCCATTATAGATATCAAAATTATTTTTAACGTTCGAAGGAGCAACAATAATATCATCACCATTATGAGTATTAAAATAAAAATCTTCGTTCTCGTCCCAACCAGATGAATAATATTTCCTATCCTGATTGGATTTAGTTAAATTTTCTATTACTTTATTTTCACCAAATAATAGGATGCTGTTTTCTTTTGTTGTTTTTATTTTTTTAATAAAATCACTATCAACAATATTATCAAAAATAGGAGAGCCATTATCATAAATAATATCTAGATTATAACGCTTTAATTCATCGACATAAAAATCCATATCAAAAATAAGTGTTTCATTCGTAGCAATAGCTTCTTTCGGAAGATAATATTTATACTCTGTCTTTTCTGCACGTAAATGATAAGAAAGCGAAGCTATTTTTTCTGCTTCTTCTTGATTTATATTTAATGATATTCGTTGAGAAATATATTCTCCCAAAGGATTTAAAATTGAATCTAATTTTTTCCCCATTAGATTGGGTACAACTTTATAATAATAATATTCTTGATATATTTGTTTTTCATTAGTGTAAAAATAACGACTAAGATAAGATTTCTTTTTTATTTCCTCAAGATAACTAATCGCCTTTTTATCAATCATTGCTTCTAATTGTGTTTCTGTTTCTAAATAAATAATTTCATTTTTTTTATCAGGAATAAGATCACCTACTAAAAAGGCATAAAATCCATTATTAAGCTCTTCTATAGGTGTAAAATGAACTTTTGTTTTTGCTTCTTCGATAAGCCTTGCCGCATTGTAAATTGAGGTTGCTAAAGCTATAACCGCGCCAGCAACAATACCAACAGGGCCAGCAACAGTAGAGCCTGCAAGCATCGCAATAGAAACACCTAATGTAACCAATCCCGAAACAACCGCTAAAGAGCCATTGACAATATAATCGATGCGTTGTTTTTCATTTGTACCAACTGAAATTCGGCTAAAGTTGTCGTAAGCATTATAAATATCGAATCCAATAGAAAGCACATTAAGCCCAATGCTAATTCTTGTGCTTATTTTATTGACGTATTCCAATGGGTTATGTCTATATTTTAGTAACCCTTTAGCTAAAGTAATTTCAATCATTTCAGAAAGGCCATTGTAAGCCATTTCAGACCACATAATGGCTAGATTATTAATAATCTCTTTACGTTCTTTTGCAGTTAATAATGGGTCATTGAGCTGTTCGGCAAGCATAAATGTAGCGTTGATTGATTGCCACATACCAAACGTAATATTAGCGTAGCCAATTTTACTAATTATTTTCATATGCCGAGGAATATTTAACGAGTTTTTCCTCAATGTATTCCAATCATTAATATCATAATTTTTACTACCTAATTTAATGATTTCAGAGAGTCTTTTAGATGCCATTAAATAGTCAATTCTACTTGTATCATTAGAAAGTAGATGCTTAATTTTGTTTTTTTTATTATTTAATAAGGTTCTAAAAAGTGAAATAATTTTCTTATCTTCTTCACTACCAGAGAGTGAAAAAAAATAATCATTAAGATGATGAGGAACAAATATTAATTTTTCTTTCCATTTAGTCAGCATATTTAATGAAATCGAATCTATATTTTTATTGTTTATTTTCGCACCGAGACTAATTAATAAATTTTTATCAAAAGGTATGTCATTTATTTTTACTATTTCTTTATTTTTATTAGAGCTAATATTATTCCTACTATCGAAGAAATCCAAAAAATTTAAAGTACTTACTTTATTAAGTGCTTCAGCTGGTGAAGATACTTTAAGTCCCTTTTTATTAGTCTCTATATAGATAATACGTTGAAGTTTATCAATTAATTTCTTATAGTTTTTAAATGTAGAAATATTATCGAGTAATACTCGATATAAAATACCTTTTTTATTCCCATCGAAAAATGAATTAAGTAAACTCTTTGAAAATAGGCTTAGTTTTCTTATCAAGGTTGGGTTATCATAAATTGCATGAACCACTTCAATTGTTTTATTTGCTTTTTCAGCTAATGTCAGTGTTCCTTTTGATAAAGAATCCAATAATTGCCATTGTTGATATGTTATTTCCCCCATTAAATATTGATTAAATTTTTTATTAATCAATGGATCATGTATTATTTGTGTTAACTTATTCTCTATTTTTGTTTTACCTGAAACGTTAAAAAAAGCAGATAACTCATATTGATATTTTTTGTATGCAGCATTTATTGAAATATCATTATTGATAAGTTTATCACTAAGTTCTTTTAGTTTTTCCCTATTCTGTTTGACATTCATATTATCAACTTTATTAATGATAGAACCAAGTTGAAAAATATTAATATCATAATGATTAATTTTAATATAATCAAAGATATCTAATACTGTTGTTTTATCTGAATAATCATAAATAACAGTTCTAATATCTTTTTTGTAGCCTAGCTTAAACTCTTTATCATTGCGATAATTAGGATATTTTTTAGAAACAAATTGGTATAATTCTTGAATTAACTTTTTACTTTCTTCTTTTATTTTTTCATTAAGCGAAGTAGGTTTTATATTATTATATTCCATATCAGAAATAATTAAATCTGATAATACTATATTTTCAAGTAAAGGTTTATCTATATGTTTTCGTTCAATTAGAGGTTTAACAATTACATTATCCTTTGATAGAGATAGTTTATTATCAATTACTTGATAAATAGGCATATTGAGTCGCTGAGCAATACCCTCAATAAAAAAATCACCATATTGATAACTTAATAACTTCTCTTTTTTAGCAAAAACAACTGTTTTTTCATTAAAAAATTGATTTTCTAAAATAATATCATGTAATTTTTCTACTTCATTTTTCTGTCTAATAAAATCTTGATTAAAAAAACATTTATCACTATTTCCTACAACTGTAATTCGTATTCTATTTTTTAGACAATAGTCTATAAAATGATTTATTTCTGGTTTATCCTTTAAATAAAAGGCTAATTCTTCACTTTTAACACCATTATAAAAATAATTTGTAATATCATCTTGATAGAATGAATCTATATTATCAGCAATAATATTGTCTATCATTTTATCAGTAAATATTGCATTCTCAGAAAATAGAAACTTAAAATTTTCCTTGCTGTCATCAAATAATAAATAGCTACAATCTATTTCATTCTTATTTTTATTTAATGATTTACCTAAAAGAACACTAGGATCATCTTCATTAAGGTAGAAATTATTTGGATGATAATCATAATTTTTTTCACGATAGTTACTAAGAAAATAATCTTCTAACTGGGCTATTTCGTGAGTAATCATTTTATTTGTAAATTGCTGATTTGCAAAAAAATCAAAATATAAATCATGATAAGAACTTAAGTTACTTTTTCTTTTCAAGTCTATTTTGTTTTCAATGAAAACGAGTAATTTATTTATATTTTCATGATCTTTATATTCTGATAATTTTTTATAATTCTCTTTTAAATGTAACTTATTTCGATCTTCAATTAGTAATTTATTTTTTAATTCTGGAATATCAATCCCTTTAATTAACTCATTTAAGTATTGATGATCCCCTTTAAATTCAATAGTATAATCATACCCATATATACCCACACTTCTATTTTTATCTAATAATAAATAAGGGCTTTCAATAATATTATTGTAAATAAAATTACTGACCCCATTTTTTCCTTCATTAATTTCATTAAGCATTAATTGATAGAATTTGGCAGCAACTGAACTATTTTTTTCAGATAATGCGATTAACTTATCTTTTCCATAGATTAATTCATCATAAAACAGTTTATTCTCTAGTTTTTCTTTTACTTTATTTAATATATTAACAATTGATATATTTTTGCTCCCTTGATTAAAATCATCTATTTTATTAATAAGAGAAAAACTTGCTACTATTTTGTCAAAGTATATATTTCCTTTTAACACATCAATTAAAGAAGTGATTTCATTTAATAATGTTGCTTTATTTCCTTTTAATAAATAACTATTAATCTTAATCAACTCACTGTAATATATATCATTAAATTCAATATAACTCTTATCTTTCCTTATTTCTTGAAAAGAATCAAATGTAGCTTCTTGAATACTAATATCACCATTATCGCTTTTATTTAAGATAATCTTACTGGCTTTATCGTTTTTTATTATCTGAGAAAGATAATTTTTTATTAAATAAACCCCTTCATCGACATTTGAATCTTTTACAATAACTTCTATAATTTTGTTATCTCTGTTAAGCTCAACAATAAGATCTCGCTGCTCATTATAATGAATAATGCGTCCTATAATGTTGTCATTGAAAGGCAATGAAAAACCTATTTTCTTTATATTTTCAGCAACACCTTTATTTATCTCTATATTATTATAATCCCAAACACTTTGGTAATTTGAAATTTCACTTTTTTTATACTCATCGAAAATAATATATTTTTCATTATTAACTTCATGTGGACCATAAAAATCCATTTTATTCTCTAATACTTCATTTATAGATTTAATACTAGAATATTCTAACAATTCACTATTAGAATCAAACAAAGAAAATTTATAATTATTTTCAGAGTATTTTTTATATGAAATAGCAATAGCATGATCTTTAAACCCAATAATAGCGTAATAGTCATCATTATTTTTCATAATATATTCTAAGTATTCATTAATTTTATTTTTATCAAATACTATTTTTTCTACATGTGATCCTTTTAATCCTCGACTCTCTAATATTTGGCTATATTCAATTGATTTTATTGAATCAAAAATAAAATATTGTACTTTTTTATTTAATCTTTCCATTTGGAAATGTTGAGAAAATATAATATTTTTTATTTCTTTGATTAGATTTAATACTTCATACTCTTGTATACTACTAAATAAAATAGAATCAAGTTTATCAACTATAGTTTCTTTTTCACTTTGATAAGAACGTATATTTTCTTTTAACCAAAATAAGTATTTATTACCTCCTTCTAAACCGCCATTCCTAACTTCAACTAAATAATTTAAACTCAATCCATAACATAATCCAGCTAAATTATGAATATGGCTAAAATCATAATTAGTTTCTGTTGAAGTAATTAAATTAACTCGACTCATTACTCTTTCTAAAGGTTTTAATAAATCAATATATTGTGAGAATTTCTTTATAATATTATTTTTTATTTTAGTAATGAACCAACCCGTACCCGCTTTGTAAAGTAAATGTTCTCCACTTTCTGTTATCTGATTATATTTAGATTTTGCAATTGTAAATGATTCTTCTATATCATCAACATAAATATGTAACACCTTTTCTGTATTTTCTAATTTATCTCTGATAATAAAAATATTTTTGTATGAATAACTTTCATTTAATTCAATAGAAATGTATTCATTAATGCTTATTTGTTTCTTTTTCTTAATATCATTAATTATTTCCCTAATAATATCTTTATTATTTACTTTCCAATTTTCCGTATTATTAAAGTAGCTAATATATTCTTTCCTATGATAAAAACGATAATATATAAATTTACTATTACTGTTATCACTTATAAGATCATAAATTGTATTTATTAACTCATTCTTATTATAAAAAAAATCAGCATATCCATCAAAGTTGATAATTTTAAAAACATTATTTTCATTATCTATTTGCATAAATACCTTATTATTTTCAAAATCCAAATAGTAATCACCAGATAAATTATTCTGAATTAATAGTTTCAATCGTTCTTTTTGAATTTTACTGGGTTCTCTACTTGCTAATTTAGCACTATTAAAAAATAAGGTTTCTATACTTAAATTTATTTCTTTTCTAATAAAATCAAAATCTTTCGTTAAGTCATTTTTATGATACAGTAAAAAATTATTATTTATTTTTTCTAAGAATTCATCTGCAGCATATTCATTTTTAGAAATAAAAATAGAAATATAATTCTCTGTTAATATTCTTTTTATAGACTCTATCTTGAAAAATAATTCAGACCTATTTTCTTTTATATGATTTTCTATTTTTAATACAATACTATTAATATTATCTTTAAACGTTACTTCTTTGAATCCATTCATATTTAATTTCCTTGGTTCTAATTAATTTGTTTACTGGAAATAAAATATATAAATTTAATTTTATATTTTTTAAATACTGATTTTCCTATTTTAGATAAAAAAATAGCCCAACATCTTGTTGGGCTATTTAATTAAATACATATCTAATTATTTAATGCGATTTTTATTTAGGTGCTCGTTCAAGCAAAAATGCACGTAATTGAGCAAAGTCAGCAGGTAAGAAATGTGAGAGTAACTCTTTATCTGCACGCTCCGCAAGCTCTTTAGGTAATGGTAATTCACCTCCTAAAATACGTTCAACACTTTCTTTAAACTTCGCTGGATGAGCCGTTCCTAAAAATAAACCATATTCACCGTCTTGAAGTTCATCGCGCAGTAAACGATATGCAATCGCAGCATGCGGTTCTGAAATATAGCCTTTCTTCGCAAGTTCACGCACTGTTTCTTCTGTTATTTCATCATTTACTGAACCATGAGCAAGATCAGAAAGACCCCAACCTTTACGGCGATACAATTCTTCAATACGTGGCCAGTTATTTGGCTGACTAACGTCCATTGCATTAGAAAGTGTTGCAACAGTACGATGAGGCTCCCATTTACCATTATCTAAATAGCGAGGAACAGTATCGTTCTCGTTTGTAGCTGCAATAAAACGCTTAACAGGTAATCCCATTGATTTAGCCAATAAACCAGCCGTTAAATCACCAAAGTTACCACTTGGCACTGAAATCACTAGATGTTCATGTTTTTCTGCTGGAATTTGAGCAACCGCTTCAAAGTAATAACAAATTTGAGCAAGTAATCGACTGATATTAATGGAGTTTGCTGAGTTCAAATACATTGTTTTCTTTAAGAACTCATCATCAAAAGCTTGTTTTACTAATGATTGGCAAGCATCAAAGTCATCTTTAATTGCAATAGTGTGAATATTTTCACCTAATGTACAGAACAGTTTTTCCTGTAACGGGCTAATTTTGCCTTCAGGATAAAGAATAACAACTTGTACGTTTTCTAATTTGTAGAAAGCATGAGCAACAGCGGCCCCCGTGTCACCTGATGTTGCCGTTAAAATAGTCACTGGTTGGTTGCCAGCAACTTCGGACAACATTTGCGCCATAAAGCGACCACCAAAGTCTTTAAACGCCAGTGTTGGGCCATGGAAAAGCTCCAAACAACTCACATCATCTTCAACTTGGGTTACTGGTGCTGGGAACGCAAATGCTGTGCTAATACGTTTTGCTAATACATCAGCAGGAATTTCATCACCAATAAAGGCCGTTAAAATACGGCTACTACGTGTTGCAAAATCAAGTGCTAATAATTCATCAATTTCAGCTTTAGAAAACGAAGGTAAGTCTTGAGGAAAAAAGAGCCCTTGCTGTTTACCCAAACCTTGTTTTACTGCTTGAGCAAAACTGACTTGCTCTTGATTATCTTTCAAATTATATAATTTCATGACTTACCCTATCTGTCTTGCGCCACGCGTATCTATACGGCAGATATGCACAAAGCCTTCACTGTTTTGTACGTAGTTTTGTTTCAGCCATTCGGCCATCTCTTGTGCGATTTCTAATGAATCACTAATAGTAAAAATGGTAGGCCCTGAGCCTGAAATGCCACAAGCTAATGCGCCTTTCTTCTGCGAAGCCTCTCTGGCTTTTTCAAACCCAGGAAGAAGTTGGGTGCGATAAGGCTCAGCAATCACATCTTGCATCAAATTAGCGGCTAATCCTGATTGCTGAGTATGGCAAGCATGAATAAAGCCAGATAAATAACGACCGTGGTTAATGATGTCAGCTTTAGAGTATTGTTTTGGCAAAATTGCTCTAGCTTCTGCCGTAGATACCTTAATCCCCGGATATGCCATGACCCAATACCAATCATCAAAAGTTGGTACGGACTGACAAATAGTGCCATTTTGTTCCAAAATAAGTTGTAAGCCACCTAAATAACAAGGCGCAACATTATCATAGTGAACACTACCTGAAATACGTCCTTCAAGCTCGCCCATCATCAGCAGCAATTGCCTTTCACCAAAAGGCTTTTGAGCAAATTCATTAAGCGCAACCAATGCCGCAACAACAGAACAAGCACTTGATCCTAAACCAGAACCAATTGGCATATTTTTCTCAAGTGTCATTGCAACAGGAAGTTCTTTGCCTAACTTCTCACAAAACAACTGCCAACATTGATACACAATATTTTGCTTAGGATCTGAAGGTAATTTGCTAACAAAGTGCCCTTTACTTTCAAGTGTAAATGCCGAAGCCGCTTCAACGGTGACACAGTCACCCAGTAATTGCCCATCAATAGGTGAAACTGCCGCGCCAAGGACATCGAATCCGACACTCACGTTGCCTATTGATGCTGGTGCATAAACTTTAACCACGCTTAAACTCCCAATTTCCATGATAAGGTACGTAATACATCTGCAAACACCCCAGCAGCAGTAACATCATTACCAGCACCATATCCACGTAATACCAATGGAATAGGTTGATAGTAGCGAGTGTAAAAGGCTAAAGCATTTTCACCATTTTTCACTTTAAACAGAGGATCATTTGCATCAACTGCCATTATCTTAACTTGGCATTTACCTTCATTGATGATGCCAACATAACGTAATACCTTACCTGCTTTTTGTGCTTCTTCGACTTTAGCATCAAATTCAACATCAACTTGAGGTAAACGATTTAAGAAGCTTGCCACATCACCAGAGCTATCAAATGAAGCAGGCAGTACAGGCTCTACATCGATATCACTTAGTTCTAATTTATAACCCGCTTCACGCGCTAAAATAAGCAGTTTACGCGCAACATCCATACCTGAAAGGTCATCACGAGGATCTGGCTCAGTAAAACCTTTATCTTTTGCTGAAAGAGTTGCTTCAGATAAGCTTTTACCTTCATCTAATTGACCAAAAATGTAAGATAATGATCCTGAAAGAATACCATTAAATTGAACTAACTCATCGCCTGCATTTAGCAAGTTTTGTAAGTTCTCAATAACAGGTAAACCTGCACCTACGTTAGTGTCATATAAGAACTTACGGCGTGAAGCTTCCGCAGCTTGTCGAATTTGATAGTAATAATCCATCGACAGCGTATTCGCTTTTTTGTTTGGTGTAACCACGTTAAAGCCATTTTGTAAGAAATTTGCGTATTGTTGTGCAATTTCTTCGTTTGACGTGCAATCAACGATCACTGGATTTAAGAAGTGGTACTCTTTTTCTAAACGAATAAGTTGGCTAAAGCTAAAAGGCTCTTTGGCTTCTTTTAAAGCTTGCTGCCAATTATCTAAATCAATACCTTGCATATCTTTCAGCATGGCTCTTGAGTTAGCAATGCCGCATACACGAAGATCGATATGCTTATTTTTTAACCATGCTTGTTGGCGATGGATCTGTTCAATTAACGCGCTACCTACACCACCAACACCAACAATAAAGACTTCAACAATTTGATTGGTATTGAAAAGCATTTGATGGCACAAACGCACAGCATTGGTCGCTGAATCATTCGCAATAACAGCTGAAATTGAGCGTTCTGAAGAACCTTGTGCAATAGCTACAATATTAATATTGCCACGAGTTAATGCAGAGAAGAAGCGCGCTGAAATCCCTTTTAAAGTACGCATACCATCACCAACAACAGATATGATAGCGACGTTTTCCATGATATCTAATGGATCAAGTACACCATCTTTTAATTCTAAATAGAATTCATCTGATAATGCTTTTTGCGCTCTAATAAGCTCTTTTTGTGGCACACAAAAGCTGATGCTGTATTCAGAAGAAGATTGTGTAATCAGGACAACAGAAATCCCCGCTCTCGACATAACAGAAAACACACGAGCAGCCATCCCTACCATACCTTTCATACCGGGGCCTGATACGTTGATCATCGCCATATTATTAAGGTTGGTGATCCCTTTAACGGGTGTACTATCGTCTTTTTGACCATCACCAATTAATGTACCCGGAGCATCTGGATTGCCTGTGTTTTTTATTAAACAAGGAATTTGGAATTGGGCGATAGGCGCAATTGTGCGAGGGTGAAGTACTTTAGCACCAAAGTAAGAGAGTTCCATCGCTTCTTGATATGACATCCCTTTTAACAGGCGTGCATCAGGAACTAAACGAGGATCGCAAGTATAAACACCGTCAACATCGGTCCAAATTTCACAACACTTTGCACGTAAGCAAGCAGCTAATACAGCAGCGGAGTAGTCTGAACCATTACGGCCTAATACCACGAGTTCATTTTTCTCATTACCCGCAGTAAAACCAGCCATTAAAATCATATCGTCTTTTGCGATATTGAGTTCTAAGATGCGACGAGTAGATTCAGGAATATCAACAGTAGATTCTAAATAATGACCTTGTGCGAGCAAATTTTTTACTGGATCGATTACAGTGACATTGTAGCCACGAGCCTGTAAAACAGATTCCATAATGGCGATAGAAAGCTTTTCACCACGACAAATCATCGCTGCATTGATGCTATCTGGGCATTGGCCTAATAAAGAGATCCCATGAAGAATATGTTTGATCTCTGCAAATTCACGCTCAACTTTATCTTTTAAGCGTTCATAATCGAAACCAGGCTGTTTTTCTCTTAGACCTTGTAATAAGTTAGCAAAAATTTGCTCAGCTTCTCGTACTTGAGTGAGAGGATCTTCGCCTTCTGCCGTTTTTTCAATCATTGCAACCAAGTAGTTAGTTATCTTGGCTGGTGCTGATAATACGAGAGCGACTTGTCCCTGCTCTCTTTTTTTCTCAGCGATATCAGCAACATTCAGCACACGCTCTGCGTTGGCAACTGAAGTTCCTCCAAATTTTAACACTCGCATACAGCTCTCCTGATTTTTCACCCAAAAAAAAACCCGCATTTCTCAATGCGGGCTTTTTCGATTTTCGTTTTTTATATGCGACAGCCCGCCCCGCAATATAAGATTCCGGTGGTGGTGGTAATAATTGTCATTTTAGCTGGGCTGTAAATGCGCATAACTATCCTGTCTGTCTCAAAATTAGTTTGACTATATACTGGTTAAAGCAAAGCGAGAGAGATGTCAAATTTTTTCTTTTTTTTCACCGAAAAATAAACTCAACTTAAATAAAATATATTCGATCCTTACCTCTATTGTAGTATAGATATTGCTATCACAAAGGGATAAACAAAGAAAATAAAGCTACCATTTTAGGGTTATTTGGGGATTTGTACTTTTATAAGGAATAAGGTATTTTATGCTAGTTTAAATTGTGTAACAAAACTGGAAAAAAAAATAAACCCCACTATATTTAACATATATTTTTCTTTTACATTACATAAATCAAATTATATAGTTAACTATTGAAATCAAGGTTAAGCTGTTATCTTGATTTTGATATGTGTCAACAAAAGTTAGCTTTTTAGATGGTATTTAATACAACTGGTGTTATATTGCTGTTAATAGACTATGGGCGTTTTGCATTCTGATTTTAGCGTTCATTGTCGATTAAAATTGCAAGCTTTGTAATAACGTGATGGTTATTTATCGAATTTCAATCTGGGTCTAGTTTTTACGTGCTAATAACAAAAATGAATAACCACACAAATGCACACAGAAGTTAAACACAGATTTCCTTTTTCTATTTTTGGTAATTTTAGGTAGCAAATATGCAAACCCCGCACATTCTGATTGTTGAAGACGAAGTTGTTACTCGTAATACCCTGAAAAGCATATTCGAAGCTGAAGGGTATATCGTACATGAAGCCACTGATGGCAACGAAATGCACAATGTTCTATCTGATCATGATATTAATCTGGTCATTATGGACATTAATCTTCCTGGTAAAAATGGGCTATTACTTGCTCGTGAATTACGTGAACAGGCAAGTGTTGCATTAATGTTCCTAACGGGTCGTGATAATGAAGTAGATAAAATCTTAGGCCTAGAAATTGGTGCCGATGATTACATTACTAAACCATTTAACCCTCGTGAATTAACGATTCGTGCACGTAACTTACTGTCACGTACCATGAATTTAGTTAATGGCACGGAAGAACGTCGTTTAGTTGAAAGCTATAAATTCAATGGTTGGGAGCTTGATATTAACAGTCGCTCACTAATCAGCCCTGCTGGTGAACAATATAAATTACCACGCAGTGAATTTCGTGCGATGCTACATTTCTGCGAGAATCCTGGAAAAATCCAAACTCGTGCAGAATTACTGAAGAAAATGACAGGCCGTGAACTGAAACCTCATGATCGTACTGTTGACGTAACCATCCGTCGTATTCGTAAGCATTTTGAATCAACACCAGATACACCAGAAATCATTGCAACAATTCATGGTGAAGGTTATCGCTTCTGTGGTGATTTAGACGAGTGATTTGATCCAACATCAAGCACTTAACTAATAGAAAACCCCTGAATAATATTCGGGGGTTTTCTTTCATCTAAAGAAGAGTTAGTAAAATCACAAAAGGTGAAAATTGATCTCAGCAACTGTTTTGAAAAAAAATATAACTTATTTTTAAAAAAAATTTTAAACCTTATTCGTATTAATTTTATTAACCATTAATTTCTTTAGCAAATAAAAATCACTCTTTCCACGGCATAATAGGTACTGCACTAATCGCATTTTTTGGCGAACCATCAATGACTTTATCTGAGTAAGTCAGATAAATCAGAGCATGACGCTGTTTATCGTAAAAACGCACAACTTGAAGCTTTTTAAATACAAGTGATGTTCTTTTCTGGAAAACAACATCACCATTATTTTTTCCTTTAATAACCTTTTCACTTAGTTCAATAGGCCCTACTTGCTGGCAAGAGATTGCCGCATCAGCAGTATCTTCAGCAAGACCTAAACTTCCTGAAATGCCCCCAGTTTTTGCTCGACTTAAATAACATGTGACATTTTTAACTTCAGGATCATCAAATGCTTCAATCACAATTTTATGGTTAGCGCCAAAAAATTTAAATACCGTATCCACGTAGCCAATTTCTTCTGCTTTTGCCATCAAAGAAAAAGGGAGTAAGATAGATACAGCTAACATCTTTTTGAAATTTAACATATTTACCTTGTTCCATTGAAAAGATGAGAAAATAATTCCATCTAGAATAAAACAATCCATTACTAACTGATAGAAGAATTTGTGTACATTAGTCGATGAAAAAGACTATATTTTACGATTGTCTAACAATATAACTTGTTATAGATGTTCAGGCTATTTACCATCTACAGCAATAAATAAACGAATATGACTAAGGGAGATGTATGGATCAAACCAACATCATACGTGATTTGCTCGCTTGGCTTGATAGTAACCTAGATAAGCCATTATCCCTCGATAATGTCGCAACTAAAGCGGGTTACTCCAAGTGGCATCTACAACGCATGTTTAAAGAAGTTACAGGACAAGCGATTGGTTCTTATATTCGTTCAAGGCGCCTATCCCGTGCAGCCGTTGCATTACGTTTAACGAGCCGCCCTATTTTAGACATTGCTTTGCAATATCGTTTTGATTCTCAACAGACTTTTACCCGCGCTTTTAAAAAGCAATTTGATAGAACACCCGCTCTTTATCGCCGTTCTGATGAATGGTGTGCGGTAGGAATTTGTCCACCAATTACCTTAGATCCTCAAAATTTACCTAAATGGGAATTTGTAACGTTATCTGAGAAGAAATTAATTGGTATTGAGCAAACTTGCAGCCATACCCTTGAGCAATGGGCTGAGGCCTGCTCTAACATGCGTCAAACCTTCTGGCACTACTATATGAGTAAGATAAGTGCCGTTCCTCATCAAGTGTATGGGCTTCATCACACTCAACATAGCGATGAGCATGAAGACGAACAGCGCGTACTTTATACAACTGCCGTTGAGCCAGATTATGCAACGTTTATTGATGATGATGCAGCAAATGAAGTCTCTCTCGCTGGCGGTGATTATATTCGCTTTGATTTTGAAGGTGAGGCAAAACGAGGCGCAATGCAGGAGTTTTTATTCCTAATTTATGGTGTCTGTTTACCCAATATGGGATTAACACGCCGTAAAGGCTATGATGTTGAAAAATACTATCTTAAAAATGTGCGTTACAGCAATGAGATGGTGACAGAGCCACAAGATCATATCGAACGTTTTGAATATTACATTCCCATTAAACGTGAAGATGTAACCGCATAATAAAAAGCTCTCTTTATGATATGAAAAAGAGAGCTTTTATTTTTTAGCGCTGAACTTCATCTAATGCAGTATCAGTAAGATGACTTACATCACCTGCCGTTTCAATCACCCAACCATTGGCAAGCCAAGGGCTATTTTGATAGTCAACGCGTGAAATCGAGCAATTACGCAATCTTAAACGGCGTTCTGCATATGCAGGTAATCCCAATACTGTGCTCAGTAAGCACCCTAAAGCAATACCATGACTGACTAAGAGAGGACGGCTATTTTCGGGTAACTCAAGACATTGATTTAGCGCAGCCTGCATACGACTTGCTAATTCTGCCATTGATTCTCCTTGGGGAATTCGCCCATCAGGTGTACCATCAATCAAACTCTTGCGCCAAGCCTCTTCTTGTGTCTTTAATGTTGCGATCTCTCGCTGTTCAAGAACGCCCATATTGAGTTCACGTAAACGTGGGTCAGTTATCACTTCACAGCCACAAGCTTGTGCAATGATTTCTGCCGTTTGACGAGTGCGGCCAAGATCGCTTGAGATAATGTGGGTAATGCCTGCTGATTTTACTTTTTCAGCAACTTGCTGTGCTTGACGCACACCATTTGCTGTTAGTGGGCTATCAGATTGCCCTTGAATACGTCTCGCCACGTTCCATTCAGTTTCACCGTGGCGAACAAGATAGACCTGTAACATACATTTTTTCCGTTATACTGCTCTAATTTTTCAAAGGATGATTAATTCATTATGTATCATGTCATTGCAGCCACTACGAATCCAGCAAAAATCAACGCGATAAAACTCGCCTTTGAGCAAGTATTCGGTAAAGATACCTTTGATATTGAAGATATTAATGTCGATAGCCGTGTTCCACAGCAACCTATCGGAAATACAGAAACGAGAACTGGCGCACGTCAACGTGTGATGGCGGCTCGTCAAGTTCGCCCTGAAGCTGATTTTTGGGTTGGCGTCGAAGCCGGTATTGAAGATGATATGACTTTTGCTTGGATTGTTGTCGAACATGGGCAAATTCGTGGAGAATCACGCTCTGCAAGCCTTATGCTACCAGAACAGATCTTAAAAGGGATCCGTGAAGGTCGCGAGCTTGGCGATGAAATGGCTTTCTTAACAAAGATTGATAATATTAAACAGCGCGGTGGTGCGATTGGTTATTTTACTGATGGCCTACTTAGTCGTACTTCTGTGTATCAACAAGCATTAGTGCTGGCATTAGTGCCCGTCACTCATGATATCTATAAAGAACTCAATCAAAAAGAAGATTAATAATTAATCTGATACGTTTTTTAGATATATCAGCTTTAGATAAATAAGAAACAAAAAAGCCATTTAATCAAATGATTAAATGGCTTTTTTATTACTCTAGTTTATATCATAACAACGCAACTATTTCTTTGTCATTAGCTCTTTTTCAAGCCATAATTTCACGTCATGTGGCGCTGTTTTTAAACTATTAGAGCCTCTAGTGATGGTGGCAATACCAACGCCTAACTCTTCTTTTAACTCACGCTGACTTAAATCGCCTCGCATTAGCTCTTGCACAATGCGGACTCGCGTTGCCAAAGCACTACGTTCATCGGGTGTCATTAAAAGTTGTAAAATAGGAAATTGCACATCTTGCTCAAAAGCATGTTGTAATAACGCAACAAATCTTAGCCAGTGCTCATTCTCTTCAGGTGATAATGCAGGATCTTGCATTGTGGGAACCTCTTTTTGCCACACTCATTAACTAGTACACAATATAACATACTTTGCTAATGTACAAAGAGGCCCCGACGATAAATCCGCGCTATTATCTCTTAATAACGACTATTCCACTCATTTTGAGTCAGTACAGGCTGCTGTTCACCCGCAAAGTAGCTATAGAAAACTGCAAAAGAGAGTACATTTTTGACATAACCTCGCGTTTCAGCAAAAGGGATACTTTCAACAAACGCTATTGCATCTAATTGACCATTTGCATCAGATAACCAACGATCAACGCGCGCAGGCCCCGCATTATACGCAGCACTTGCTAAAATACGGTTTTGGTTAAAACGTTGATAGACAGAATCAAGATATGCCGTACCAATCTCAATATTCTTCACAGGATTTGTTAACTGCGCACTACTGACATAACCCGTAATACC
Source organism: Proteus sp. G2618 (assembly GCF_009915995.1). Lineage (NCBI taxonomy): Bacteria > Pseudomonadati > Pseudomonadota > Gammaproteobacteria > Enterobacterales > Morganellaceae > Proteus > Proteus sp. G2618. The sequence continues at coordinate 187,011 of NZ_JAABNI010000023.1, read as the reverse complement.
CGCCTGTTTTACCGTAAATTCGGCTGTTTTTGGCATTACCTGCATTAAACCTGTTGCCCCCGCTGAAGAGCGTGCTTGTGGGTTCCACGCACTTTCTTGACGAGCAATTGCCATCGCATAATTGCGATCTATTGATTTATCTTTCGTGTATTGCTCAAACTCATTTTTCCAAGCAAGAGGGAAACGTTCTTCTAGATGATCCCACATTTTACCTGTGATCGTGGCCTGTACTGCTAAATCAGCCCATTTTTGCTCATACGCATAACGCGCTAATTCAGACTGTATTTGCGCTGGCTGTGAAGCAATATAGTTTGCCCACTCTGATCGCGCTAAGTTGTCCATTTGCCAATACATTAACTCACGAACACGCTGTATTTCTGGCTGATTAGGGATACTTGGTGAAACACTGGGTGCCTTATCTATTACCATCACATAAGGCTTACCTAATTTGGTCGCTGCAACCATAGGGTAAAAACCACGATTTTGTGTCAGCGCTTCTAAAATAGCTTGTGCTTCACTGTTTTTACCTTGTGATTGCAACACCATTGCACGCCAATAACGCCACTCTTCCTTATTTTTACTTTCAGGTGAGAGTCTTTCTAGCCATAATGCCAATTCAGCTGGTTGGTTTTGGCTTAATGCTAGTCGTACTCGACGCTCACGCAATGTATCAGATGCAGTGTCTTGAATAACGCTATCACGCCATTTTACCTGCTCTGGTGTCGCATAAGGCATATATTGCCACGCCACCGTATCACGCATTAACTGACGTTCACTCGCCGTCATTTTTTGGGCATGTGCGATATTATCAATTTGTGCTCTAGCTGCATCTGCATCTTTTCTTGCCCAACGAGAAAATGCAGATTGTATGATTGAGCGAGAAAAATCCGTCGGTGAAAGAGCGGTTGCATATCGCCCCACTAAGTTTGGATAGTCTTGTAATTCAACCAAGGCATCGCTAATAGTTTGATAATTCTGAGGAAGGCGCCGTGCCAAGTAAGCAGCAAGTCCCGTATTACCATTTTTAATCGCTAAGTTAATGCGCTCTAACACTAATTCTGGAGTTAATTGATTCGCCTTTTGCCATTCATCAAAAAGAGCATCGCAACTTGATGGCATTGAGGTGCCATTTAGCCATGCTTCTTTAGCACCTACCCACGCGGTTTGAATATCGCCTGTTGCCCATTTTGCATAATAATAATTACATCTTGCAGCTTTAGGGTTGGGTGGATTTGGGCTAAAAGTCAGTAAATTTTGCCACTCTTGGCGTTTTGCCAATTCATTTACAAATAGAGAAGGAAGTGCTTTTGCTGGTGGCAATGTAGGATATTTGGCTACAAATTCAGTGACTACAGCTGGTGCAATCACATCAAGATTGTCCGTAATTTGACGGTATTCCAAATAGGGATAAAGTGGGTAACTTTGCAATGTTGGAAGTAATTTTTCTACTTCATCTATTTTTTTAAGATCCCATGCAGCTTTAATTTCTTGATAACGAACACGTTGTTCACTTAATGAATCAGCTTGTGCCCATGTAGAAAAACACAATGCACCTATTGCTACTGCTAATGACCATGTTTGCTTTACCACGTAATTTCTCCCACTTCAAATAGAACCACCAAAGACTGAATACATTAGCTAATATGATAATCATTAACAATGTAAGTTCCCCTCTTTAAGATAAATATTCATTACTTTCAGAGGAAGTACGAAAGGTAGATAAAAACCTCTCTTTTGACTAAGGTTTTCTTTTATAAATCGGGTATACTGGCGACTTTCATCATTTTCGGGTCTTTGGCAAATACTGACATTGACTTTGCTATTGTTCATTTTGGTGCCATAAACACGCGGCTTAATTACAAAAAATTTGTTTTTAGCGCGAAAAGTGGCTCCTCAGATAAAATCTCTTTTATAATCAAAGGGTAATTATAGTGGCTCAATACGTTTATAGTATGTTGCGTGTCGGGAAAATAGTCCCGCCTAAGCGACATATCCTTAAAAACATTTCACTCAGCTTCTTCCCGGGCGCGAAAATTGGTGTGCTTGGTCTTAATGGTGCCGGTAAATCAACATTACTACGCATCATGGCAGGTATTGATACTGATATCGAAGGTGAAGCACGTCCACAACCAGGTATTAAAATTGGTTACTTACCACAAGAACCAAAATTAAATCCTGAACATACCGTACGTGAAGCCGTTGAAGAAGCCGTCAGCGAACTGAAAAACGCATTAAACCGCCTTGATGAAGTTTATGCGGCTTATGCCGATCCTGATGCTGATTTCGATAAATTAGCAAAAGAACAAGGTCAGCTAGAAGCGATTATTCAATCTCATGATGGGCATAACCTTGAAAACCAATTAGAGCGTGCAGCAGAAGCGCTGCGTTTACCTGAATGGGACGCGAAAATTGAGAAACTTTCAGGGGGTGAGCGCCGTCGTGTTGCTATCTGTCGTCTTCTTTTAGAAAAACCAGATATGCTGTTATTAGATGAACCAACTAATCACTTAGACGCAGAATCTGTAGCTTGGTTAGAACGCTTCTTACACGATTATGAAGGTACCGTTGTGGCGATCACGCACGACCGTTACTTCCTTGATAACGTAGCAGGTTGGATCTTAGAACTTGACCGTGGTGAAGGTATTCCATGGGAAGGTAACTACTCTTCATGGTTAGAGCAAAAAGATGCACGTCTTGAGCAAGAAGCGGCAACCGAAGCGGCTCGCCATAAATCTATTCAGAAAGAACTTGAGTGGATCCGCCAAAATCCTAAAGGTCGTCAAGCAAAAGGTAAGGCTCGTCTTGCTCGCTTTGAAGAACTTAACAACGTTGATTATCAAAAACGTAATGAAACCAGTGAACTCTTTATTCCACCTGGACCACGTTTAGGGGATAAAGTGTTAGAAATTAATAATCTAACAAAATCTTATGGTGATCGCGTTCTGATCGATGATTTAAGCTTCTCTATTCCTAAAGGGGCGATTGTCGGTATTATCGGCCCTAACGGTGCGGGTAAATCAACACTATTTCGAATGATCTCTGGTCAAGAGCAACCTGATTCAGGCACCTTAACACTTGGTGATACTGTTAAGTTGGCATCGGTTGATCAGTTCCGCGATAGTATGGATGACAGTAAAACGGTTTGGGAAGAAGTTTCAGGTGGCCAAGACATTATGCGTATTGGTAATTTTGAAATTCCAAGCCGTGCTTATGTTGGTCGCTTTAACTTTAAAGGCGTTGATCAAGGTAAACGTGTTGGCGAACTGTCTGGTGGTGAGCGTGGTCGTTTACACCTTGCTAAACTGCTGCAAGTTGGCGGTAATATGTTACTGCTCGATGAACCAACCAACGACCTCGACGTTGAAACTTTACGTGCATTAGAAAATGCCCTGTTAGAATTCCCAGGTTGTGCGATGGTTATTTCCCATGACCGTTGGTTCCTTGACCGTATTGCCACACATATCATCGATTACCAAGATGAAGGTAAAGTGGAATTCTTTGAAGGTAACTTTACTGAATATGAAGAATACAAAAAACGTACATTAGGTAACGATGCTATTCAGCCTCGTCGCATGAAGTACAAACGTATGAGTAAATAATCGAATTTATTTACGGTATTCGATAATAAAAAAGCAGAGATTATTCTCTGCTTTTTTATATTTTAAGATCTAGCACATAACGTTTTGGTTAACTGTTCTGTTTATAATCAAAACTTAAAGGTGCCGTAAACGAAATACTCCCATTTTCTAAACGATAACTTTCTGGTACTGGAAATGGCGAAGCGCGTTTAATTGTATTTAAAGCCTCTTTATCAAGAAGGCGATTACCTGATGATGTTTCTACTTTTACATCTAATAATTCACCTTTGGCATTTAACACAATAGAAACTTGTGTCACGCCCGTTGCTTTAAAGCGCAATGCTGTTCGAGGATAACGTTTATAGGCATTAATATGGCTATGAACCAAGCTTTCCCATCCTATCTGTCCACTCACAGAAGAGGAAGATAAACTATTAAACTGAGCACTACTGCTTGTATTAGAGCCTGAAACAGGCGCGCTTGTTACATCCGATGGCGCTTCTGAGACAGGAAGATCATCAGGGACTTTTACTGCAACCGGCTTTGGTTTAACCACTGGCTTTACTTTCGGTTTTTCTGGAATGCGCTCATAAGTACCCTGTGCCACTACTGGCATTTTAGGCAAATCCAATACTTCTTTCACAGGCTCTGGTTCTGTTTCTGCTGGCTCAGGAACAGACATCACTTTCTCAGGCCCAACAGGAACTTCTTTTGTTTCTGCCTGTGCTAGTTGATAGATACCAAGATCCATTGTCATCGCGGGTGGTAAAACGCCATGGCGTTCATCTTTAGATGTTATCCAGCCAATAGCGACAACAACTAACGTTGCATGAAATAAAATACTGGCGGTTAATCCACCAATAGAAAATGAACCACGGCGCGAAAAAGTCGCCGACATACTACTCATAATTCTTGCCTCAGATTTTCTTTCTTGTGAATTATAGGCATAATATAAACACAAATGATATTGCTTATTATTAATAATACAATAAAAAATTAGCTTGATAATTATCATAACTTGTTCGCATGAGAAGCAGTAAGAGCTTATTATTTCACTCTTTTTTAGACACCAGAGATTATGGCTAGCGATAAATCATTGGCACAAAAAATTAGTTGTGCCTATCAATCAACCTATGGACAACTTGTGCGTTTTTTCCACAAACGTACGGGTAATTACCATGATGCAGATGATTTGTCTCAAGATGTGTTTACACTATGGCTAAACAGAAAAGAACAAACACCTGTACAAGAACAGCGTGCTTTTCTGTTTAAAATAGCGAACCACGTTTTGATTGACCATTGGAGAAAAAATCAAAAGCAAAAAGATATCTATCAGGATGATTATGAACTAGATGACGCCGCTCAAAGCTATACCACGGAGCTTGATCCGGGATATGTCCTTGAGCATCAACAGCGTTTAGATCTACTTAGCGAAGCAATTGAAACATTACCTCCACGCCGTCGAGAAGCATTTGTTCTTTATCGTTTTGATGGACTATCACAAAGCGAAATTGCAGAGCAAATGGAAATCTCAATCAGCATGGTGGAAAAACATATTGCTGCTGCCCTATTACATTGCAAAAGATATGTCGATGCAGGACAGGAGAAGTGCACGAATGATGAGTAAGCCGGAGAAAAACATACCGGAAACGAAACCTCACACAGATGAGGATCTAGACTCCTTTTTTTTGGAGACTAATGATGAATTACTCAATGAATCGACTGATGAGCAAGCAGCCCTTTGGTTCACCCGACAACACAGCCAAAGGATGACTCCCAAACAACGCCAAGCATTTAAAATATGGATAGAAAATGATGTAAACCGGCAAGCGTATCAAGATATTGCGGGGATCTGGCGTCAATGCGATGCATTACCACGACCAACAATAGCCACAGTTGAAAAGAAAAAACGCTCTCCTTGGCGTCCAATGATCCACACCACTGCTACTCTTTGTTTACTTACTGTTTTGTATCTTCCTTATAGTCATTTACCTGCATTATTGATGGATAATATGACGCTTGCAACCAGCGACTTACCGAAAGAAATGACCTTAGCTGATGGCTCTAAAGTCTATTTAGACAGAAACACACAGGTAAGAGTGGCTTATGTGCAAGCAGAAAGACAGCTATGGTTAGATAAAGGACAAGCCTATTTCAAGGTCAAATCAAATCCTTATCGCCCCTTTTATGTTCATGCGGATACTCGATTAATTAAAGTTGTCGGCACTGAATTTGAAGTTAGTCGCTATGATAACCACCAAATTAACGTTGCTGTCCATGAAGGGATTGTTGAAGTAAAAGCAACACCAAAATCGTCCCCAGCCTATTTATATGCAGGCTCTCAAGCCACCAGCACATTAGCAAATGACAATTTTGTTATCTCTTCGGTCAACATTGATTCCGTGGGAAGTTGGCGTTTTGGCCAACTGCATTTCTTTGAGCGTCCATTAAATGAAGTGATAGCTAAACTCAAACCTTATCTTGATATCAATATTCAAATTTCCTCACCCGAAATTGCCAACATGAAAGTCTCGGGAATAGCTAACATAAATGATGCCAAAGACTTTATTACCGCAATTCCACTTATATTGCCGGTTAATGTCGTTTTTACTGATAAAAATAATGCGTTAATTATCAACAAGTAAAAAGAAATATGAAAAATATTCTTTTTTACAGGTGAGGATAATTCTCATTTCACCCTCTTCCCTAGTAACAACAATTATTAAGTTAGTGAATGGGATTGGTGAAATGAAAATGAATAACAAAAAAGAGATCCTTAAGAGGTCTCTGCTAGCATTGCTAATAAGTACCACTATTGTCGCACCTTGCGCTTATGCATCTACCGTTTCAGTGGCTTTGCCAGAACAGTCTTTGGCTGATTCATTAAGTGCCATTGCAAAACAAGGGCAAGTACAAATTTTATTTGATGCAAATTCGATCAAAAACCTGCGGGCTCCAGCACTTTCAGGTCAATTTGAAACCCAAACTGCATTACAAAAAGTCTTAATTGGTAGTGGTTTAGAAATTATTCCACAAGGAAGTGGATTTGTTATTCGTCCTCTCGCCACAACTAACGCGATTGTTATTCCTGAAGTTAAAGTCACCGGTGTCGGTAGTACTTATCACCCAGCTACCGATGTCATTTCCGCTCCGCAATACCTCACGTCAGAAGAGATAAAACAGCGTAATACCGGTGATGGCAACATCACTGACCTACTAAAAAGTAACCCCGCAGTTCAATTCTCCAATAATGACAGCACGTCAATGAATCAGGGTGAAATTAAACCCTCACGCATTTCTATTCATGGTTCTAGCAGTTATCAAAACTCTTATAAACTTGATGGTGTCAGCTTTAACAATGACTTTGATCCGGCTAATTCAGGTAATGGTGAAACCAATACTCGAGTAACCAGTGATGAACAAGGGATGTACCTTGATAGTCGTTTAATTGATAGCGTCACGGTTTACGATAACAATATTCCTGTTGAATTTGGCGGGTTTACAGGAGGCACCGTTGATGTGCAGAGTCGTCGCTGGTCTGGTGAAACTCATGCTAATGCTTATTACCGCACAACGCGTTCAAGCTGGAATAATATTTTTACTGATCCAAAACTAAATTTTGATACAGCCAATAATGATTTTAGTAATCCTGCCCGTTTCCAGAAAAAATACGACAAACAAAACTTTGGTGGTTGGTTTGAAACAGGGTTAACTGAGCATACAGGTTTAATATTCTCTGCTTCTCGCCGTGAATCAACCATTCCGATGATGATGAGTAGTGCGGGAGGTTTTATTCACACACCTGACTATCAATTAGAACAAGTTGAACAAAACGCAGGTTATCGTGACCAAACTCGTACCTCAGATAACTATTTTATTAAATATTCTTGGGATATTTCAGAGACCCAATCTCTTGATTTATCAAGTAATATCGCGCGTTATAAAAGCTATTTATTCTCAGGTTCAGTCTATAACTCAGGCTATGATAATGAGCATAATGGTTTAAGTTTCACTGCGCTTTATAAACATAAATTAGATCTCGGAACATTAGAATTAACAACGGGTTATCAAAAACTAGAAGATAAACGAACGAATGATCAAAATTACTTTATTCGTTTAGATGATGCAATTACTGGTTGGTCAACACCAACAAGTTATAACAGTGGAGGTCAGGGTGATCTAAAGAGTAATCAAGAAACCGTAAGCACTAAAGCGATAATGCGCTTTAACGCGTTCGACTTAGGCTCAACCATACACCAGCCCACAACGGGCTTTGAAGTTGCTCGAACTAAAGGCTCTTATATCAGAGATAAAGATTTTTATAGTTATTTCTATACAGGAATAACTAATCCCGATACAAACGAGTGGAGTGGCGGACGTTCAAATACAACACGCTTCCGATCAGGAAGCCATAGTGCAACCTATACAAACTATGCAATCTATCTTGATGATAATATTCAATATAAACGCTTAACACTGCGTCCTGGTATTCGTTTAGATAGAGATGATTTTGTTCAAAGAAACAATATTTCACCTCGTTTAAGTGGTACTTATGATATTTGGGGCACAGGCAATACGCTCTTAATCGGTGGTGTAAACCGTTACTACGGCCGCTCCATGTTAACTTATGCATTGTATGGGGCACAAAATGCAGGCTTGCAACACTGTTACTTCGATTGCGAATCACCTAATGCCAATTGGAATAACCGTACAGACTTTGACGGTCTAGATTCTTTAAAAACGCCTTACAACGACGAATTCACATTGGGCTTGCAACAAGAAATCGCCTCAACCACTTGGCGTTTACAATACGTTCATCGTAATGGTCGTGATGAAGTGCGTAGTGATACAAAATATCCAGGTAGCACTGATTACGAAAAAATGAATATTCGTGCATTCAATAACAAGGGCCGTAGTTCACACGATACCGTGACTTTATCGGTGAAAAATAGCCAGCCTTGGGAATTAGCACAAGCTGATCATATTTTTAATGCTTCAATAAGTTGGCAACAAAGCAAAACCAATACCCCTAAAGATTCAGGTTATGCCGACTTTAGTCCAAATACTCAAAACGTTAACCGAAACAAAGTGCTATATGACGGAAAAATCATTGATGCCAAAGACTTACCCTCTGGTAACTTCAATTCTCCATTAAAAGTCACAGCAGATCTTACAAGTGTTTGGGATGAATGGAATGTGACTTGGTTTAACCAATTACAATGGAATAGCTGGCGCTCTCAAGCAGAAAAAACCAATAACGGCAACCCAATTAAAACACCTGAAGCGGGTTATATTTATGCCTATAAAAAACAGAACTACAGTAGCCGCTTTACTTGGGATACCAAACTAAGCTGGCAACCTGAGTTTGCTCATGGTGTTGGTGTGTCAATTGAAGTTAACAACGTATTAAATACTCGAAACGTTGCTGATCACTTTACTTACAAAGATAAAGAATACAAATCGTATGAGCCAGGTCGTCAGTTCTGGTTACAAGTTAGCTACGACTATTAATAAATTGACGAAGTTAATGTGAGCAACCAAGTCGATATACAATAAAAATATGACCAATAAGCAATGAAAACAATAAAACAATTTTTCTATTTAGTTTCACCTTTTTGGGGGCGGCGCGCCGCCCTTTACTGCTGGTTTCTATTGATAGTCTCTTTGACCTTAACCCTGTCATCCGTCTGGTTTAACGTCAAAATGAATGAATGGAATGGTAGTTTCTATAACGCATTACAACAACTTGATGGACAAGCGCTCTACAAGCTTCTTCAACAATTTGTCATTATTATCGCAGGATTAATTACTGTTGTAGTAATGGGCGATTTCTTACGCCAAAAAATGGTTATTCGCTGGCGCGAAGGCATGACTGAACAAGTGCTCGATCGCTGGTTATCAAAAAACAGTAAGCACTACATGTTAAGGCTGACATCTCAAGAGCCTGATAACCCCGATCAGCGTATTGCAGAAGATATTCGTTTACTGATCGAATCAACAATGCGTTTAACTGTCACATTTTTGCACTCGTTACTCACGCTTATCTCTTTTGCCACTATTCTTTGGTCACTGTCTGGCGCTATATCCTTCACATTAGGAGGAAGTGAGTGGACAATTCCAGGGTATATGTTCTGGGCTTGTATTATCTATACCATTATCGGGATAACCATTACGCAATTTATTGGCTCACCCTTGCGTAAGATTAATATGGATAAACAGCGCAAAGAGGCTGATTACCGTACTGCTCTCATCACCCGTAAACAACATGGCGATGCAATTGCAGGTCAGCGTGGTGAAATCAGTGATCGCAACGAATTAATGGACCGCTTTTTAGGGGTTATTCGTAACTGGAATAACCTTATCCGCTACGAGAGAAATCTTGCATTCTTCACTGTCGGCTATCAACAAGCCACTGCAATGGCACCGATTATTTTTGCCTTACCTAAATTCCTTGCTGGCGAATTAATGCTAGGAGGATTAATGCAATTAAGACAAGCATTCTCTAGTGTTGCAGGTGCATTAAGCTGGTTTATTTTCTCGTATAAAGAGATTGCCGCATGGCAAGCAACAGTGACACGTCTTTATAATTTTGTGGTGCTTTTAGAGCACGATCATGAACCAGAAGTCGCTGATTTAAACGATAAACAGACTAAATTAAAAGCTAATCTTTCTCTGTTTATGCAAGATGACAGCCTGTTAATCCAAGATATTAACTTCTCTGTAAAAGCGGGTGAATTAACCGTTATTGAAGGTTGCTCTGGTTTAGGTAAATCAACACTGCTTAGAGCACTAAGTGGGCATTGGCCTTATTTTAAAGGGGAAATTCAACGTTCACCAAATGTGTGTTGGATCCCACAGCGTATGTATCTGCCTTTTGCTCGTTTAGACAGTTTGCTCGCTTATCCTTGTCAGCCTAATCAATTCTCCACTAAAGAGTATGAAGAAGCACTTCATTTGGTGGGTTTAGACAAAATAAAAAATCAACTTTCACTTGAAACGGATTGGACAACACGTCTATCAGGCGGTGAGCAACAACGTCTTATTTTTGCTCGTTTATTGCTCAATAAACCTGATCTTATTTTATTAGATGAAACCACCTCTGCACTTGATGAACAAAATGCATTAAACATGTTGCAGTTACTAAAACAACATCTGCCAACCGCGGGTATTGCGTTAGTCAGCCACCAGCGCTTTACACATGTGATTGCAGATAATGTGATTTCACTCAAAGCCCCTACCGTGTCCTCCTCTCAATCTGCTGGAGTTACCGAATATGTATCGTAAATTACTGATTGTTTCAGTCAGTCTTTCACTTTTAGGGTGTGCGGCAAACACCCCTAATCAAAATGACAAAAGTACGCTATTACTGCGTCCTGATATTCGCCATTTTACCCTAGATAATGGTTTAGACGTTTACTTACTGCAACGCCCACAAACCGGTGTTGAAATGCGTCTTTTGGTAAAAAGTGGTTCTGTTCAAGAAGATGAAAAACAGCTTGGTTTTTCGCACTTTACTGAACATATGGCATTTAAAGGTACAACTCATTTTCCGGGAACAACAGGCTTTAAACAACTTGAGAGCCTTGGCATGAAATTAGGTAGTCATGTTAATGCCGCGACAAGTTTAAATGCGACGACTTATAAACTGTCATTGCCAAATGCAAACCCGATCCAAATTAAAACAGGGTTAAAGATTTTATCTGACTGGGCATTTGAAATGACCTTTGACCCTATTGAGTTTGATAAAGAGCGCCCTGTTATTGTTGAAGAGTGGCGCTTGCGCCAAGGCATTGGTTTTCGTATTAACCGCCAGTTAGAAGAATTGCGTTATTATGGTAGCCGTTATCTAGACCGTGATCCTATTGGCGATTTAGAAATCGTTAAACATGGCGATGTGAAAGATGCAAAACGCTATTACGATACTTGGTATCAACCAGAAAGAATGGCATTAGTACTGGTTGGTAACTTTAATCAGGGCGACGCTATTGCTGATATTAAGCATCTGTTTAACGCTAAAAATAGCGAAAATAAAGGAATTGATGATCCTTCTTGGCACAATTTTATTGATCATAAAGATTTACTGGTCAAAACGATTTTCGACAAAGAGCAAGGTTCGCGTATTTTACAGTTCACCTTGCAACGTACTTTGCCAGCACCTTTAAATAGTCGCCAAGGTCAATATGAAGATTTAATGGATTCATTATGGCTATCAATTTTAAATCAACGTTTTTCCACTATTGTTGATAATGGCTTAATAGCTTCTATTAGCGCTAATGCACAAGGCTCAATGTTAGACTCTCGTCGTTCACAACAATTGATGATTGCGCACCCTAAAGGTAATGATTATCAAGGCGCACTAGATATCTTATTTACAGAAGTTCAACGCCTCGCCTCTGTTCCAGTGGCTCAAGAAGAGCTAGATAATGCCCGTAACGCAATGCTAAAGCGCCTAAGCCAACAAGCTGCGGGTGAAGAGCGTTATGAGCACGATTATTTGGCCAACCAAATCACAACAGCTATTGAATTGGATATGCCAATTCAAACGAAAAAACAGGCACTGAATTTAAGCTATCAATTAATCAATAAAGTGACCCCTGAAACATTGTCAGCTTATTTTGCTCAATACCTAAAGCAATCATCACCACGAGTTGCGGTGATTGGCCCCGATAATGATGCTAATTTGTTTAATGCAACTAAAGCTACGCAACGTTGGCAAGAAATTAGACAATCAAACCCGGGAGCATTTACCCTAAAAACTCAAGCTGTTGTACTCGATATTAAACCTGATCTCACAGGTTCAGTTGTTTCAACGCAATCACTTCCGATTGAAAAAACACAAGAATGGACACTGAGCAATAATGTAAAAGTGATTGTGAAAAATGACAGTTATCTCAAAGATAATATTCAAGTTTCACTGCGTATTCCGGGCGGCTCTTCACTTGAAACAAATCAAAGCTTAGGCATGGTACAATGGGCATTAAAATTACCTGAAGTGAGTGGATACGGTAATTATAATGCGCGTGAGTTAGCGCTATTTACTAAGCAACACCAAATTAGTTTGCGCCCTTACAGTGAACTGTTATTCCATGGTTTCCGTGGCGAAGCGCCAATTGATGAACTAGAAACCTTGCTAACCTTAATGCATCTAAAAATTACGTCTCCACAGTTTAATGGTGAGAAGTTAGAGCAACAGAAGCAAGCCATGGCATTAGGAATTTCAAAAACACCCGTTGAACGCACTTTCTTGGATAAGATCAATAAAGAAAGCTATCAAAATGGCAATCGTTTAGTGGTTTCTCCGCAAGGTGCTTGGAAACAGTTTACTGCTCAACAATTACAGCAAACAAACCAAATGATCTTAGGACAACCTGCTGATATGACATTAGTTATCAGTGGCCCTGTCAATATTAATCAGGTAAAACCTCTGATTGAACGCTGGGTTGCAAGTCTCCCGACACGCTCTGAACGGCGTCTATTCTGGGCAGATCCTGCTATTAATCCAAAGCTGACTTCATTTAGCAAAACATACCCTATCGCAAGCAGTGATAAGAGTATGGTAAGTATTCAATATGCAGCACCAGCTCAATGGTCACAACAACAAGTACTTACGCTAAATTTACTGGATACAGTGATCAGTCAACGTTTAAGACTCAACCTACGTGAAAGAGCAGGTGGAATTTATTCACTTGGGTTCTCTGAAATGTTAACGAAAGTGCCTACAAGCTACTATACCGGTCGTTTAAATTTTACAGCATCACCTGAACGCGCAGATGAATTAATCACTCTCGCCCGTAAAGTCGTGAATGAAGTTAAGCAGTCAGGTATTACAGAGAAAGAGTTACAAGAGGCTAAAAATATCTGGCTAACTGAAAATTCACAGGTGAATGACAGTGCAAGTTATTGGACAGATGCTCTTGCTCAAGTTGCAACAGATGACCAACAGTATCAGCGTTTACTCACTGATCCTGCCATTATAAAAACATTAAGTGTTAACGATATAAACCAAGTTGCTCGCCAGTGGTTAGGTGAAAATGAAAAGGTCTTTAAGTTAACGCCAGCAACTCAAAAATAAAAATGACTTAGGTTAAACCGATAAGCCATAAAATTGCTTAAAATAAAACGCCCAGATCGAGTCTGCATATAGTGTGAGATCTGGGCGTTTATTCATCTATTTTAATCAAGTTACAGCAATAACATTCAATTTTATTGACTATTAAATTTATTAATCTTTTTTAACTGCAAAACGGCCACTACCTAAAAACATCACCGCTATCGCAGCAAATAGGTAAAAGCCAGCACTTTCTGGTGCCCATCCCCCTGTTTTAGGGTTTAATGCAAATAAATCACCAGAATGAACCATCAAGACAGCAACAAACATTGTACCTGCTAAAATAAGTGCTGATGCACGAGTAAATAGACCGATAATCAGTAAGATAGGTGCAACCACCTCCCCAATCACGGTACCATAAGCAATAAAGGCGGGTAGATTAAAATTAGCTAACATCCCCTGAATACCAGCTAATCCACCCGGTTCCATTTTATGAAGCCCATGTAATAACATTAAAACACCAAGAGAAACACGTAATACAAGTTTACCCAAGTCAGAACAGTCAACAAGTTGATTAAATTTATTAATCATAACGTCTCCAAATTGAAAATAGTGATGTGTATTTTTAATACGTATTAATAGGTACACTACATTATATGATGAAATATTATGAATGAGTGTGATTTTTATTATCACTATTTGTTCTCATTAAGTAATCACTTAGATTATTATTGCTTTATAACGTGCTATTCACCTTTTCCATGATTAAGATCACAACTTATTAACATAATGAACTCTTAATCACTCACTTCTCGTTATGCTATAGATATCTCATCTGACCAGTCTAAAAAGGGTATCTGATGGCACATTATCCTCATCTATTTTCGCCTCTTGATTTAGGGTTTACCGTACTTAAAAACCGTATTCTTATGGGCTCTATGCATACTGGGCTTGAAGAAAATCCAAATGATGCTACAAAGCTTGCACAGTTTTATGCCCAACGTGCGGCCGCAGGTGTTGCATTAATAGTAACTGGAGGGATCTCTCCCAATAAACAAGGTGTCTTATTGCCTCATGCTGCGACATTAATGTCTGAAAACCAACTAACAACTCATCAACTTGTTACGGATGCAGTTCATCAACAAGGTGGTAAAATTGCTTTACAGATCTTGCATACAGGTCGTTATAGTTACCAGCCAAACTTAGTTGCCCCTTCAGCAATTCAATCTCCAATAACCCCTTTTATGCCAACAGAAATGAGTCATGAACAAATCGAACAAACTATCGATGACTATATTCACTGTGCTCAATTAGCCCAAAAAGCGGGCTATGATGGCGTTGAGATAATGGGATCTGAAGGCTATTTAATTAATCAGTTTTTAGTCAGCCACACAAATCAGCGAAACGATCAATGGGGTGGAAATATTGAAAATCGTTGTCGTTTCGCTTTACGTATTCTTGAAGGCATAAAAAAAGCCGTCGGTGAGCAGTTTATTATTATTTACCGTCTTTCTATGTTGGATTTAATTAAAGATGGCTCGGATGCTTCTGAGGTGCTTTATCTTGCCAAAGCCGTAGAGAAAGCGGGCGCAACAATGATCAATACAGGGATCGGTTGGCATGAAGCGCGAATTCCGACCATTGCCACTATGGTGCCAAGAGGCCAATTTGCGAATGTGACGCGAGAACTAATGGGAAAGGTCAATATCCCACTAATTACATCAAATCGCATTAACACACCACAAACTGCAGAAGCTATTTTGGCAGAAGGCTGCGCCGATATGGTTTCAATGGCTCGCCCTTTTCTTGCTGATCCTGAATTCGTGCTTAAAGCGCAACAAGGACGTGAAGATGAAATCAATACTTGCATTGCTTGTAATCAGGCATGCCTTGATGAAATATTTTCAGGCCAAACCGCCTCTTGTTTAGTTAACCCTTTTGCGTGTCGAGAAACCGAGCTTCTTATTATACCAACCCAACGACCTAAAAAGTTAGCGGTTGTTGGTGCGGGTCCCGCAGGATTATCTTTTGCGGTAACAGCCGCGAAACGCGGTCATCATGTCACTCTTTTTGAAAAAGAAGATGTTATTGGTGGACAATTGAATATTGCTAGCCAAATTCCTGGAAAAGAAGAGTTTAAGGAAACCTTACGCTACTTTAAACGACAACTACAACTCACTGGTGTGATTGTTAAAAATAATATCGAAGCTACTCCTCATCATCTTGAAAATTTTGATGAGATTATTTTAGCCAGTGGTGTTACTCCGCACCTTCCCGATATTGAAGGCCAAGATAATAAGATTGTTAAAACTTACCTTGATGTTTTAAAACACCATCAATCGGTGGGCAAAGATGTAGTGATCATTGGTAGCGGGGGTATTGGCTTTGATACTGGCCTTTATCTTACACAAAAAGGCCAATGCAGTAGCCTAAGCCCCTGTGCTTTTAATAAAGAATGGGGCATTGATCCAACACTTTCATCTCGTGGCGGTATAAAACCAGAAAATCAATTAAAAGATGATAATAAACAGATTGTTATGACCCAACGTAAAGCTGGAAAGATAGGATTGAATTTAGGTAAAACAACAGGTTGGATACATCGGCTAACATTAGAGAAAAAAGGCGTTAAATTCTTAACACATTGCCATTATCAAAAAATTACGCCAGAAGGCCTTGTTATTGAACAAGATGGCAAACAACAACTTCTTATGGCTGATAATATTATATTGTGTACAGGACAACGTACTTATCACCCATTACTGATACCGTTAGAAACAAAAAACAAAATCGTTCACCTTATTGGTGGTGCAAAGGATACCAGTAAATTAGATGCAAAACGTGCGATTAGACAAGGAACAGAATTAGCTCTTAATATTTAATGGATTATCAATATATTAGCAAAAAAGAAACCCCACATAAGAATGTGGGGTTCTATTTTTTTATTAATTATTATTTTTACTGCACTTCCTGTCTTACTACTTTTAACTACTTACCCATTATTTTTTTCAGTTAACGGGTTTTCTGTAATACGATTATCTTCTGCAATACAGACTGTTGCAGTAAAAAGAACATCCGTTGCTGAATTTAATGCAGTTTCTGCTGAATCTTGCAACACACCAATCATGACCCCAACAGCAACAACTTGCATTGCAATATCATTACTAATACCAAACATGCCACAAGCTAATGGAATTAATAGTAATGATCCTCCAGCAACTCCTGATGCACCACAGGCACAAATTGCAGCAACTAGGCTTAATAACAGCGCAGTTGGGATATCAACAGGCATCCCCAGAGTGTTTACAGCCGCGAGTGTCAAAATAGTAATAGTGATTGCAGCTCCCCCCATATTGATGGTTGCGCCTAATGGGATGGAAACAGAATAAGTGTCTTCATTTAAATTCATACGACGACACATAGCCATATTCACAGGAATATTTGCAGCTGAACTACGTGTAAAGAAGGCGGTTACACCACTTTCACGTAAACAGGCAAAGACTAATGGATATGGGTTACTGCGAATTTTCCAAAATACAATTATTGGATTCACAACTAAAGCTACAAACAACATACAGCCAATTAGCACAACAAGAACATGCAAGTAGCCAGATAAAGCTTCAAAACCTGTTGTTGCTATCGTCGATGACACGAGGCCGAAAATGCCGATAGGCGCTAAACGAATAACAACACGTACCAAGTTTGTCACTGCATCCGCTAAATCTTGTGTTAAGGCTTTAGTGGTATCACTTGCATGACGTAATGCTAATCCCAGCCCGATAGACCACGCTAGAATACCCATATAGTTACCATTGAGAAGCGCATCAACAGGGTTTGCAACCACATTAATTAATACGCCTTTAAGCACTTCAGCGATATTTTCAGGTGGTGACAGTTGTGATTCGTTAACAACCAGCGTTAAAACAGATGGGAACATAAAGCTCGCAACAACTGCGGTTAATGCAGCAAAGAACGTTGCTAGCAGATATAAAATTAATACCGGGCGAATATTCGATTTTTGCCCTTGACGGTGATTAGCAATCGAAGCCATAACCAGTACCCATACTAAGATAGGTGCTACAGCTTTCAGTGCACTAATAAACAGGGTACCTAATAGACTCATCATCTTGGCAGCTTCTGGCGCTAACCAAGCAAGTAAGATCCCTGCGACTAAACCAACGAGTATTTGTTTGACGAGGCTTCCCTTAAAAAACAGGCTGAAGACTCTGGATTGTTGTTTATCCATAGCTATTCCATTACTTAAAATAATATTTAAAAAAGGCATTATTGAGTGTTTGCAATGCCAGTATAAGGAATTGAATCGCGCTGAAAAGCTGATTATGCAAAATATACAGCATTAACCGTTTTTGTTAACAATAAAATAACATAACTGTGATCATAATAGGATTTTGTTCTTTTTAGTGTACCAATACAAAATGAAAGAAATTATTATTATCAGTAAGTTATACTTAGTTATCTTACTTGTTTTTTATTTTATTTCTCTTCTTTTTGTTTTTTTTAATCAACTGATAGCCTTTTTTATTAACATTATAACTAACAATTATCTGCTCTGAACCGCCTTGTTTTGAATGAAAAACAAACAAAAAAAGATGAACAATATAAACAAGATAACGTTTTATTTTCTCTCAATTAATATTAAAAATTTATCTTTTATGATCTCTATAAAATAGAGAATGCCTTTTGATAATATTCATTTTCTTAAGGTTTAATTTAAAAAACTCTCTATTCTGAACTCAAAAAAAGATTAGATGTCTATTTTTCACAATCCAATATCCATGCGTAAGTGGTGTCGTCATCCAGTTGAAAAATTTTCTGTCTAGTTTTTCCTGATTTTGTTAGAGTGTTGCTGTTTTAAACAATGAAAAATAGACCCTATGAAGTAGAAAACGGGTAAATAGATTACAACACCTATTGATTTTATATTTACCCCCAAATGACTCAGTTTTAGGAAGCCTTTTATATGGAAATCGTAAGAGAGCTATTCTTGGCGCTATGGCATCAAGATTACGAAACCTTAGCTAATCCTTCATTAATATGGATTATCTACATTTTATTATTCACCATACTATTCCTAGAAAACGGAGTATTGCCCGCAGCTTTCTTACCAGGAGATAGCTTATTAATTTTAGTGGGCGTGTTAATTGCTAAAGATACAATGGATTTTCCATTGACCTTACTTATTTTGACTGCAGGAGCAAGCCTAGGTTGTTGGTTGGGCTATCTTCAAGGGCGATGGCTTGGAAATACGAAATTAGTACGCAGTTGGCTATCACATCTACCAGAACATTATCACCAGCGCGCACATGGGCTTTTTCATCGTCATGGCTTAGCTGCATTACTTATTGGTCGCTTTTTAGCGTTCGTTAGAACATTGTTGCCAACAATTGCCGGCCTTGCTGGATTGAATAATACTCGCTTTCAGATTTTCAATTGGTTAAGTGGACTTTTATGGGTCGGTATACTGACCACATTGGGTTATATATTAGGTAATAGCCCACTATTTCGTCAGTACGAACACCATTTAATGAATATCCTTATGCTATTACCTGTTTGCCTATTAGTTATAGGATTAATTGGTAGCATCTGGGTTGTTATTAAAAAGAAAAAAGCGAAAGCGTAAGATCTATCAAATAATATAAAGATATTCCGACTGCCATAAAAAGCAGTAAGAAAAATGACAAAGGCCTGTTTCATTCAATTGAACAGGCCTTTATTTTATTTCGCTATACACTCGCCTTAACACCCTCTCATTCTTTTAACTGCGGATATCTATTAAGATTTATCTCTTTTTTTTACCAATAAGTCATTATTTAATTTCATTAAGCGGTAAAATTAGTCTATTGTTATAAGTATCATGTCTATCTCTATTAAAGGAGTTAATTATGTCTCATCAACGTTCAAATGAAGATCTGCGTAGTGAATTGAAATCTCTTGCTGATACTCTAGAAGAAGTGCTGAACTCCTCTGCAGATAAATCCAAAGAAGAAATCCAAAACCTGCGTGCAAAAGCAGAATCGGCGATAAAAGGCTCTCGTGCAAAACTTAGCGATACAGGTCGAGAAATTGTCGATAACACCAAAGAAATCGCCGGAAAAGCAGATAACTATGTTCGTGAAAATCCATGGACAGGTGTCGGTATTGGTGCGGCTGTTGGTGTTGTTCTTGGTGTTCTCCTAGCAAAACGTTAATTTGTAATGAGTGATACTCAAAGACCACAGGGCCCCGCATCCGGGGTTCTGAATTCTCTCAGTAAAATTGGTGCCATCGTGATAGGCATGGTTGAAACTCGCCTACGGCTAATCGCCATTGAACTGGAAGAAGAAAAAACTACCCTGATCCAGCTTATTTTAATGTCTGGCGTCACACTGTTACTCACCGCTTTTGGCCTAATGAGCCTGCTTATACTGATTTTTTGGGTTATTCCACCTGAATATCGAATTTATGCTTTAGCTATCACAACCGCTACTTTACTTTTCTGTGCACTTATTGGTGCCATCATGACATTAAGAAAAGCGCGAAATTCCACCTTGTTAGGCGACACTCGCCAACAATTGGAATTAGATAAACGTCTTTTGGAGCAATATCATGATGAACAGACAAAATAAGCAAGCAATCCTCGCAAGACGTAAAAAGCTGTTGTTGAATAAAATTCAGCAACAGCGCTCTGATTTAGGGCAAAGCACGCAAACTTGGCTTGATGTGACAGAGCCTTATGATAAAGCGTGGCGAATTTTAGTCTCTTTAAAACCTGCATTTTTAGTAAGCGCTAGTTTTATTTCTCTTTACAGTATTAAACACCCTAAAAAAATCATACGATTAGGACAACGCGCTATCGGTGCAATTGGCTTAATTCGGGCAATACAGAAGTCCTTCAAAAAAACCTCAGATTGAACATCAATTTTTTTGTCTAAGAATGTTAATTCTTCTTAATATCCTCTTTTCCAATTTCCTATTATTGTATGCCTCACAACGTAGCCGTGGTTATTAATTCTAAAAATAGAAAATTAACCAACGAAAATACAAATATAAACAGATATACATTGCAGATAATAGAGTTTAATTAGGAATAAACATTATGAAAAAATTTGAAGACATTGCGTTATTAATTGCCCGTATTTTAATGCCGATTTTATTTATCAGCGCAGGCTATGGAAAAATTGGTGGCTACGAAGGCACACAACAATATATGCAAGCAATGGGTGTTCCCGGTTTCTTATTACCACTGACGATTTTATTAGAATTAGGTGGTGGATTAGCAATCTTATTTGGTTTCTTAACTCGCACCACAGCAATCTTTACCGCAGTCTTTACTCTCTTAACTGCATTACTGTTCCACAGTAATTTTGCTGAAGGCATGAACCAATTAATGTTTATGAAAAACATGACAATTGCAGGTGGATATTTATTACTGGTTGTAACAGGCCCGGGTAAATGGAGCTTAGATCGTATTTTCAATAAAAACTGGTAATAACGAGTTTAGAAACAAAAAAGATCCTCTAGGGGATCTTTTTTGTTTGCTTAAAATAAAACTTACTCATTATTTATATTTGTTTTACTTATTTTTTATCGCTCGCAAAGAGTTTAGGTATTTCACGTAAACACCACGATTTAGCTTCGCCCATGCTATCTCTGCGCCATGCCATAATAATATTATTTTCATGGTGATATTCAGGGCCAACAACACGTAAACGCCCTTCTTTAATATCATCTTCAATTAAATCAATCGGCATTGTCGCCACACCTAAACCTGCAATTAACGCTCGGCGTTTATCTTCAATAGAGCTGACCGTTAAACGGCGCTGTTTATCTAACAACAATACTGTCAATACAGGGCGTTCCCTTGCGGTATCTGCAATCGCAATACCCCGATATTTTAAGCGAGTTTCTTCTGCTAATGGCTCAGGCTCGTTATGAATTGGGTGATCTGGGCTGGCAACATAAACGCTAGTGGTATTGTATAAAGGGCGAAAGTTGATTTCAGATGAAGTACGAAAATGCATATCGGGTGAAATCACAATGTCACATTTACCGCTTTCTAAGCTTTCCCATGCACCCGCTAATACTTCTGTTACTAACGAAAGTTGCGTATTGGATTTTTCTGCTAATTTATCAACTAAAGGAAAGAGTCGAGAAGCTGGTGTAAGCGCTTCACAAACAATAGTGATATGTGGCTCCCAACCTCTTGCTAAGGCTTCTGCATCTGACGTTAATTTATCAGCCGCCTCAAGTAATATGCGTCCTCTATCAAGTAGCATTCGGCCAACATTGGTAAATTTAGTTCTATGGCCAGAACGGTCAAAAAGGACAACATCTAAATCTTCTTCTAATTTTTGCATGGTATAACTGAGTGCCGATGGGACTCGATTTAGTTCATCAGCCGCAGCTGCAAAACTCCCTCTACGATCAATGGCATCCATGACTCGTAAAGATTCCAACGTAATTGCTTTGTCTTTACTCATTATACTTATCTCTATCAAATAATTTGATTATAGGCACCAGATTAACTTGCTAACAATAGACAGTCCATACCTCTATGATAAATATATTGATAATCTACTCGAAAAATACCGCTATGATAAAATACAGAACAGCACAACAGTGTGGTAAAGCGGATTATGGTTGGCTACAAGCTCGCTACACATTTTCCTTTGGCCACTACTTTGACCCTCATTTTTTAGACTATGGCACGCTAAGAGTACTCAACCAAGAAGTGCTCGCTCCAAATTCTGAATTTAAAGCAAAGACCTATCCTCATGTGGACGTGGTTAATCTTATTCTTCAAGGGGAAGCAACATACCTTGATAATATGGGGCGTACATTGACGGCAAAAGAAAATGAGTGCTTACTTATTTCACCGCATAATACTGATACGTATATAGAGAAAAACAGTAGTCCTGATACGCCATTAACTCGCATTCAATTGTGGTTAAATGCGTGTCCACAACAAGAAAGTGTAGCTTCACAAAAATTGGTATTAGATGAAAATTTAAAATATCAATTATTAGCCTCACCTACCGGTGATGATGGCTCGTTAATGTTAAGGCAAACTATCTGGCTTTATCATATTCATTTGCAAGCAGGCGATGAAATTACACTGCCAATAAAAGGACAGAAAGGCTTTTTGCAATCCATAAAAGGCGGCACCTATTTGCAAACATCAACACAAGAAAATGGGCAAATCCAGTGTGGTGATGGGGCTTTTATTCAAGATAGCCATAGTATTACATTGAAAAGCTCGGCTGAGTTTCGTGGTTTATTTATTGATATTATCTCGTGATAATCAATCTCGATGAGCTTAAAAACAGAAAACCCTCGAAACACAATGTGAATCGAGGGTTTTTTATGAGGTGAGTTGACCGTTAAGCCGGGTTCTGTCGTGGACAACCATTCATCTAGGCCAGAACTTGCGCGCTGGCTCCAGCAACCTACCCGGGTTCAATGCGGGCCGCACCATAAGAACCCCTATTTGGTCTTGCTCCGGGTGGAGTTTACCATGCCACAAACTGTTACCAGTTGCGCGGTGCGCTCTTACCGCACCCTTTCACCCTTACCTGATCCTGTAAACAGGCCATCGGCGGTTTACTCTCTGCTGCACTTGTCGTAGGCTCGCGCCTCCCAGACGTTATCTGGCACCCTGCCCTGTGGAGCCCGGACTTTCCTCCCCTCTATCCGCCTCCCCCGAAGGGACAACGATAAAGCAGCGGTTGTCTAGTCAACTCAGGGTGCGGATTATAGGGATTTTGGTAGAAAATGTATAGCAAAAGAAGCTAAAAAATCACTTTACTCGTCTTGAGCTTCACCATTTTGCTCAATGACATGCTTATAGAGTGCATTTTTCTTCACGCCATAAATTTCTGCAGTGACTGCGGCTGCTTTTTTCAGTGGTAACTCTTTTTGTAAAATCGCCAATGTCCGTAATACTTCAGGAGAAAAATCGTCATCAACGGGTTTTTCATAACCCTCAACAATTAATACCATTTCACCTTTACGGCGGTTTTCGTCTTCAAGAACCCATTTAAGTAATTCGCCAACAGGCATGCCTTGAATAGTTTCCCACGTTTTTGTGAGCTCTCTCGCTAATACTACGTAGCGATCTTCACCCCAAACTGTCACCATATCAGCTAAACTATCTAACAGCCGATGTGTTGATTCATAAAAAATCAATGTACGAGGCTCTTCTGATAATGACCGTAAACAGTCTTGACGACTTTTTGTTTTTGCAGGCAAAAAGCCTTCATAACAGAAACGATCTGAAGGTAGCCCTGCCGCAGACAGTGCCGTAATAGCAGCACAAGCGCCGGGTAATGGCACGACATTTATGCCATTCTTACGACATTGATTGACTAAATGATAGCCAGGATCGTTAATTAATGGTGTACCTGCATCAGAGACTAATGCGATACTTAGCCCCTGCTGTAATTTGCTAATTAATTGATCTGCTTTTTGCTGTTCATTATGATCATGTAACGCATACAAACGTGCGTTAATGGCAAAGTGCTGTAATAGAAGCCCTGTATGACGGGTATCTTCTGCAGCAATTAAATCGACATGAGACAGCACATCAAGTGCCCGCTGGGTGATATCGCCCAGATTACCAATAGGTGTGGGTACTATGTACAGTGTGGATGTCGTTACCGCTGCTCGATTAGGTTGATTCATTGTTTATTCCGAATGACCGATTTAAAATTGAGCATAATTATAAAACATCACTGGGTACAGTATGCTTTCCTCAATTTTTGTGCGTTTTAAAACAGGTTTATCCTATACTGCGATACTTTCTGCGCTGATTATGTCAGGTTGTACCCTGACGGGGCAACAAGAACAACCTCTCACTCCCGCTGCAAAAGCAGAAATGGAGATGAAACAATTTCAAAAAGTGATTGATGACGCTCAAGGGCTGGCATCTTTAGATGTTATTAGGGCCTATATTGGGTTAGAAACATTAATTACTGATCCTCAACTGCATCAGAAAAATATTGATGATACATGGCTCACGCTAACCAAACTCACACCAGAGCAACGCCGTAGTGTTGTTATCAAAGCAGATGAAAATACACTGCAAGGTTGGTTAGACTTACTGAATACCTATGAATACAACAAAGATGATGCTGATAAGTTATCAATAGCGGTCAGAGAGTGGCAGACTCGTTATCCTCGCAACCCAGCCGCATTAACACTTCCAGCATCATTATTGCGTCTTTCACAACCTTCAGTGAGTGCAAGTAGCCAAATCGCATTATTGTTACCTTTAACAGGGCAAGCGAAAGTTTTTGGTGAAGCTATTCGTCAAGGCTTCCTTGATGCGCAAAGTGGTTTACCACAACCTCAAGCAATGCCAGAGCCACAAGCACCTAAAAATGACGATAGCCTTAATTCAATTTTAGAAGAATTAGGTATCAAAAATACTGAAACACCAACAACAGATACCGCCAAAGAAACAACTGAAAATACGCAAGCGACTCAAGATCAAGAAAAAGAGAGCTCGACATTTTCTGGTGATACAACATTACGCTTAGATCCTGTTGCACAAAACTCTCGCCAAGTGATTGTTTATGATACCAATAGTCAATCTATCGATGTTTTACTGAAAAAAGTACAGCAAGACGGTGCTAACTTAATTGTCGGCCCTCTGCTAAAACCTGAAGTCATGAAGACTATTGAGCTTCAAAGTGGCTTACCTGTATTGGCATTAAATGAATTAGACAGTGTTCCTTCAGCAACAACCGTTTGTTTCTTCTCTCTTTCACCAGAAGATGAAACCCGTAATGCGGCACAACATTTACGTCAGCAGCAAAAATCAACCCCATTAATTATTGTTCCTGATAATAAATTTGGCCAAAGAATGGCACAAACATTTGCTGATGAATGGCAACGCACCGGCGGCGGTACCGTTTTACAACAAACTTTTAGCTCTGTTGAAAGCTTAAAAGCCTCTATCAACCGTGGTGTGGGTATTCGCATGACGGGTACGCCTGTTCTACCAACGGCTAATGCACCTTTACCATTAGAGACTCAATCCATTCCATCAGCAGGTGGTGCCATTGATTCTGTTTATATCATTGCGACTAGCGATGAATTAACCTTAATTAAACCAATGATTGATATGGCGATCAGTACCAAAAAGCGTCCACCAATTTATGTTAGTTCGCGTAGTAACCAAGGTGGAACAGGCCCTGATTTCCGTATGGAGATGGATGGTATTCAATTTAGTGATATTCCATTGATGACTGGTGCTAATTTGCCGTTAATGCAAAAAGCATCAAGCAAATTTGCGAACGATTACTCATTAATGCGTCTTTATGCCATGGGAATTGATGCATGGTCATTAGCAAACAATTACAATGATCTGACAAAAGGCACATTGCGTTTTAATGGTATTTCAGGCTCATTACGTGTTGAAGACAACTGTACTGTTTATAGACAACTTCCTTGGATGCAATTTAAACAAGGTAAGATTGAACCTGTTGCACAATAATGCACGCAGTTAATTATCATTAAAATAAACCGCCATAATGGCGGTTTATTTTATGAGTGATATAAAGAAGGAAATCATGGATGATTTTTTCTAAAAGCCCTTATTTTTTAGGGCTATACTATGAACAGAAAGCGCTAAAATATTTACGCCAACAAGGATTAATATTGATTGAGCGTAATGTCCGATATCCCTGTGGAGAAATTGATCTTATTATGCAGGAAAAGAGGACATGGGTATTTGTTGAGGTTCGTTTTAGACGTAACATCTTATTTGGTGATGCTATAAACTCTATTACTACCTCAAAACGGCGTCGCTTATGGCATACAGCAAAATGTTGGCTAGCACAACGCCAAGAAAGTATTGAGACTTCAGACTGTCGTTTTGATATTTGTGCATTTAATCAACGCCAGCTAATATGGCTAAAAAACATTCTCGATTATACGGAATTTATTCGTTAAATTAGATTATATAGGTCTTAACGTGCTTGATAGAATCAAAGTCTGCTTTACAGAGAGTATTCAAACTCAAATTGCAGCAGCAGAAGCATTACCAGATGCCATTTCCAGAGCCGCCATGATGATGGTTCAATCTTTGTTAAACGGCCATAAAATATTAAGCTGTGGAAACGGTAGCTCAGCAGCAACAGCACAGCGATTTGCCGCCAGCATGATCCATCGTTTTGAAACAGAGCGCCCAAGCTTGCCTGCATTATCGTTAAACACAGATAGCGTTGTGATGACTGCAATTATGGGGAATCAGCAACACGATGAAATCTATGCAAAACAAGTGCGTGCATTAGGACAAGCTGGAGATGTGCTACTTGCTATCTCAACTCACGGTAACAGCAGAAGTATTATTAAAGCCGTTGAAGCCGCTGTTACACGAGATATGACCATTGTTGCATTAACAGGTTATGATGGCGGAGAGCTTGCCGGATTATTAGGCCCTCAAGACGTTGAAATTCGTATTCCATCTCAACGCACCGTCAGAATACAGGAAGTTCAGATGCTAACAGTCAATTGTCTCTGTGATTTAATTGATAATACATTATTCCCACATCAGGATGACTAAGGAGTTACTATGAAATTGCTTCCTATCACTGCAGTGCTATGTTCTGCACTTTTACTGCAAGGTTGTATCGGCGCAGCGGTTGTCGGCACTGCCGCAGTTGCGGGTAAGACTGCAACCGATCCTCGCTCATTAGGGCAACAAGTTGACGATGGTACATTGGAAGCACGAGTTTCTGGTGCTCTAAACAAAAACGAACAGATCAAGAAAAGCAATTCACGTATCGTAGCTACGGCTTATCAAGGCAATATTCTGTTAACAGGCCAAAGCCCTGATATGTCTGTTGCGAATACAGCAAAACAAGTTGCGAGTAAGGTTGAAGGCGTGAATAACGTCTATAACGAAGTCCGCCAAGGCGAACCTGTGACATTAGGCACAGCGTCTTCAGATACATGGTTAACAACCAAAGTTCGCTCTCAAATTTTAGGCAGTGATTCAGTCAAATCTTCTTCTGTAAAAGTGATCACTGAAAATGGTGAAGTGTTCTTATTTGGTATTTTGACTCGCCAAGAAGGGGCTGCGGTTGCAAAAATTGCCAGTGAAACCAAAGGCGTAGTAAAAGTAACCACGGCATTTACTTACCTTAACTGATCCCATTACTAACATCGTTTTTGTATTATCCTGTCAGTATCGGTATTTATAATAAATAACCGATACTGACAGTTTCTTTCTCGACTAAAACTCGCCTTTTCTCAACAAACTGTTAGCGTCTTAGCATGCCTTTATCAATGATAAAATCGATAATAGTTTCCAAGCCAACTTTTTCTTTTAGATTTGTGAAAACATAAGGCTTCACAGGACGCATTCTTGCTGTGTCTGCTTCCATCACTTCTAATGATGCGCCAACATAAGGTGCCAGATCGATTTTATTAATAACTAATAGGTCTGAATGTGTAATTCCGGGGCCACCTTTACGTGGAATTTTTTCCCCTTCAGCCACATCAATCACATAAATAGTTAAATCAGCAAGCTCTGGGCTAAATGTCGCACTTAAGTTATCACCACCACTTTCCACAAAAACGATATCAAGATTTTTGTGGCGCATTGCTAATTCTTCAACCGCCGCAAGGTTCATTGATGCATCCTCACGAATAGCAGTATGAGGACAACCCCCCGTTTCGACACCAATAATACGATCCGCATCTAATGCTTCAGCTCTCGTTAAGATCTTGGCATCTTCTTGAGTATAAATATCGTTAGTGACAACTGCGATTTCATAAGTGTCGCGCATTGCTTTACAAAGAACTTCTAACAGTGCCGTTTTTCCTGATCCAACAGGGCCACCAACACCAATACGGAGTGGTTGATTATATTCTTGCATATAGATTTCTCATGAACGAAAAAGTCGAGTGTATTGTGTTTCATGGCGACTACTGGCAATAATTTGCGCAGGTGTAAAACTTCCAATATCTTCAGTGGGCCAATGTGTAGATTGTTCAACAATCGCGGGGATCTGCTCTGCTAATGTAAACAATATTTTCTGTCCTGCACTTTGCCCTAAAGGGATCAGTTTCACTCCTGACATCACCGTATTTTCAAGCCAACCCCAAGCGTAAGCACAACATAACTTTTCAGCAGAAATATTCCATTTCACAGCAGCTAACGCAAATGCCATGAGTTGTGTCTGTTTTACACAAGCCTGTAAGGTTTCATCTAGCTCAATATCTAATTGAGGAAGTAATCGAGCAAAAGCGATGCCTCGTTGGCGCTCTTCTTGTCGCAACTCTTTAGTTTCACGACTTGCGACAATAAAATCACACCAATACTTCACTTCACTCATTTTGGCTTGAGCTAGATTTTCTTGTAATCGCCGTAAGATAGGAAGCTCTAACGTTGCTAAAGTGCCGGTTATTTGGGTACTTAGCCAGTCCGCTAATGTTTGAGGACAACAAACCCAACCCTTTTCAATCGCCCACTCTAACCCTTGAGAATAAGTAAACGATCCTACAGGTAAAGAAGGACTGACTAATTGATATAAGCGCAGATCTGCAAGCATCAATAAGCTCCCCTATTCAAATAATTAGTGGTGATGGTGATGGTCGCCATGAGAATGATGATGATGACCACCTGACGATCCACCATAAGCGCCCGGCTCAGGTTGGTATTTCTCTAACTCCACAACCACATTGGCACCTAAACCTCTCGCCATATCATCTAAAACATGATCGTGAAAATAACGACACCAACCCGCCTCGATTTGTAATGGAACATGGCGATTACCTAAGTGGTAACAAACACGAGCCAATAACAGAGGATCGTCACTATATACCGTTGAAACTTGCTCTTTTGCCGCTTCAATTGTGACTAGCGTATTATCTTCTGACAGTAAGATATCACCCTCTTTTAGCACCGTACCGCGAGGCAAAAATAGCCCAGCTTCTTGCCCATCGCTTAACGTCACTTTTAAACGACTTTTGGTTCTTTCATCCATCGTTAAGCATAAAGTAAGAGCTTTTGTTTCTGGCGTTACTAATTCAAGTGCTTTTTGTTTATCAATAAGTTGAGTAAATCTTTTCATTCTCTACATTCTCGGTAAACGCTAATCAAAAGAGGAAATAGCGTTGTGCCATTGGTAATTGCGTTGCAGGTTCACACACTAATGGCACACCATCAGCTTTCACAATATAGGTTTGAGGATCAAGCTCGATATGAGGCACATAACTATTGTGGATCATCGAAGCTTTAGTGATGTTACGACAGCCTTTAACACGACCAATTAAGCTCTTTAAGCCCAGCTTTTCAGGCACTCCAGCTTCAATGCCCGCTTTTGACATAAAGATCATCGACGTCTGATATTTCGCTTTACCTAAGCAAGCATACATTGGGCGATAATGTACAGGCTGAGGTGTTGGAATAGCCGCATTAATATCACCCATTGGCGCATAAGCTATCATGCCACCTTTCATGATCAACGCAGGTTTCACTCCAAAGAAAGCCGGATCCCACAAAACCAGATCCGCTAATTTACCTTTCTCAATAGAGCCGACTTCGTGTGCAATACCATGTGCTAAAGCAGGATTGATCGTGTATTTCGCCACATAACGTTTAATACGATGGTTATCACTTTCAGCGGTATCACCGTCTAATGTGCCGCGCTGTAATTTCATTTTATGCGCACATTGCCAAGTACGAAGAATAACTTCACCTACACGTCCCATTGCCTGTGAGTCTGACGACATAACAGAAATAGCACCCATATCGTGTAAGATATCTTCTGCTGCGATGGTTTCACGGCGAATACGAGATTCAGCAAAAGCCACATCTTCAGGAATAGACGGATCAAGATGATGGCAAACCATCAACATATCGAGATGCTCATCTACAGTGTTAATGGTATAAGGCATTGTTGGGTTAGTAGAAGCAGGCAAAATATTCGGCTCACCAACTGATTTAATTACATCAGGTGCATGCCCACCACCTGCGCCTTCTGTGTGGAAAACGTGGATCACACGACCAGCTATCGCTTTCACAGTTTCCTCGTAGAAACCGCCTTCATTTAAAGTGTCAGAGTGAATAGCGACTTGCACATCCATTTCATCGGCAACATTAAGGCAGTTATGAATTGCCATCGGTGTTGCACCCCAGTCTTCATGGATTTTTAAACCAATAGCACCGGCTTCAATTTGCTCGCGAACGGCTTCTGGTTGACTCACACAGCCTTTACCGAATAAACCCACATTAATAGGCAATTCATCAACGGCTTCTAACATGCGGTGCATATTCCAAATACCTGGCGTTACTGTGGTTGCATTTGTTCCAGCAACAGGCCCTGTACCACCACCAATAAACGTGGTGACACCAGACACTAAACCTTCTTGTGCTTGTTGAGGGCAGATAAAGTGAATATGCGTATCAACGCCACCAGCGGTAACAATTTTGCCTTCACCTGCAACCACTTCTGTGGCAGGCCCTACAACAATATCTACATTAGGTTGAACATCAGGATTACCCGCTTTACCGATACCTACAATGCGGCCATCTTTAATACCGATATCCGCTTTTACAATACCCCAATGATCTAAAATAATTGCGTTTGTAATAAGCACATCGACACATTCAGCATTGACAACTTGGCTTTGCCCCATGCCATCGCGAATAACTTTACCACCACCAAATTTGACCTCTTCGCCATAAGTGGTGAAGTCTTTTTCAATTTCGAGAAAAAGCTCAGTATCAGCTAATCGCAGACGGTCGCCAGTTGTTGGACCAAACATATCTGCATAAGCTTGACGTGAGATAGTTTTCATTTTTTCTCACTCTCCAATTTACCCATCACCTTGCCATGAAAGCCATAAATTTCACGCTTTCCAGCAAAAACCACTAATTCAACAGTACGGCTTTGCCCTGGTTCAAAACGAACCGCCATGCCCGCTGGAATATTTAAACGAAAACCTAATGTGCCTTCTCGTTCAAATTTCAGCGCCTCATTCACTTCATAAAAATGATAATGAGAGCCGACTTGCACGGGTCTATCACCATGATTTGCAACCTGTATTGTTTTTGTTTCTCGACCAGCATTAAGTTCGATGTCGCCTAATGCTTGGTTAACTCTAATTTCACCGGGTATCATGTTATTACCTACACAATAGGATCATGAATAGAAACAAGTTTTGTACCATCAGGGAATGTACATTCCACTTGGATGTCTTTGATCATTTCTGGCACGCCTTCCATGACTTGTTCCGCCGTCAAAACAGTACGCCCTTCACTCATCAATTGGGCAACGGTTTTACCCTCTCTTGCCCCTTCCATAATGGCGCAACTGATAAGTGCAACCGCTTCAGGATAATTAAGCTTGAGCCCTTTCGCTAAACGTCTTTCAGCAACAAGACCCGCTGTAAAAAGCAGTAATTTATCTTTTTCTCTTGGTGTTAATTCCATTTCTGCTCCTAAAATTAACGATTATGTCGCCCATATACGAGGCGGCTCAGGGCAATACCCTAACCAGTGTTGTCTGACGGCTTGCCAAACTTGAGCAAAACACGCCATCATCGGCTCTGTTTGCGAGCCTAATAACCGTAAAACTAAAATACCGTCTACATCCGTTAAACCATATTCGATAACATGATCATAAGAAGCGGAGAAAGCCTCGATACTTTGTTGAATAAGGCTTTTTAATTCGTCAGCTGCGGGATAGATATAAAGTGATCCCAACATCGGAAACTCACGCATGGCAGCCGATCTTTTTTGTAAACCATCGACAAAAAGTGACTCAGTTAATGTCAGTTTTTCATCGATATAGATATTTAAACGCCCTTTTACATTGCCATCTTCAAACCATTCATTTAAAACGGGACGACCAAAACATTGAATTTCCCAGCCAATAAATCTGGCAGTAGATGCAATATGAATATGTGTTTCTAGGCGAACTTGGGCTTCAGGAAAAAAGATATTTTCTTGAGGTAACCACTCTAAAAAACCATTAGCTGCCACTTTTAAGGTTTGAACTTGCCGAGCAACACCGCCAGCACTACGGTAAAACTTAGTGGCTCCGGGTGTTGTGAGCAATGCATGTGCTTGGGGTTGCACATCAATATTAATCAATAGTTTATCGCCACCGACCACACCACCTGGGGGATGAAGCAAATAAGTGTGTGCAATACCTTGCTCAGGATAAAAAGGACGCTGAACCATTAATGGGCCGATATGACGCTTTTCTGTAAGACGTGTTATTTCGCGTTTTACTTCATAACGTAAAACGATTTCAGCAAGCCAACCCTTCCCTGAAAAGTCAGACATACTCACTCCTGCCAACTCGGCAAAATTATCAATAAATCAGGAAAATACGTGAATACATACAGCGCTATCCATAAGATTGAGTCATTCAAAATCAAATAGAAAATAAGCTAATGAATGTTGGATAGGGTGTGGATAAAAGACAAACAGTGATATCCTAAGAACAGGATAATCTCCTTCGTCTGTGACGCGCGATTCTACACCTTATTACGAAAAATGCGTTTTGAATAAATAGCAATTTATTTAGAAAAAATGACACTGTTTAAAATAAATGTAAAAAATGAGCAGATATCTATATAGTCATGTTTTATCAACAAGATTATATTCTGCTTCACTCTCATTCTGCTTTGCATGACAACACTAATTTAAATTAGAATAATCTCTCTATTTATTATTCTAGACGTGGCTTATCAGTTTATACAACCAATGAGCTAATTTTGAGTATTGTTCATTTAAGCAAGATTAATGCTTAACTTGCCTACGGTATATCGGAGATCATGGAATACAAACACATCCTGTCCTCTAACCAAATGTCTTTAAAAACGTTTTACATCGAAAACCCGATGATAGCGATGGTTAGTGGCGCAAAAGGTACGATTTGCATCAATGGACAAACTATTGATGTATCCAGCCATTTAACGCTTATTATTCCGAAATACAGTCAAGTCTCTTGCGATATAGTCAGCCAATTTACGCATAAATCGATTGAACTACACACGCTTGTGTTATGTGAAACAGAGCTTCAATCTGTTTTCTCTTTACTAAAGCCTTTAATTAAATCTAGTTCACCACTAACAAGCCACCTACCTGCTTACCATTTATCAACGCCTGAAGTGATAAAAAGTAATTTTGGAATTTTAAAACAGTGCTTACCACTTCCACATGGCTCTCCATCTCAAGAAACCATGTTTATGCAGCAATGTTTGTTTTTTATTTTGATGGCGGTGTATCAAGAAGGTATCGATATTTTAAATATCTTCCGATTTAACTATGATGAGCCCAAAAATCAGGCAATTACGCATTTAATTACACAAGATCCGCAAAAAAAATGGCATTTAGAAGATGTGGCTAAAACACTTTTTACAACACCATCAACGTTACGTCGGCATTTAAGTAAAGAAGGTGTCTCGTTCTGTCAGCTATTACTGGATGTCAGAATGGGGATTGCTTTAAATTACCTGACATTTTCTAATTACTCTGTTTTTCAAATAAGTCATCGCTGTGGTTTTGGCAGTAATGCCTATTTTTGCGATGCTTTTAAACGTAAATACGGCATGACGCCTTCACAATTTCGTATTCAGTCTCGCCAATCTAACGATCCCTCAGCGATAACAAAGCTATCAGAGAAGATTGCTGAGCCTAATAGAAAGATATTTCAAACCTTATAGAGTTATGACAAATTATTTTTCTTTAAGAAGCTAATTCCCCCCATTAGTCGCATCTGATTTAAGATCCACTGTTGCCGCTTTAGAGTATAAGCAGAAGGTTTATTTACATGGTAAATATGCGGATTAGGTAATACTGCGGCTAGTAATGCGGCCTCATGACTTGTGAGTTGTTTTGCTGGCTTTCTAAAATAGTGTTGGGAAGCCTGCTCTACACCGAAGATCCCATCACCAAACTCAACAATATTCAGGTATACGGTTAAAATACGTTTTTTTGACCAAATAAGCTCGACAACGGGCGTCATTCCCGCCTCAAGCCCTTTTCTTATCCAACTACGACCATCCCATAAAAAAAGATTTTTGACAGTTTGCTGAGAAATAGTCGATGCACCACGTAATGTTTTCCCGTTGTTATGATTTTTTTTGAAAACTTTCTCAATAGCATCAAAATCAAAGCCCCAATGTTTGGGAAAATTTTGATCTTCAGAAGCAATCACGGCTAAATACATCACTGATGCTATCTCTTTTTCACCCACCCAAGTGGAATGTGATACATAAGAGAAATCAAACTCACTCCAAGCAGAAATTTGTCTTTGAACCATAACAGCAGAAAAAGGCACAGGTAAAAAAGAAAACAGCACAACTGTTAACAGCCATAAAGCAATTAAAATAATTAATACTTTCTTTAACTTTCTCACCAGTACCATCTGCTGTTTTTACCTACTCTTTATGCCATTTCAAGGACTTTCTTAACCAGTTTCTCAATACCTACCTGTGCTTGTGCAATAGATTGTGCAAGCATATACGCAGGAGTTGTGACAACACGATATTTTTCATCAACAACAATATCATCAACAGGGCAATCTATATGGACGCCACCCATTTTTTCGATTGCATGTGCTGTTTCTGTGTCATTTCCAATTGTTAATTTTACTGGAGAATTTAACATTTTTGGTAACATTACAGGTGCAATACACATTAGCCCTAATGGTTTATTTTGCTGATGCATCGCTTGTACAAACCTTAAGAGATCTTTGTTAATTTCACAGTTACTCCCTTTTGTTGCGAAATTGCACAAATTCTTCGCTGCACCAAAACCACCAGGAATAATGACAGCATCAAAGTTTTCAGCCTTTGCCTCTGATAAAGGGGATATTTTCCCACGAGAAATACGAGAAGATTCTTCCATCATATTCCTTTTTTCTGATTTTTCTTCACCTGTAATATGATTAATTACAGTTGGTTGTAAATCATTAGGTGAAAAATAATGAACTTCAGCATTATTTTGGCTTAAAGCAAGCATTGTGAGCACTGATTCATGGATTTCACTCCCATCGAATACACCACAGCCACTTAAAATTACCGCAATTGATTTCATATCTTTCTCCGTTTGTAGTAGATTACTAGTTACCCATTTATAGGTGTAAACACCAATCGGCATCACATATTTAAATGTTTCTTGTAACAAAAAAACTTATCTTTGCTATTTTGTTGCTTGTATGATGTATGGAATAGTTTCATCCTATTCGCCTATGTAATGAGAATCAAAAAAAGCGGATAGAAAAGTTTCCCTGGTGTTGGCGCAGTATTCGCGCACCCCAACCTTCGGTTGGGGTTATTTTTTTCTAGTGTCTGATAACCAGTTTCTTAAACTTTCCACATCCTTTCTCCAATCTCTTTCTAGCTCATCTACCCACTCTTGTACATTGTCCCACCAAGCAGGTAATTCCGATGATTGGATCTGTTTAGCGAGTTGCTGTAAATGTTTTAAACCTATAGAACCCGCTGCTCCTTTAATTTTATGTCCTTCCTCAGTGATGCCCTTCTGATCACGTGCAGTCATGTTAGATTCAAGGACAGACATATAACTTGGCATCATCTTCTCAAAAACATCTAGACCATCAGTGATTAATTGAGGTCCGACAAGTTCGATGTATTGATTCAGCATGTCTATATCTAATAATTCTTCATTTTTATTCAACAATTCCGATGACTCATTACATGGCACAGAAACCGCACCATCCCCCCAGAATTTATTGATAATCGCGGTAAGCGCATCCACAGAAAGTGGTTTACTTAGCACATCATTCATTCCTGCATCCAAATACTCTTTTTTATCTTTCAAAACATTTGCTGTTAAAGCAATAAGAGGAGGAAGTTCATTACTGTCGAATTCTTGACGTAATTTTCTTGAAATATCGAACCCTGTCATATCTGGTAATTGAATGTCTAATAGCACTAAGTCATATTCATCAGGCTTAAACATCGATAATGCTTCTTGCCCTGTCATTGCTACATCAACAGTATTACCCAATTTTTCTAAAACAGAGCAGGCGACAATTACATTGAGTTCAATATCTTCCACAAGAAGAATATTTAAAGCCGGTAATAAGAGCTCATCATCACTTTCGATATTGTGCTGCTCTTCAATCGCAGGAGCGACGATAGAGAGAGTAAAAGTAGACCCCTTACCTAACTCACTCTCAACACGGATATCACCGCCCATATGCTGTGCTAGGCGTTTTGAGACGGCAAGTCCGATACCCGTTCCCGTTGCAGAACGACCACCTTGACTATCATTAACTTGATAGTACATGGCAAAGATCTTCTCCAGCTCACTTTTTGGAATACCAATTCCGCTATCTTTCACTTCAAAGAACAACTTATCTGGCGCTTCTTGCCAAATACGCACTTTGATTTCGCCTTCTTGGGTAAACTTCACGGCATTACCGATGAGGTTCCATAAGATCTGGCGTAATCGAGTTCCATCAGAGGTTATTTTATGTGGTAGTGTTTCTTCTGCTTCCAGTGTGAATTTCAATCCTTTTGGCTGTACTAACAGTCCAGACAGATTTTCTAAATCAGAAATAAATTCAGTAAAGTCAATTGGCTGGTTATCTAATTGAATTTTTCTACGCTCAATTTTGTCCATTTCAATCACGTCATTAAAAATATTTCCTAACGTAATCGCACTCACATGTATGGTTTTTAAGTAATTGAGTTGTTCTGGCGAAAGCTCGGTATCCAATAAGATACGGCTTAACCCAACAATACCATTTAGCGGTGTACGCAATTCGTGGCTGATTGTTGAGATAAAGGTGGTTTTATCACGGCTCGCGTTCTCTAACGCGTCTTGATAGCGCTTACGCTCTGTAATGTCACGTCCAAAGCCCATTAAGCCATGACGTTTACCAATACGATCATAAAACGGCACTTTACGCAGCTCAAAACAAGCCTTGCGTCCATCTGGATAAACTAACCATTGCTCATAAGTGAGTGACACATTATGACGGAAGACTTTCTCATCTGTTTCCATCACTTTTATTGCAATATCTTCGTCATAAACATCAAGTGGTGTTAAACCGATAAGCTGCTTCTCGCTTTTGCCTGTCAGTAATTCCGTCGCGCGGTTACATCCTGAAAATTCATTGTCTTCATTGCGGTAATAAACTAAGTCAGGAGAGGCATCAAGGAATGAGCGTAAAAGTGAGGATTGCTGTTCAAGCTCGATTTGCGTCAATTCACGACGCTTCATTTCGCTTTTTAGTTTTTCGAGTAGTTCAAGGTGTGCTTTTTCAACTTTTTCACGCTCTTGAATTTCCAAGTTTAATTGCTCAATATTCTCTTTTAATTGAGAGTTAAGCTCTAAGTCGCGCTGACGCATTACCCCAAGTTTATCCACCATACGAGATAAACGGCGTCGTGACTCTTCAAGTTGTTCAACCACAACAGAGAGAAAATAGACAGCCCAAGGCGTAATAATCAGCCCAAAGAAAATAGAGCGAACAAGGTCAATACTGGTAACATCACCTGCAAGCAAGAATGTCACCGCCATTTGAACAACCATCGCTAAAACAACTAATGCAGAAGCCAACAATAATGAGAAGCGAATTAGCCCCAGCCTCATCATTAAGTCAACGTAGTATTGGGCAAGCCCTTTGAGCAATTTCATTGAAAACTCCAATATATTGAATCTATGGAATGATAACCCAAAAATGAATTGGCGCAGTGGCGAACATTCAGAAATCTTGCTAAGAGTAGTTATTTCTCATTACTTTGTTTGATTTAACTCTCTATTTTCTCTTAACAAGAACCTCTCCGATATATGTATTCATAAAAATAATGCAAAACTTAATTGCATAAACGATAGCGATATCAACGATAAATAGACCTTACTAGAAAAAATTCAATTTGTCTTTTTTTATACAAAATGTATAAAAACAATAAAAAACTAAATTTATTCTAATCATTAGAATAACTAACTACTCGCTTTTATCATTAAAGGATGTGATAAAGCGAAATGGCTTAAATAAAGTGATATAACTCACACTAAAAATAGGTATTAACCTCCTTCAAAAAACAAACATTTTATTTATTTATCAATAAATTAAAATAAAAATTCTTTTATTCATCTTATTCTAGTCAAATCTCCTTACACATTGACCTCATTTTTATTTATCGATAAGTTGAAAAGGCATTGCGTAGCTATATAAAAAACACTCCAAGCTAAGCAAACACAACATCACCCGATGAGCACCCATAAATTTACCTACATACTTTGAGCCAAAACGTTCCTTTTGCGCTCTGTTTTGAGGTGCCCAGTAAACTAAGTAGGAAGCAAAAAAATGCTCTATCAAAAGACACAGGAAAAAGACAATTGTGGATTTGGGTTGATCGCGCATATTGAAGGGCAAGCCAGTCATAAAATTGTCAGAAATGCAATCCACGGTCTCGCCAGAATGCAACATCGAGGAGCCATTCTTTCTGATGGTAAAACAGGCGATGGTTGTGGATTACTTTTACAAAAGCCCGATCGCTTCTTTCAATTAGTTGCTGAGGAAAAAGGCTGGCATTTAGCCAAAAACTACGCTGTTGGAATGCTATTTTTAAGCCAAGACCCTAATATCGCGACACAATGCCGCCTTATTATTGAAGAAGAACTTCAAAATGAAACACTCTCTATTGTGGGCTGGCGTAAAGTCCCTATCAACACGGATATTCTAGGTAGTATCGCCCTTTCATCTCTTCCTTTAATTGAACAAGTCTTTGTTAATGCACCCGCTGGCTGGCGGATAAGCGATATTGAAAGACGGCTCTTTGTTGCTCGTAGACGTATTGAAAAACGCATTACTGATAATGATTTTTATATTTGTAGTCTTTCTAATTTGGTGACGATTTATAAAGGCCTCTGTATGGCCATCGATCTGCCACGCTTTTTTACCGATCTCGCTGATCTACGGATGGAATCTTCAATCTGTTTGTTCCACCAACGTTTTTCAACTAACACCATTCCCAGATGGCCTCTTGCACAACCTTTTCGTTATTTAGCACATAACGGTGAAATTAATACCATTACAGGCAATCGCCAGTGGGCTAGAGCTCGCGCCTATAAATTCCATACACCCCTTATTCCTGATCTACAAAGTGCCGCCCCTTTTGTAAATGAGAGTGGCTCAGACTCAAGTTCACTCGACAATATGCTAGAGCTTTTTCTCAATGGCGGTATGGATATTGTTCGTGCAATGCGGTTATTAGTGCCACCTGCATGGCAAAATAATCCACAAATGGATGAGGATTTACGGGCATTTTTTGATTTTAACTCAATGCATATGGAGCCTTGGGATGGCCCTGCAGGTATTGTGTTATCAGATGGTCGTTATGCTGCGTGTACGCTAGATAGAAACGGTTTACGCCCTGCTCGCTATGTTATTACCACAGATAACATCATCACTTGCGCTTCTGAAATTGGTATTTGGGATTATCAGCCTGATGAAGTGCGAGAAAAAGGACGCGTCGGTCCCGGCGAGCTAATGGTTATCGATACTCATCATGGACGTATTCTCCACTCTGCCGAAACCGATGAGGATTTAAAAAGACGCCATCCTTATAAATTGTGGCTAGAGCGCAATGTCAAACGCTTAACGCCGTTTGAAGAGTTGCCAGAACAGCAAGCCACAGGACAACGTGCTTTTGATGACACCTTATTAGCCACTTATCAAAAACAGTTTGCATATAGCCAAGAAGAGCTTGAAAACATTTTGCATGTGCTTGCAGAAAATGGGCAAGAAGCGACAGGTTCAATGGGCGATGACACTCCATTTGCTGTTCTTTCTCAACGCCCTCGTCTTATTTATGACTATTTCAGACAAAAATTCGCGCAAGTCACAAATCCTCCTATAGATCCATTAAGAGAAGCCCATGTCATGTCTTTAGCGACCTGCATTGGACGCGAGATGAATGTGTTTTGTGAAGCAGAAGGTCAAGCACATAGACTGAGCTTTAAATCGCCTATTTTGCTTTATAGCGACTTTCAACAACTTGTTAATCAAGAAACCCCTTATTACCGCTCTGTTCATCTTGATATCACTTATCGACCAACAGAATGCAATCTAGAAACTGCGTTACGCCAATTATGTGAAAAAGCACAACAGGAAGTTCATAGTGGCGCGGTGTTATTAGTTTTATCAGATAGAAATATCACTAAAGAGCGACTACCTATTCCTGCCCCTATGGCGGTTGGTGCAGTACAAAAAGTTTTGGTAGACAATAATTTACGTTGTGATGCCAATATCATTGTTGAAACAGCCAGTGCCCGTGATCCTCACCATTTCGCTGTACTACTTGGATTTGGTGCTACCGCTATTTATCCTTACCTTGCTTATGAATCTTTAGCTCAACGTGTTGATAAACAAATCCTACAAACAAGCTATGCCCAAATGATGCTTAATTACCGCAACGGCATCAACAAAGGGTTGTATAAGATCATGTCTAAAATGGGCATTTCAACCGTGGCGTCTTACCGTTGCTCTCAACTTTTTGAAGCAGTCGGATTAAATGATAGGGTTGTCGAGCTCTGTTTTGCAGGCGTTGATAATCGAATTAATGGCGCTGATTTTAGCGATTTTGAGCACGACTTATTTAATCTATCTAAGCGAGCTTGGTTAGCCCGTTATCCTTTAGAAGCGGGTGGTTTATTAAAATACGCCCATAAAGGGGAATACCACGCTTATAACCCTGATGTCGTTCAAGCACTACAAAAAGCTGTAAATAGCGGGAAATATACTGACTATCAGCATTACGCAAATCTAGTGCAACAGCGCCCAATCACAACCTTGCGCGATATGTTAGTTCTCAATAACAAGACAACGCCTATTTCGATTGAAGAAGTCGAACATGAAACCGAGTTATTTAAACGCTTTGATACTGCCGCTATGTCAATTGGGGCATTAAGCCCAGAAGCTCATGAAGCTCTTGCACAAGCGATGAATACATTGGGAGGTTTTTCAAATTCAGGAGAAGGTGGCGAAGATCCCGCACGTTACGGTACCGATAAAGTCTCTCGCATTAAACAAATCGCCTCTGGTCGTTTTGGTGTAACACCTTCTTATTTAATGAGTGCGGATGTTTTACAAATCAAAGTCGCACAAGGGGCAAAGCCCGGTGAAGGTGGACAACTTCCTGGCGATAAAGTGACACCTTATATTGCGCAACTGCGTTATGCCGTGCCTGGTGTTACCCTAATATCACCGCCTCCTCATCACGATATATACTCTATTGAAGATTTAGCACAACTTATTTTCGACTTAAAACAGATCAATCCAACTGCACTTATTTCTGTAAAACTAGTGTCAGAGCCTGGTGTAGGCACTATTGCTACAGGTGTTGCTAAAGCTTACGCTGATTTGATAACCATTGCGGGTTATGACGGCGGAACAGGTGCAAGCCCTTTAACTTCCGTAAAATATGCAGGTAGCCCATGGGAATTAGGCTTAGTTGAAACTCAACAAGCGTTAGTAGCAAATAATTTACGCCATAAAATTCGTTTGCAAGTTGATGGTGGATTAAAAACAGGTCTAGATATTATTAAAGCGGCAATTTTAGGCGCAGAAAGTTTTGGATTTGGTACTGGGCCAATGGTGGCATTAGGCTGTAAATATCTGCGCATCTGCCATTTAAATAATTGCGCAATGGGTGTTGCAACCCAAGATGAAACACTCCGTCGCAATCATTATCATGGATTACCTGAACGTGTTATTAACTACTTTCGTTTTATTGCGCAAGAAACTCGTGAGTTAATGGCCTTACTTGGTGTGAGAAAAATCACCGATTTAATCGGTCGAACTGATCTGCTTTCATGCCTAGAAGGTGTGAGCAGTAAACAGCAAAAACTCTCTTTAAGTGGATTGTTAGAAACAGCAACTTCACCATCAGGCAATTCGCTTTATTTCCAGGAAAATAATCATACTTATGATAAAGGTGAGTTAAATCAGCGAATTGTTGCTCAAACCTATGATGCTATCGAACAACAAAAAAGCCAAACACACTACTTTAATATCCGTAATACAGATCGCTCTGTGGGAGCAACATTATCAGGCATTATCGCCAAGAAATATGGTGAAAGTGGCTTATCTGCCACACCAATTAAACTTTATTTTACCGGAACCGCAGGTCAAAGCTTTGGTGTATGGAATGCACAAGGCGTTGAATTAACCTTAGTGGGTGATGCCAATGATTATGTTGGTAAAGGTATGGCTGGAGGCCGTATTGTCATTTCACCTCCTGTTGGCTCTGCATTTAAAAGTCATCACGCCACCATTATGGGAAATACTTGCCTTTATGGCGCAACAGGCGGAAAACTTTATGCTTCAGGATTGGCTGGGGAGCGTTTTGCTGTTAGAAACTCTGGCGCAATTGCTGTCGTTGAAGGTGTTGGTGATAACGGTTGTGAATATATGACGGGTGGTATTGTCT
This sequence comes from Proteus sp. G2618, assembly GCF_009915995.1. NCBI lineage: Bacteria > Pseudomonadati > Pseudomonadota > Gammaproteobacteria > Enterobacterales > Morganellaceae > Proteus > Proteus sp. G2618. Next base: position 143,952 of record NZ_JAABNI010000023.1, on the reverse strand, counting down.
GTGTTCTGGGTAAAACAGGGATTAATTTTGGTGCGGGAATGACTGGTGGATTTGCCTATCTATTAGATGAAGATCTCACATTATCACAACGGATCAACACTTCATCGATTGAGTTGCTTCCTGTTGCATCCTTTGCCATTCTTGCTGAACATCTACGTGGCATGATTGCAGAACATGTCAGACTAACTGGCTCACAACAAGGTGAAAGATTACTTTCACAATGGGAATATTGGTCACAACATTTCAAATTGGTGAAACCAAAATCCAGTGATGTTAATGCGTTGCTTGGTCATCCTCGTCGTTCATCTGCTGAATTACGCGTTCAGGCACAATAGGAGAATATTATGAGTCAGAATGTGTATCAGTTTATCGACTTAAATCGTGTTGAGCCGACCAAAAAACCATTAGCAATTCGCAAAATTGAATTTGTTGAAATCTATGAAGCTTTTTCACCGCAACAAGCCTCCGCACAAGCCGATCGTTGTTTAGGCTGTGGTAATCCTTATTGTGAATGGAAATGCCCTGTTCATAATTACATTCCTAACTGGCTAAAACTAGCAAACGAAGGACGTATTATTGAGGCTGCTGAACTTTCTCATCAAACAAACAGTTTGCCTGAAATTTGTGGTCGTGTTTGTCCTCAAGATAGGTTGTGTGAAGGCGCTTGTACGCTGAATGATGATTTTGGTGCAGTCACAATTGGCAATATTGAACGTTACATCAATGACACAGCCTTAGCACAAGGATGGCGCCCTGACCTTTCTCACGTCACAATGACTGATAAAAAGGTCGCGATTATCGGCGCAGGCCCCGCAGGTCTTGCCTGTGCAGATGTTCTTATTCGACAAGGTGTGAAACCCGTTGTTTATGATAAGCATCCAGAAATTGGAGGGTTACTTACTTTTGGGATCCCTTCTTTTAAACTCGAAAAATCACTGATGATCCGACGCCGCGAATTATTTAGTGAAATGGGTATCGAGTTTTGCCTCAATACGGAAATAGGCAAAGATGTCTCCCTAAATACCCTAATAACACAATATGACGCGGTATTTCTTGGATTGGGCACATATCACAGTTTAAGTGGTCATTTTCCTAATGAAAATGCTAATGGTGTTTATAGCGCACTACCTTATTTAATTGGGAATACACGTTATTTAATGGGTTATGATGAAGATCCTCAAACACCTTATATCGACCTTAAAAATAAAAATGTGGTGATATTAGGAGGAGGTGATACCGCAATGGATTGTATCCGTACTGCCATTCGACAAGGTGCAAATAAAGTCACTTGTGTTTATCGTCGTGATGAAAGCAATATGCCAGGTTCAAAACGTGAAGTAAAAAATGCCAAAGAAGAAGGTGGCGAATTTTTATTTAATCTTCAACCTATAGATATTGAAGTCGATAACCAAAATAAAGTGGTCGGTATTCACGTTATTAAAACTCAAGGCGATAAAACATTAACTTCTATTGAAGGAAGTGAACATGTGTTATCTGCTGATGCGGTTATTCTGGCATTTGGTTTTAAACCTGCTCATTACCCATGGTTAGATGAAAATAATATTGAATATGCATCTTCAGGCAGAATTATTATTTCAGATAATCAAGAAATACCAAATCAAACAACAAACCCTAAAGTGTTTGCAGGGGGGGATATTGTACGAGGCTCTGATCTTGTTGTTACTGCAATAGCAGAAGGAAGAGAGGCGGCCGAAGGCATATTGCGATATTTATCATGCTAAATATTTTTATTTTCGTTATTTAAAATAACAATTTCTCTTGTTTATTATCCCATTTAATTTAAGTGGGATAATTTTTCAATATTATCGATGAAATTAATAAATAGTATTTAAGGATCATCAAGATATCTGACCAATTAATCATTCTCATTACCATTTAATGTAATTTCTAGAATAATAGCCTGATAAAAAGTGATATTCTTTTTTGTATCAAAATAACACTCTTGATCTATAGTAAATATAATTTATTTTCGTATTTTTTACTTTATCTCTTTTTATTTAACCTTTCCGTCATCTTTTAATGATAATGGTTTTACGGCATTTGTTAATAACATCACAGTCTAAAAAAATAGATTTTATTTCAGCTATTAAATTTGATAACAATCAAATATTGTCAATCTACCAACTTCATAATGGAGTCACCTAATAACTTTACAGAAAAATATAATTTATTGATGTTAGGTTCGTTTTCATAAAATTGTCATAATTAACTAGGGGATCACTATGGTGATGCAACTTATCGCAGTAGCAGTTATTATCGTAACTGTCTATTTGCTAATAAAAAAATATGAAACCCGAATGGTGCTAATTGGTGCAGGCTTATTACTCTGTATTTTAAGTCTGAGCCCATTAGATGCGCTTACCGCATTTAGCGAGCGCATGGTGTCTTCATCATTAATTCAAGCAATCTGTTCGAGTATGGGTTTTGCTTATGTTATGAAATATACCAAATGCGATATGCATCTGGTTCATGTTTTATCAAAAGTAATGACTCGTCTGGGCTTCTTCCTTATTCCAGCCACTGTTGTCGTAACATACTTTATTAATATCGCAATCCCATCAGCAGCAGGTTGTGCGGCTGCGGTAGGTGCAACACTCATTCCATTATTAATCGCAGCACGTATTCACCCAGCTATCGCAGGTGGTGCAGTGTTATGTGGTACTATCGGTTCAATGTTAAGCCCAGGTATGTCGCATAATGCCTTCGTTGCTAACATGGCAAATATGGAAGTGGTTGATTTAATCGCTCGCCATAGCCCATACAGCTTAATGGCTGGTGGTATTGCTGCAGTTTCACTTGCTGTTGTCGCTTTAGTGAAAAAAGAGTTCAAAATGGCTTCTGTTACTGGTGATGCATCTTCTTCATCAGCACAAGCAACGCCAGAAGCTGTTCGTCCTAACTACTTATATGCAACAGCACCTTTCATTCCTTTAATCCTGTTAGTTCTGCCATTCTTTGAAACATTTAGCACTTTCAAATTGTCAGTACCTGCAGCAATGTTAATCGGTTCTATCTATGCCCTGTTCATCACATTAACTAACCCAGCTCAAATTACGAAAGAGTTCTTTAAAGGTATGGGTAATGCTTATGGTGATGTATTAGGTATCATCATTGCAGCTGCAGTATTCGCAGCTGGTCTGAAAGCATCTGGTTTAATCGACGCGTTCATCAACTTCTTAACTCATTCTCCTGAATTTGCTCGCTGGGGTGGTACTTTAGGGCCATTCTTAATGGGTATTATCACAGGCTCTGGTGACGCAGCAGCATTCGCATTCAACGAAACAGTAACACCTCATGCTGCACAATTCGGTTATGAAATCCCTGATATGGGTATGGCAGCGGCATTATCTGGCGCGTTAGGTCGTACTATGTCACCACTGGCAGGTGCAGCGATTGTTTGTGCTGGCCTTGCAAACATTAACCCTATGGAAATCGCAAAACGTACTGCACCAGGTATGATTATCGGCGTCATCGCGGTTGCGTTATTCATGCTATAAGTGGAGAAATGAATATGTCAGCTCTTACTCTCGAAAAATTAATTAAATGGCGTCGCGAATTTCACCAATATCCAGAAATTGGTTGGTCTGAATTTCTTACAACAGCAAAGATCGTTAAAGAATTACGTAGCTTAGGTTTAGAAGTTAAAGTTGGTCCTGAAGTTATCAACCAAGAGTTCGCTTTTGGTCGTCGTCGCCAAGTCGTTGAGAAAGGGCTGGCTATTGCAAGAAAACACAACGTTGATGAAGCACTGCTTGATGAGATGAAAGAACTTACAGGCTGTGTGGCCATCTTTGACAGTGGTAAAGCAGGTCCAACAGTAGCGCTGCGTTTTGATATCGACTGTGTGGGTGTTAACGAAGCAACCGAAACTAAACACCGCCCTCATGCTGAGAACTTTGCTTCTTGTCACGCTGGCGAAATGCACGCTTGTGGTCACGATGGGCACATTTCTATCGGTTTAGGTGTTGCTCATTGGTTAGTTGAGAATAAAGATAAAGTCGTTGGTAAAGTTAAAATCTTATTCCAACCAGCAGAAGAAGGTGTTCGTGGCGCTCGTGCGATGGCTGAAAGTGGTATTGCCGATGATGCAGATTACTTCTTAGGCGCGCACTTAGGTTTTATCGCAAACAGTGGTGAAATTGTTATCAACCCAACACATTTCTTATGTACCACTAAATATGACTTCCGTTTTAAAGGTGCGCCATCTCACGCTGGTGCAGAGCCTGAATTAGGTCGTAATGCGTTAGCTGGTGCTTGCCACGCAGCAACACAAATGTTGGGTATTTCTCGCCATGGTAAAGGGATGTCTCGTATCAATATCGGTGTATTAAAAGCCGGTGAAGGCCGTAACGTCACCCCAGCTAATGCTGAGATGCAAATTGAAGTTCGCGGTGAAAACGAAGAGATCAACAGCTTTATGGCTGCCAATGCAGTACGTATGGCTGAAGGCGCAGCACATAGCTTCCAGTTAGAAATGGAAAGCGAGATCATGGGTGAAGCCGTTGACCTGACAAATGACCAAGAACTGATTGATATTATGACCAAAGTTGTTGGTAAACATGCAGAGTTAACCGCCGTTGCTACTCGCCCATTTGGGGGAAGTGAAGATGCAACTGTATTAGCAAAACGTGTACAACGTTGTGGTGGTAAATCACTGTATTTCGTTGTTGGTGCCGATAGAACTGCAGGTCACCACCAAGCCGGCTTTGATTTCGATGAAAAACAATTAATGACTGCGGTTAATCTTTATACCGGCTGTTTAGAAGAACTGCTGAAATAGTTTTTCAGTAATGCAATCCAATAAAGCGCTCTATAGCAATATAGAGTGCTTTTTTTGTACATAAAAAAAGCCCAGTTCATAAACTGGGCTTTTCATTCATACAAATAAGATGCTCTCTTATTTCACAACACGTAATGACGGACGACCTGTTGGGCGAGGTGGCTCAGGATCATCATCCGGTGAAGATGTATCGGTTTCTACCGTACCATCAGTGACAAGCGATAAGCCTTCATTAACAGGCGTTAAAGTATTCTCTTCACTTTCATCTTCAGCAAACTGTAATGATGCACCAGATTCATAAGCAGGCTCTGGCTCAAACATCATTCCCGCACCGTTTTCTCTCGCATAAATAGCCATAACAGCAGCCATAGGCACTCGTACTTTACGAGGTATGCCACCAAAGCTTGCACTAAATAAAACCTGATACGGTGTTAACTCTAAGTTATCTACTGCACGAGATGAAATATTTAGTACAATTTGACCATCGTGCGCATATTCCATTGGGACTTGGACACCATCGATATTCACATCAACAACTAAGTGTGGTGTTAAATCGTTTTCGATGATCCAGTCATAATGCGCACGCAATAAATGCGGACGACGCGGAGACATATCCATAATCTCCATACTTTATTACCCTCTTGAAGGTAAGCGCATCTCACGCTCTGCTTCGGTTAATGACGCGAGGAATGAATCACGCTCAAAAACACGTTGCATATAAATTTGTACATCTTTAGCGCCAGCACCACTTAAATCTACACCGAGGACTGGTAAACGCCATAACAGAGGAGCTAGGTAGCAATCTACTAAGCTGAACTCTTCACTCATAAAGTAAGGATATTCTTTAAACACAGGAGAGACTGCCAGTAGCTCTTCTGCTAACTGTTTACGAGCAGCATTTGCTTGCTGTTCTGTTCCTTTCTCGATGGTGTTCATTAAAGAATACCAATCATGCTCGATGCGATGCATCATTAAACGGCTGCTACCACGAGCAACAGGATAAACTGGCATTAAAGGAGGATGAGGGAAGCGTTCATCAAGATATTCCATGATGATGCGTGAATCATACAGGGTCAGCTCACGATCAACCAAAGTCGGTACACTTTGGTAAGGGTTTAGATCGATAAGATCCTGTGGAAGATTACCAGCTTCAACCTGTTCAATTTCAACACTGACACCTTTCTCCGCTAGGACAATTCTGACCTGATGGCTGAAAATATCAGTCGGACCGGAAAACAAAGTCATTACCGAACGTTTGTTGGCAGCGACAGCCATGAAAACCTCCAAGTTAATCAATTAAAGAAATGAATTAGCACAATGCCCCTTCCATTTCCCCATTCCTAAAAGACAAGCACACAAACGCAGTAGACCTAAATAAACATTTAAGTTATTAACTGCATTGGGTAACTACCTGTATAACAGTGTTATCGTGGGATAATCATATTTTACAGGGTTAAAAACTCACCTGTCTTTGCGGCACATATCATTATCAAGTAATACCAAAATAATCATTCAACAATCATTATTGTCATAATAATTTTGGTATGGCTTTCAAATTCATTACAGGTATTACTATCGATATACCCGTTGGCAACATTGTGAAGTCATGGAAAGAAAGACACCAAAGCCCGCTATTCTACCAGAATTCATGTTACTTAGGGGGGCTAATGCAAATAATTCAACACAATATGCCACACTACCTTAAAACTAAGATTATAATATCAAAAAATGAATTTATTTAGAGATAACATCTAAAAAATACGTTTTTTAATACTACTGCTATCTTACATAAAGCCTGTTTTATGAGTAATAGCATGATGCTTTAGCAACACTATATTTTTATTATTAATAAACACAAATAAGTCAAAAATAAAAAACCCGCCTGTGAAGACGGGTTTTCAACATCAAATTGATATCTAAAAGATAACAAATTAACGTTTAGAGAACTGTGGACGACGACGTGCTTTACGCAGACCCACTTTCTTACGTTCAACAGAACGCGCATCACGGGTTACGAAACCAGCTTTACGCAGATCAGAACGTAGAGTCTCATCATATTCCATCAGTGCACGAGTGATACCGTGACGGATCGCGCCAGCTTGACCAGAAATACCACCACCTTTAACAGTGATGTATAAATCTAATTTACCCAGCATATCAACTAATTCCAGCGGTTGACGAACAACCATACGTGCTGTTTCGCGGCCGAAGTAAACTTCTAGGCTACGTTTGTTGATTACGATATTACCGCTACCTGGCTTAATGAAGACACGTGCGGAAGAACTTTTGCGGCGACCTGTGCCGTAGTATTGATTATCAGCCATTGCCTATTATCCCGATTAAATGTCCAGAACTTGCGGTTGTTGTGCCGCGTGGTTGTGCTCAGATCCTGCGTAAACTTTCAGTTTACGATACATCGCACGACCCAGAGGCCCTTTTGGCAGCATGCCTTTTACCGCGATTTCGATTACACGCTCAGGACTACGGGCGATCATCTCTTCGAAAGTCGCTTGTTTGATACCACCTACGTGACCAGTATGACGGTAGTAAACTTTGTCAGTACGTTTATGACCAGTTACCGCTACTTTCTCAGCGTTTAAAACGATGATGTAATCACCAGTATCAACGTGCGGAGTATATTCCGCTTTGTGCTTACCGCGTAAACGGCTAGCAATTTCAGTTGCTAAACGGCCTAAAGTTTTGCCGTCTGCATCAACAACGTACCAGTCGCGTTTTACGGTTTCTGGTTTAGCTGTAAAAGTTTTCATTATTGAAAATTACCCAATGTTTAGTTACACGTTGGTGAACGCTCGGTTCAAATACTATTGAGGTTCACACGACTCTTGTGTCCAGCAAACCTACCCCTTCGAGTAGCACTGCTGACTCTAAAATGCGAGTTTTTTGGGAAATAAAAAACTTGCTGCAACGTGGGGTCGCAAGATTATAGAGAAGTCAGAAAAAAAAATCGAGTCATAATTGAAAAACAATTGAATTCTTTTTCAATATTTCAGCGAAAAAAACGAATCTGGCACTTTTTTCTGATTTGACTGATAAATTCTTGCTACCTGAAGAGAAGAATTGTTCCTTTCCAGAGCGCTTGTAAGCTGCCTAATACTTTCTATTTTCATAGAAAAAAACATCAAGCAACTTAACCTGCGTCATCCTACCATAATGAAAGATGACTTTCTTCAAGAATTAAAAATTAAGCGAGATGTGGTTGAACTAAATATTCTTCACTTTGCATCTCTTGTAAACGAGATAAGCAACGTTGATATTCAAAACGTAAAAAATCACCTTGGTAAATCTCATTCATTTCTACATTTGCATTAATAATAAGTTTCACCTTACGCTCATAAAATTCATCAACAAGCGCTAGAAACCGACGCGCAGCGTCTTCATTTAATGTTCCCATTTGTTTCATGTCATATAACAAAACAGAGTGGTAATGCTTAGAAAGTTCAATGTAATCAAGCTGACTACGCGGTTCCATACACAAGGTTGAAAAATTAACAGCGAGTACACCATTAGATGCTTTTCTTACTTTCATAGGGCGATGATTAATGGTTAAGGTACAATCAACTTGTGGTTCACTGGTTGCCAAATGCATGAAAATTCTATCCATCTCCTGGCGATTTTCATCGTTAAGCGGAGACAAAAAAAGATGCGCTTGCGTTAATGTTCTAAGACGATAATCAATACCTGCATCAACATTTAAAATGTCACAATGATGTTTGATTTGTTCTATTGCAGGTAAAAAACGAGAACGTTGTAATCCATTACGATAAAGCTCATCAGGTGGAATATTTGAGGTTGCCACCAGCGTGATACCTCTAGCAAATAACGCTTCAAGCAAGGTACCTAAAATCATTGCATCAGTAATATCAGAAACAAAAAACTCATCAAAACAGAGCACGTCGGTTTGTGATTTAAATCCATCAGCAATAATTTCTAACGGATTTTCATGCCCTTGTAAGTTTTTCAGCTCTTCTTGAACACGTAACATAAAGCGATGGAAGTGTAAGCGAAGTTTTCGTTCTGTCGGTAAGCTTTGATAAAACATATCCATCAACCATGTTTTACCTCGTCCAACGCCACCCCACATATATAAACCACGTTCTGGTGCAACAATCTGTTTTTTTGTGCGAATTCGCCCGAATAATCGCTGTGTTAGCGAATTTTTTTCTGGTGGAGTCTCTTTTAATAATGCATGGTATATCTGTTGAAGGTGGAGAACAGTTTTTCTCTGAACATCATCAGGTTGATAATCACCTTGCTTCAATGCGGCTTCATAAAGTGATAACGGCGTACTAACAGTCATGAATGCCCTCTTATCCTTAATTTTCTGACATACTGATTTGTGTCTGTCGAATGCCTCTATTATAAGCATTAAGAATTGTTTTAACATCAACGTAACACACGAATTTTATATTAAGCTTAAGGATATTATTCCACCCATGCCTTTTAGCGGTTATGATGTTATAAGAATCCATCGTCCTCACTATTAGATGAAAAGGAGTTGCCATGGTTTGGGTTTATGCACTGATTGGATTAGTTGTCGGTCTTATTATCGGCGCACTTGCAATGCGTTACGGTAACAGCACCCTTCGCCAACAAGATGCTATCAAAGCAGAGTTAGACACGAAAAAAGAAGAACTTGATACATATCGCAATGAACTTGTCAGTCACTTTGCTAGAAGTGCTGAATTATTAGATAACATGGCGAGAGATTACCGTCAGCTTTATCAACATATGGCAAAAAGCTCTAATGAGCTCATGCCTGATATGCCTGCTCAAGAAAATCCATTTAATTACCGATTAAGTGAGTCAGAAGCGGCTAATGATCAATCTCCAATAAAAATGCCACCTCGTGATTACTCCGAAGGGGCATCTGGATTGTTCAGACCTACAGAAAAAAAAGACAATTAATATTAAAACGCCACATTTATTGTGGCGTTTTTCTTTCTACTAAATATCATAAAATGACAATTATTTGCCATGGTTTTAAAGATAGCTTTTGTCTTGTAAATCCGTGTAAAAGGAAACAAAGCACATCATGTCTTAATGAACTTTCCTTTGTCAGTACAGGTCTTAGTGACATCGAGCTCATTTTGAGCAATAACTTTTATTTTGATAACTGTATCAAGAGACTCTAATTCATGTTGACTAAAAAAAGAAAATTATTACTTAGTGCGTTAGCAATGAGTGTCGGACTTTCACTCTCTACTATTCCAGCAACCAGTATGGCGGCACTGCCTGCAGTTATGCCATCAGGCGAACAACTGCCAAGCCTTGCACCGATGTTAGAAAAAGTGTTACCTGCTGTTGTCAGTGTGCACGTTTCAGGAACACGAGTACAAAGCCAGCAAGTGCCTGAAGAATTCAAATTCTTCTTTGGCCCAAACTTTCCATCACAACAACAAAGTATTCGCCCTTTTGAAGGCTTAGGCTCAGGTGTCATTATTGATGCACAAAAAGGCTATGTATTAACAAACAATCACGTTGTTGATGGTGCAGATAAAATTCAACTGCAAATTAATGATGGTCGTGAATTTAGTGCAAAATTAATTGGTAGCGATCCACAAACAGATATTGCATTACTGCAAATTGAAAAACCAACTAACTTAACCGCAATTAAAATGGCGGACTCTGACCAATTACGTGTTGGTGACTTTGCTGTTGCAGTAGGTAACCCATTTGGTTTAGGCCAAACAGCAACATCAGGTATTATTTCCGCATTAGGTCGTAGCGGTTTAAATCTTGAAGGTTTAGAGAACTTTATCCAGACTGATGCTTCAATCAACCGTGGTAACTCTGGTGGTGCGCTCGTTAACTTAAATGGTGAGTTAATCGGAATTAACACTGCTATTTTAGCTCCAGGTGGTGGCAACATCGGTATCGGCTTCGCCATCCCAAGTAATATGGCGCGAGATCTTAGCCAACAACTGATTTCTCATGGTGAAGTTAAACGTGGCATCTTAGGTATTCGTGGTACAGAAATGAATTCTGATCTGGCGAAATCCTTTAATATTGACGCACAACGAGGTGCTTTTGTTAGCGAAGTCATGCCAGATTCATCCGCTGCAAAAGCAGGCATTAAACCGGGTGACGTTTTAATTTCAGTTGATGGCAAACGTATCAATAGCTTTGCTGAATTAAGAGCTAAAGTGGGTACTACACCGCCGGGTAAAGAGATCCTAATTGGCTTGATCCGTCAAGGTAAACCAATGGATGTTAAAGTGATATTAGAGAAACAATCAGCAGATGCAACTCGCGCCGATAATTTCTCTCCTGCACTACAAGGTGCCACATTAAGTAACTACTTAAACAAACAAATTAAAGCAGTTGCTGTTGATTCTGTTGAGAAAGACTCCGCTGCTGCGGCATCAGGTTTACAAAAAGGTGACCTTATTATTGGTATCAATAATACGCCAATTACCTCTCTAGGCGATTTACGTAAAGCAATTGATGCTAAACCGCCTGTTCTTGCATTGAATATTCAGCGTGGTAATGAAGAAATTTACCTGCTGTTACGTAATACACCGCGCTAAGAAGTAAGCTTTTCACCTATCTAATTTATTGATTTCTTTAGCCCTATAACTTCCATTATAGGGCTTTTTTTATATCTATTTTTGATAAGAGTCATTAGCTTAAAAGGGGATTTTATGCGCTGAGCGATGCTTTCATAAGTTAAACTATGCTATTCTCACCGCTCCTACGCGAATAATTTCACAGTCAGACATAAATACAGGATTTTTATGTTAACTAAGTTACTGCGATCAACACTAATTGGTCTTCTCACAGCAGCAATTCTTTTGATTGCAGTCCCTTCAATTCGCCCTATTTTTATTGAACGCCTACTTAATGGTGATTTTCTCAATGCGCCTTTTAGCTATAACACCGCGGTACGACGAGCTGCCCCTGCGGTTGTTAATGTTTATAGCAGTACGATGGGAAGTTTTTCTCAGGAAGGCCGTGAACTAACATCTCTAGGCGCTGGCGTTATTATGGATGGTCGTGGTTATATTCTGACAAATCAACATGTTATCAATAATGCTGATCAGATCCTTATCGCACTCCAAAATGGTGATCTTTATGAAGGCTTACTTGTTGGTTCCGATCCTTTAACTGATCTTGCGGTATTAAAAATAGATGCCGATAAACTCCCTACAATTCCCATTAATACTAAACGAATTTCTCATGTAGGTGATGTTGTGCTGGCTATTGGTAACCCATTTAATATTGGGCAAACTATTACGCAAGGGATCATCAGTGCTACGGGGCGTGTTGGATTAAGTCCAACTCGTTACCAAAATTTCCTACAAACAGATGCCTCAATTAATGAAGGTAACTCTGGTGGTGCGCTAATTAATACTGAAGGTGAGCTTGTAGGTATTAATACTATGACGTTTGATTCAGGCTCCTATAACGGATACCGCCCTACAGCCGAAGGGTTAGGTTTTGCTATTCCGACCGAACTTGCAGTTAAAATTATGAATAAGCTAATTCGTGATGGTCGTGTTATCCGTGGCTTTATTGGTATTACAGCAAAAGAATTACCAAGAATTCGCTCATCGAATACCGATATTAAGCAAATTCAAGGGTTACGCATTTTTAGGATCACACCAAATAGCCCAGCAGATAAAGCTGGAATAAAAACAGGTGATATCATCCTTAGTATTAATCATGCGCCAGCGACTTCCGCGATGGAAATGATGGATTACATTGCAGAAACACGCCCTGGTACGGTATTACCTGTCACGTTATTACGGGAAAGTAATGAGATTAATGTTGATGTCACTATTTCTGAATACCAACCAGAACCATAACTAACAAAAAATCTCCCTATGCTTGGCTAGTAGGGAGATTTCATATAAAACGTCGCACTTTGTAAGCAATTTTCTTTAAACCTTTCAGTATTGCGATAGTCCTCTAATGTGCTGTGATTACAACCGCTATATTGCCCTTCTTTAGTACCATCATTTTGCCAACCACATACGGGGCAGATCTCAAAAAATGCCTCATCTTTATCTTTGAAAACAAAATAATGGCACGCAACACAACTCACTTCTAAAGGAATATGACAACTTCGTTTTTCCATAGGATGGGTTCTCCTATCACATTATTAATTATACTATTTGCTCTTACTCTCTTTATTGGCAATTGAGTTATTTTCAACAGCATGCCAAATCTTTTCCGCTTTTCGTCCAATTAAAATCAATGAAACCGCCATAATAAAGAAGAAAATTGCACTGTGTAAACTATCCCAGAAATATTCAAAGAATCGGGTATAAAGGTTGATACCAAGGAATGTTAGGCCAAAACCTCTTAACATACCGTCATCTGTTTTAAGGCTAATATAAATACAGATAACTGAAACGACAGCAAATAACAGTGCCCAAGGTAACAAATTCAGACTTGAAGTACGATACCAAGTATCAGGATCGTAATTACCAAAAATAGACATTATCCATAATGCAATAAACAGATAAGTGAGCCCCATTATTTTTGTCATGGTAAATAAACGACGATGTATCAACGTATTTTGTAGGAAATAACAGCCTGCTAATAATATCGCACCAAAAAAGACAAAACGGATAGGATAGTTCATCCCTAACCAATAAGCGCCCCAACCAGAGACATAGCCCGTTTCAGCACCGAACCAATTTCCTAACATCAATAAGAAGAATAGCCACACCAATGAGGAGCGACTAATAAATCCAATTGCACCATAAATGACACAGCCAATTAAAAAGAGAGGCGCAATATGGCCACTTCCTGTATCCAGCAATTCTCCCAGTTGCCAAAGAAAAGTAGCCGTAAACATCACACCTAAAAAGAGAATAAATTCGGTACTGTAATGCCACTGTGTTTCTTTTTGCTGACGTTTAAATCCCCAAAAATAGAGCACTGAAGCAATAAGTGCAGGAGATATCACTCGCATAATTTCAGAAACACTAAAAATCTCAACGAGATAATAAATTAATTCACTATCACTAAAGATACTGCCAGCAGCAATAATCAAACACACCATTGCTATCCAAAATGCATAGCGACTCAACCGTTTCCAATCAAAGGGAATTCGGTGCAATGTACTTCCTAATTGCTGATATTCTTGTTCTGAAATCTCACCAGATTGTTGCCATTCATCCAGTGCTTGACGAACCAGGCGCTCTTGTTTCCTTGTTACCTGCATATATATTCCTTCCTATTAGCTCATAGTGATTTTTATAACACAGGTCTGTTTTTCTTACTGTATCTTGCTACGAAAGAAATGCCTTATGAATTATCCTATTCTATTGAGAGTCTTATTAAAATAATGCGTAAAAAAAACCATAGCACAACAATGCACTATGGTTTTAAATAACTAAAAAAGGATAACTAAAATAAATTAGTCATTAGAGTGCAAACGTTCTATTTTTGCCCCTAGTCCTTGTAATTTAGCTTCAATATTTTCATAACCACGATCGATATGATAAATACGATCAACAATGGTTGTGCCCTGAGCAATACAACCTGCAAGTACTAAACTTGCAGAAGCACGTAAATCCGTTGCCATTACTTGTGCGCCTGAAAGCTTTTCAACCCCGTGACATAATACAGTATTACTTTCGATTTCAGCGTGAGCACCCATACGGATTAACTCAGGAATGTGCATAAAACGATTTTCAAAAATAGTTTCAGTGATCATTCCTGCACCTTCAGCCACTAAGTTTAAAAGGCTAAATTGTGCTTGCATATCGGTTGGGAAACCCGGATGTGGCGCAGTACGCAAGGTTACCGCTTTAGGACGTTTGCCATGCATATCAAGGCTTATCCAATCCTCACCAACTTCAATATCAGCGCCTGCTTCACGTAATTTTGCCAACACAGCATCTAATGTGTCAGGTTTGGCATTACGGCAAACAACACGACCACGAGAAATCGCAGCAGCAACTAAGAAAGTACCTGTTTCAATACGGTCAGGTAGGATTTGATAAGTACCACCACCAAGACGCTCTACGCCTTCAATAGTAATGCTATCTGTGCCCGCACCACTGATTTTGGCACCTAATGTATTGAGGAAGTTTGCAGTATCTTCAATTTCAGGCTCTCTTGCCGCATTCTCAATGATGGTTTTGCCTTCAGCTAATACCGCAGCAGTCATAATAGTGATAGTGGCACCCACACTCACTTTATCCATGACGATATGCGCGCCTTTTAAACGTCCATCAACACGTGCTTTCACATAACCTTCATCCAGTGTGATCTCAGCACCTAATTGCTCTAAACCTGTAATATGAAGATCAACAGGACGAGCACCAATGGCACAACCACCCGGTAAAGAAACCTGACCTTGACCAAAACGCGCCACCAGTGGGCCTAAAGCCCAAATAGAAGCACGCATGGTTTTTACTAATTCGTAAGGAGCGCAAAATTCATTAATGTTACGAGCATCAACGAAAACAGAGCCATTGCGTTCAACATTAGTGCCTAAGCGATTAAGTAACTTAATCGTAGTATCGATATCTTTTAATTTAGGAACATTCGTTAATTCTACTGGCTCTTCGGAAAGGATCGCAGCGAACAGGATTGGTAATGCGGCATTTTTTGCGCCTGAAATAGTGACCTCACCTGATAAGCAGGTTGGCCCTTGTACTCTAAATTTATCCATCTGTAGAACTCTCTTTTTTATTTTGCTGTACGCTGTATACCTACTGAATCAAAGCCCGTTAAGTTTACGATCTCTCTTCCACTCTTCAGGTGTGTAGGCTTTAATAGACAAAGCGTGAATACGGTTATCTGCAATATATTCCATCAAAGGGGCATAAATGGTTTGTTGTTGTTTTACTCTGCTCATTCCCTCAAACATTGCGCCAACAACGACAACTTGAAAGTGACTACCATCACCATTGACGATGACTTCATCTAAAGACAGGCTGTCCATTAATACTTGTTTGATTTCATTTGTATCCATAATTGCTCAATCTCAACGTTAAAATAATAATCAGTCGTCTATCCTAATGGAATCCGCTCTACTCTTAAACCATCAAAAACCCCCTTAATGATAAAAGTATCACGAAGGGGGCTTTTTAATACCTTTACTCAAAATCTGTATTAGGCAATATTCATAATTTCATCAAGATCATAGAGTGTAATTAAGGTCTGAAAACGCTCACTTACGCCTTGAATAATAAATTGACGATTTTGCTCTTCCATTTCTGCTTTTAAGTGAACAAAAAGCGCCAACCCTGTTGAATCAATATGTCCTAAGGCAGAAATATCGATGATATTAATATCAGCTAATAATGCTTTACGTTGCTGCCAAGCTGGCAATAACGTTTCACGATCTAGCGTTCCTTGGAAATAGAGGACACTCTCCTTTTTTTCCCAATTTAACGAAGCTGACATGTTATTTTTTCTCATCCAGTGTAATTGGTGTTTTAGCACTGATTTCTAACTGTTTTGTTAAACCATCAACACCTTTAGAATTTAAAATATCTGACCACTCATTCTGTTTTGTTGTGATCATACTGACACCTTCAGCAATCATATCATACGCCTGCCATTCGCCTGTTTTGCTATTTTTACGCCATTGGAAATCAAGACGAACAGGTGGGCGACCATTTGTATCAATGATAGTGACACGAATAGTTAGAGTTGATTTATCTGCGAAAGGTTTTGCAGGCTCAATACGGTACTCTTGGCCTTCATACATCGCTAATGCTTGACCATATACTTGAGCAAGATACGCTTCAAATGCCGTGAAATAAGCATCACGTTGTGCAGGTGTTGCATTACGATAATGCGGTCCTAACACTAATGCGCCCGCATATTTGATATGTACATAAGGCAATAATTCTTGCTGAACAATTTGACGTAAAACTTCAGGGTTTTTACGAATTTCAGGCTGTTCATTTTTTAATTTACTAAAAGTCTTTTGCGCCGCATCTTCCATCAATGCGTAAGGATTAGTTTTATCTACTGCCATTGCAAAAGGCGTTATCACTAATAATGCGACCATCAATAAGCGTTTAAACATACGTTCGCTTCTCCTCAAATAGGGTTTCAATAATACGATGCATTCATGACGCTAAATGTATAAATGCATCGTATAGGAATTAATGATTAAGGTAATGCAGAGTGTTCTTGCGTTGGTTGAGATTCAGATTTTGCTGAATCATCACCATCACCCGTTTTATAAAGGAATTGACCAATCAGATCTTCTAATACCATTGCTGAATTAGTGTTTGTGATCCGTCCTCCATCTTTGAGCAGAGTAGAATCTAATGCTTCATCATAAAAGCCTAAATTCAATGCAAGGAACTGTTCACCTAATAAACCCGATGTACGAATAGACAGTGAGCTACTTTCTGGAATGTGGTCATAAATGCTCAGAATATCGAGCGCGACTTCAGGGCGATAATTCCCTTCATCTTCTTCTTTTAAAGTGATAGAAGAAACACGGCCAATCACCACACCACCAATCTTAACTGGGGAACATTCTTTTAACCCACCTATATTACCAAAGCTGGCATAAACGCGATAAGTCGGTTGATTACCCATTTCTTTAATATCAGCCACTTTAAGACATAAGAAAATCACGGCAGCTAACGCAATCAGAACAAATAGACCAACCCAAACTTCAATTTTTTTACTTTGCATGACTTAGTTCCCAAACATCAGTGCTGTTAGCACAAAATCTAAACCCAATACGGCTAACGATGAATGAACAACAGTACGTGTTGTTGCTCTGCTAATCCCTTCTGATGTTGGGATTGCGTCATACCCGTTAAAGAGCGCTATCCAAGTGACGGTAATAGCAAAAACGACACTTTTAATAAAGCAGTTTACTAAATCGAGTCGCCATTCAACGGCACCTTGCATAGATGCCCAGAAAAAGCCTTCATCGATCCCTTTCCAATCCACCCCCACAATTGCACCACCCCAGATACCGATGGCAACAAAAATAAGTGAAAGCAATGGCATACTAATAAGACCCGCCCAAAAACGGGGTGCAACGACACGTCTTAAAGGATCGACTGCCATCATTTCTAAACTGGAAATTTGTTCTGTGGCTTTCATTAAGCCGATTTCAGCTGTTAAAGCCGAGCCCGCACGACCCGCAAATAATAATGCCGTGACGACTGGGCCTAATTCTCTTAACAATGAAAGTGCGACCATCATGCCAAGGCTAGCTTCAGCACTAAAGGTTGTTAAAACAAGATAGCCTTGTAATCCCAACACCATGCCAATAAATAAGCCAGATACCATGATAATTAATAAGGATTGAACACCGACGTTATACAATTGCTTCAGTAACAGAGGCCACTGTTTACGAAATTCAGGCTTACCGACTAATGCACGAAAGAGCATAATGCCAGCTCTACCAAAGGTTGCAAAAATCGCTAACGCTCTAACGCCAATGCGAGATAATAAATTTACCACGTACTAATTTCCTCGTCCTAATAGGTCGTCCTGATAATCTCCCGCAGGAAAACGGAATGGTACAGGGCCATCAGCAATACCATCTAAAAACTGTCTTACTTGCCTATTTGGATTGTCCTGTAATTCTTGTGCGCTACCTTGAGCAATGACTTTCTGCTCTGCAACAATATAGGCGTAATCTGCGATACTTAACACTTCAGGTACATCATGGGAAACCACAACACAAGTCACACCAAGCGCATGATTTAACTCATCAATTAATTTAACAAGCACACCCATGGTGATAGGATCTTGCCCAACAAATGGCTCATCAAACATAATCAGTTCAGGATCAAGCGCAATAGCCCTTGCTAATGCCGCCCTTCTCGCCATTCCTCCTGATAATTCAGAAGGCATTAAACTTGCCGCACCACGTAAACCTACAGCTTCAAGTTTCATCATCACCGTTGTACGGATCAATGCTTCAGGTAAATTTGTATGCTCTCTTAGTGGAAATGCCACATTTTCAAACACATTCATGTCTGTAAACAGTGCACCCGATTGAAAAAGCATACTCATTTTCTTTCTTGCCTGATACAACGCAGAGCGCGATAGCGTAGGAATATTGTCGCCATCAAACCAAATTTCACCACTATCTGGAAGGATTTGTCCTCCCATTAGGCGTAACAAGGTTGTTTTACCAATCCCTGAAGGGCCCATAATCGCAGTCACTTTTCCTCTTGGTACAACAAGATTAATCTCAGAGAAGATCTTTCTGCTACCGCGAGTGAAGTTCATATTGCGCACTTCAATTAGATTGTCAGATTGTGCGTTCATGAATAAAACATCCTCAAGCCTGTCTGCATAAACGAATTTTTACGCTATTTTGGCAGGTCATTCGCTATGTTACAAAGAAATCACCACTATTTAGCAATTTATTGCACGGTTAATTTTACTTTTCGTGCTTGGCTAGTCAAAATATGGTTAATTAGCAAAACCTTTTGACAATATGTTTTTTTATCAGCCCTGTCTTATTGGTTTTTTCTTTATTCGCTCATTGTTGGAAAACTGATGGCATGTTGATTACTTTGTCTCTTTTAATTTTTGGATTGATGCTACTCGTTTATGCATCAGACCGATTAGTTTATGGTGCGAGCGTTTTTGCGCAATCGTTAAAAATCCCACCAGCCGTTATCGGTATCTTAATTGTAGGCACTGGTACTTCACTGCCTGAGCTTTTTGTTTCAACCGATGCAGCTGTACATAATTTGCCTGATATTGCTATCGGGACGGCCATTGGCTCAACACTCACCAACCTTCTTCTCATCGCAGGTATTGGCGCGATGATTTATCCCATGAACATTCAATCCGCAGTGCTCAAAAAAGAGCTTCCCTTGATGATTATAGTCATCATGCTCGTTGGCATTATCGTTTCTAGCGGAAACTTAGGGCTTAGAGAAGGTACGCTACTCTTTTTTATTGGTTTTGCATCCATCTTTCTAATGATAAAAACGATGCATAAAACACTCACGCAAGAGCGTCACGTATTACCTTTAGAAACCTTAACGCGTTTCGAATTACAGACAAATCCCCGTAATTCTGTTGCACTTTTTTGGGTTGTTATTGCTTTACTTATTATTCCAGTTGCTACTCAAATGATATTGGATAATGTCTTTATTTTAATGCAACAGTATCATCTTAGTGGCTTTTTTGTTGGTTTAACCTTGCTATCTATAGGAACAAGCCTACCTGAATTAGCCACAACTATTGTGGCAGCACTAAGACGCGAGAATGAATTAGCATTAGGGAATATTATAGGTGCTAATATTTTCAATCTAACTTTTGTGTTAGGAATGCCAGCATTACTCTCACCAAGCACATTTAATATCAACACATTTTATTTTAGCTTTGCTGTGCTTGGTGTCGCCAGTTTACTGTTTTCTCTCTTTTCATTAGGGCGTAAACGACGTCTTAATCGAGGTAAAGGAATATTCTTGTTAGTTTGCTTTATTGTTTATATTACGGTGTTGTGCGTCGCACATTCTCTCTTAACCTAAAATAAATGGTACAAAAAAATGACCGAGTTTGATTTTCAGCAAGCGGGTAAAAAAGTCCTTCATATTGAGCGTGATGGGTTAGCTGAACTAGAACAATATATCAATGATGACTTCACTCTTGCCTGCGAAAAAATTTTTCACTGCCAAGGTCGAGTGATTGTTATGGGTATGGGTAAATCTGGCCATATTGGACATAAAATTGCGGCTACATTCGCCAGCACAGGAACACCTTCTTTCTTCGTTCATCCCGGTGAAGCAAGCCATGGTGACTTAGGCATGGTGACAGAAAAAGATATCGTTCTGGCAATTTCAAACTCAGGTGAAGCCAGCGAGATCCTCGCGCTGATCCCAGTACTTAAACGTAAACAGATAACACTGATTTGTATGACACGCACTCCTCAAAGTACAATGGGGAAAGCGTCTGATATTCATCTTTGTATTAAAGTACCTAAAGAAGCCTGTCCTTTAGGCCTTGCACCAACAACCAGTACAACGGCAACCTTGGTAATGGGGGATGCACTCGCGATCGCACTGTTACGTGCCCGTGGATTTACTGCTGAAGATTTTGCTCTTTCTCATCCAGGTGGTGCGTTAGGTCGTAAATTACTCCTTCATGTCAGTGATTTAATGAATAAAGAGGCAGATATTCCACGCGTCACTAAAGACGCCACTTTACGTGAAGCACTTGTCGAGATAACCCGTAAAAAATTAGGTATGACCGTCATTTGTGATGATAGTATGCTGATCAACGGTATCTTTACTGACGGTGATTTACGAAGAATATTTGATTTAGGGATAGACCTTAATAATGCCAAAATATCAGATGTTATGACAAAAGGCGGTATTCGTATTCGCCCTGATTGTTTGGCGGTTGAAGCACTGAATTTAATGCAAGCAAAACATATCACCTCGCTATTAGTAACAGAACAAGATAGTGATATCCTGTTAGGTGTTTTACATATGCATGATTTATTACAGGCTGGTGTTGTATAAGCTATTCATAACATTCGAAGGATAAAAATGAATACAATGATAGAAACTTGTTATGGTGCAGTAAGTGAGCAAATCATCAAAAAAGCAGAAAAAATCCAATTGCTGATTTGTGATGTTGATGGTGTGATGTCTGACGGACTCATTTACATGGGCAATAATGGCGAAGAATTAAAAGCCTTTAATGTCCGTGATGGGTATGGCATCCGTTGTTTGCTTACATCCGGCATTGAGGTTGCTATCATTACAGGTCGTCACTCTAAGCTGTTAGAAGATCGTGCTAAAACCCTTGGCATTACATATCTTTACCAAGGTCAGCATAATAAGCTTTTGGCGTATCAACAACTGTTAGATACACTAAACCTTAAACCTGAACAAACAGCCTATATTGGTGACGACCTGATTGATTTACCTGTAATGGAAAAAGTGGGACTTTCTGTCGCCGTGGCTGATGCACATCCATTACTAACACCTCGTGCAAATTACGTGACACGCATTGCAGGTGGTCGTGGTGCAGTACGAGAATTGTGTGATTTAATCCTTTTAGCGCAAGGTCGGCTTGAAGAAGCTAAAGGTCTTTCGATTTAACGTATAACGATACAGAATGAATAAATTAAAATCCTGGTTTACCTTAATTCTTGCCATTATCGCCCTTGGGCTGATTGGCTGGAACTATACTAATAACACTGAATTCGGTGATGGTGAGATTGTTGATGATGGTCAGCCAACCTATCAATCCAAATCATCGATATCTTTTGTTTACGAGCCAACAGGTATACTCGGATATAAACTTGTTGCTGATGATGTCAAAAACTATGCTCAGCAAAAGTTTACATGGTTTACTAACCCTGTCTTAACTACCTATTCACCGACAGGGGATGCAACATGGACAGTACGCGCAAATAAAGCCAAGCTAACAAACAGTAAAATGCTCTATCTTTATGGCGATGTTCAAATTGATAGCTTAACGGATGATTCTCAGCTACAGAGAATAAGCACAGACAATGCTATTGCAAATTTGGATACACAGGATGTTTCCTCTGATGATGAAGTGACTATTATCGGCGTCGGACTGAAATCAGTCGGCTTAAAAATGCGAGGCAATCTGCGCGAGAAACGTGCAGAGCTGATTGAAAAGGTAAACACCTATTATGAGATCCCTAATGAATCAAAAAATCCGTAATACACTGATTATCGGTACACTTTTAGCGATAAGTGTACCTGCGATGGCGCTTAAAGATGACACACAACAACCTATTGTTGTGAACTCAGAGAAACAGTCGCTTGATCTAGAAAAAAACGTCACAACCTTTACACAAAATGTTGTGATCAAACAAGGTTCTATCGATATTCGTGCTGATAAAGTTGTTGTCACACGCCCAGGCGGTGACTCCAAAAGGATCGTAATAGAAGCGTTTGGTAACCCTGTGACTTTTTATCAGTTACAAGATGATGGCAAACCTATCAAAGGTCGTGGCGAGAAAATGACCTATGAAATGGATAAAGAGTTAATGACCTTAACGGGTAAAGCCTATCTTGAACAATTAGACAGTAATATCACCGGTGATAAGATCACTTATCTCGTCCCAACTCAGCAAATGGAAGCTTTTAGCGGTAAAGGTAAACAAGTAACTACTGTTTTACTGCCTTCCCAGTTGCAAGAGAAAGGCCCTGGTGTTAACAACAAAGGTAAGTAACACTTTATGGCGCTGTTAAAAGCTGAAAATTTAGCGAAAGCATACAAAGGGCGCACCGTTGTCGGTGATGTGAGCCTGAACGTTAATTCAGGTGAGATTGTCGGCTTACTTGGACCTAATGGTGCAGGTAAAACAACCACATTTTATATGGTTGTTGGCATTGTAGCTCGTGATGCAGGTAGTATTACAATTGATGATGAAGACATTACGCTGTTACCGTTACATGAACGAGCACGTAAAGGCATTGGTTATCTTCCTCAAGAAGCGTCTATTTTTAGACGCTTAAGCGTTTATGACAACATTATGGGGATCTTAGAAATCCGTCATGATCTAACACCTGAAGGACGAAAAGACCGTGCAGAAGAGCTGCTAGAAGAGTTTAATGTCAGCCACTTACGTAACAGCTTAGGGCAATCATTATCAGGGGGTGAACGCCGTCGTGTTGAAATCGCACGGGCATTGGCAGCAAACCCTAAATTCATTTTATTAGATGAACCTTTTGCGGGTGTTGACCCTATTTCCGTATTAGATATTAAAAAAATTATCCAGCATCTACGTGATTATGGATTAGGTGTACTGATTACTGACCATAACGTTCGTGAAACATTAGATGTGTGTGAACGTGCTTATATCGTCAGCCAAGGTCACCTTATTGCTCATGGTTCACCAGAAGAAATTCTTGAAAATGAGCAAGTTAAACGTGTTTACTTAGGTGAAGGCTTCCGCCTGTAATCTTTGATTCACTTTTACTCTGTCATGGATGACAACAGCAAAGGACTCATCGCATTATTATGAAACAAAGTCTGCAACTTCGTCTTAGTCAGCAACTGGCAATGACGCCACAGCTACAACAGGCTATTCGTTTGTTGCAACTTTCGACGCTTGAATTACAACAAGAAATTCAGCAAGCGCTTGAGTCTAATCCACTTCTAGAACAAGACGATGATCAGCAAGATCCCGTTTCAGATGATACCTCTCATACAGAAAATCAGTCAGACTCCACAACAGAAACAACAACTGAAAACGAAGTTGAAGAGTTCGATACGCTGGATGCTTTAGAGCAAAAAGAGATGCCTGACGATCTCCCTTTAGATACTCAATGGGAAGAGATCTACACCGCAGGCACACCTTCTGGCACCAGTAATGACTATACTGATGATGAACTTCCACTGTATCAAGGCGAAACAACTGCTTCATTGCAAGATTACCTAACATGGCAGGCTGATCTCACTCCGTTTTCAGAAACAGACAGAGCAATTGCGATAAGTATTATCGATGCTATTGATGAAACAGGATATTTAACTGTCACAACAGATGACATCCTTGCTGGAATGGGCGATGATGAGTTAGAGCTTGATGAAGTCGAAGTTGTATTAAAACGTATCCAACGCTTTGATCCTATTGGTGTTGCTGCGCGTGATTTAAAAGAGTGTCTTTTGATTCAGCTATCCGCTTTTTCAACAGAAACACCTTATCTTAAAGAAACGCAGTTAGTGATTAGCCAATATTTAGAGTTGCTAGGTAACCGTGACTTTCGCCAATTGATGCGTCAAACGAAGTTACGAGAAGAGACACTTAAATCTGTTATTGAGATGATCCAGTCTCTTGATCCTAAGCCCGGATTAAGTATTGATACAGGCGAGTCAGAGTATGTTATTCCAGATATACTGGTAAAAAAATCAGGTGAACGCTGGCAAGTTGAGTTAAATACAGATAGCATTCCTCGCCTACGAATAAATGAGACCTATGCGGCATTGGGTCAATCAACTCAAAATGAGAGCGATGGAAAATTTATTCGTGACAATTTACAAGAAGCCAAATGGCTGATAAAAAGTTTAGAAAGCCGTAATGAGACATTATTAAAAGTCGCTCATTGCATTGTTGACACACAGCAGGCATTTTTCGAATTGGGTGAAGAGCATATGAAACCCCTTGTGTTAGCAGATATTGCTGAACAGGTTGAAATGCACGAATCCACCATTTCTCGAGTGACAACGCAAAAATTTTTGCATTGCCCAAGAGGAATTTTCGAATTGAAGTATTTTTTCTCTAGCCATGTGAATACTGATAGCGGAGGCGAAGCCTCTTCAACAGCAATCAGGGCTTTAGTGAAGAAACTCATCGCAGCAGAAAATCCAGCGAAACCACTTAGTGATAGTAAACTGGCTGATATGCTCGGAGAACTTGGAATACAAGTTGCTCGACGCACTGTTGCGAAGTATAGAGAGTCATTATCCATCCCGCCTTCAAATCAACGCAAAGAGTTGGTTTGAGCATAATTGAGAAGGAAGACACTATGGAACTTCAAATCACTGGTCATAATATTGAATTAACCGATGCTCTGCGTGACACAGTCAAAGCAAAAAGCGCGAAATTACCTCAGTTCTTTGACAAAATTAATAACGTTCAGGTGATCCTGAAAGTCGAGAAAGTTAATAAAATCGCGGAAGCGACCATTCAAGTTAATGGCGGTGAGTTGCATGCTTCTGCAGAAGCAGAAGATATGTACGCAGCAATTGATGGATTAATGGATAAGCTGGCTCGTCAATTAACCAAACACAAAGATAAACTGAGACAACATTAATTCATTTCCCATTGTAAAATGGGGATACAATCGGCGAAGTTACTGCGTTGTTTATGACTCGGTTTAATCCAACGCCTAATCAATATCAGTAACAAAAAACCAGATGTCACTTTGTGGCATCTGGTTTGCTGGTCTAAGTGAATAAGACAATGAACAACGATACAAAGATGAATATTAGCGACGTACTTTCTCTGGCATGTACGCATAATGATGTACATTGCACGAGTAAAAAGCGCGCGTTAGAAATTATCAGTGAAAATGCAGCAAAAGCACTTAATTTACCCGAAACACTGATATTTGAAGCTTTATTGACGCGTGAAAAAGTCGGTACAACAGGGATTGGGGGTGGTTTAGCTATCCCTCATGGACGTATTGAAAGTGATGAAACAGAAAAAGTAGTTGGTGTGTTTCTTCACCTAAGCGAACCTATTGCCTTCGACGCTATTGATAATCAACCTGTCGACTTGTTGTTCGCATTACTCGTTCCTGCGACACAATGTAAGGAACATTTACACACACTGTCTTTGATTGCAAAACAGTTGGCAGACAAAAACTTATGTCGCCGACTACGCTCCGCACAAAGTGATGAAGAGCTTTATCAGATTATCACAGAATAACCCCTACGGGTTTAGTAGGACGCGAATAGCATACAGTGGAATGATATTCATCACTGGGAAATTATAGGGGAGCTACCTCATGGTGCTGATGATAGTCAGCGGACGCTCTGGTTCAGGTAAGTCAGTCGCTTTGCGTGCGCTTGAAGACATGGGATTTTATTGTGTTGATAACTTACCTGTTGATCTTTTACCTGAGCTCGCAAAAACACTGGCTGAACGTGATGCTTCTGCTGCCGCAGTCAGTATTGATGTCCGAAATATGCCAGAGTCGCCGGAGATCTTCGAAAAAGCGCTGGAAAGTTTACCCGCTGAATATTCTCCACAACTCTTATTTTTAGATGCAGATAGAAATACCTTAATTCGTCGTTATAGTGATACTCGACGTCTTCACCCTCTTTCGACCAAGAACCTTTCATTAGAAATGGCAATTGATACCGAAAGTGATCTACTTGAGCCATTGCGATCACGCGCTGATCTCATCATTGATACTTCTGAGATGTCAGTTCATGAGCTCGCAGAAATGTTGCGTACTCGCTTATTAGGTAAGCGTGAACGTGAGCTGACGATGGTCTTTGAATCGTTTGGCTTTAAGCATGGTATTCCTATTGATGCAGACTATGTTTTTGATGTGCGCTTCTTACCAAATCCACATTGGGATCCTAAACTGCGCCCAATGACAGGTCTTGATCGCCCTGTCGCAGCATTTTTAGATAGACACACCGAAGTTCATAACTTTATTTATCAAACTAGAAGCTACCTTGAACTTTGGTTGCCGATGTTAGAAACCAATAACCGTAGTTATTTGACGGTTGCGATTGGTTGTACGGGTGGTAAACACCGTTCTGTTTATGTTGCGGAGCAACTCGCAGATTATTTCCGCTCTAGAGGGAAAAACGTACAATCACGCCACAGAACACTAGAAAAACGCAAATGACCCAATATCGACAAGTTGCGATTAAAAATCGACTCGGTATGCATGCAAGACCTGCGATGAAATTGTTTGATTTAGTAAAAACATTTCAATCAACCGTCATTTTACGCAACAACGAAGGGGTTGAAGCACAAGCGGATAGTGTGATTGCTATGCTGATGTTAGATTCAGAGCAAGGCAGTCAAATTGATATAGAAGTTACTGGTAGTGATGAAAATGAAGCTATTGATGCTATTATCGCATTATTTGAATCGGGGTTTGATGAAGAATAATCGTAATAGAAAACAATAGATTAGCATTTCTTAACTAAATAACCCGAAAGAGACTGTGATCACTGTCTCTTTCTTTTTTATACAGAACCGCCTATTATCTCTTATATGAGTTTAACAACACCCCCACTTCACCCGTGGGGGTGTTGTTTTGCATTGGAATAAATTGGAGTGTGGTATGACAAAGCCAACAATTATCATCAACGAACTTGATGCTGAACGTTTAGATTCATTACTTGAACAACCGGCATTTGCAGATAGCCCGATTGCTGAAGCATTGAATGAAGAATTAGATCGTGCTGACATTGTTACACCAGCTGATATCCCTGCTAATATTGTCACAATGAACAGCAAAGTCCGTTTTATGGACTTAAAAAATAATGAAGAGCGTACTCGTACGTTAGTGTATCCGGCTTCATTAAAAGACAGCACTACTGAACTTTCCGTTATGGCACCAATGGGTGCTGCGCTACTAGGTTTAGCGGTTGATGATGAGATCAGTTGGAAGCTGCCAAATGGCCTTGAAACCAAGGTTAAAGTATTAGAAATTCTATACCAACCGGAAGCTGCGGGTGAATTACACCGTTAAACAGAGCTGAAGGTTCGCGTCTTATTTTTATCTTCTCAAATTGAAAAGCACACTGATAAACGCGATATCTCAGCCCATTGCGGGCTGAGATTAAAGGTCGCGATAAGTATCTAAAATTTACTCACCTGCAATACTCATTTCTGGTAATAACAACGATCCACACTGAACATTACTGCGTATCTCGATATCATCACCCATAGTGGCAATATTTGCCCACATATCTTTTAAGTTACCGGCAATAGTCACTTCGCTTACAGGGTATTGGATTTCACCATTTTCAACCCAAAAACCGCTCGCGCCACGAGAATAATCACCCGTTACTGTGCTGACGCCTTGTCCCATCAATTCAGTGACAACAAGACCTGTTCCCATCTCTTTTAACAATGCATCAAACGATAAACCTTGCCCAGGGATATACCAGTTATGGATCCCACCAGCATGACCATTACTTTTTAAACCCAGTTTTCTTGCTGAATAAGTGGTTAATAGCCACTCTTGTAATACACCATCTTTAATGATTTCGGCATCTGTTGTGCGCACACCTTCGCTATCAAACGGTGTTGATGCCAAGCCTCTCATTAAGTGAGGACGCTCTTGAATATTTAACCATTGAGGGAAAATTTGCTTACCTAAACTATCGAGTAAACAAGAAGACTCTCGATAAATCATGCTACCACTGATTGCCGCAACTAAATGACCAAAAATACCTGTCGCAACATCGGCTGCAAAAATAACGGGGGCTTTCATGGTTGGCAGCTTACGAGGTGCAAGGCGAGATAAAGTACGGCGAGCACACTCTTGACCTACCCATTCAGGTGATTCTAGATCATCAAAACGACGACTAATGGTGTAGGCATAATCGCGCTCCATATCTTCACCATCACGAGCAATAACACAACTCGACATAGAATAGCGTGAAGATGAATAGCTTTTTAATAAGCCAAGGCTATTACCAAATACACGGGTTCCACTGTGGCTATTAAAGCTGCCTCCTTCTGTATTAATAATTCGGCTATCACTATCTAAAGCGGCTTTTTCTGCTCTTGATGCTAATTCAATCGCTTTATCTGCCGTTACCTCAGTAGGATGGTAAAGATCAAGGAAAGGCGCATCAAAGGCTAATAGTTCTTGATCAGCAGGTCCTGCATACGGATCAATGGAAGTGTAGCGCGCAATATCCACAGCGGCCTGTACAGCACGCTTAATTGCATCAGGGCTTAAATCTGTTGAAGATGCACTACCTTTACGTTGTTGTTGGTAAACCGTAATGCCTAAAGCACCATCACTGTTAAATTCAACATTTTCAACTTCACCATAACGCGTACTCACACTTATGCCCGTCGATTTATTAATAGCGACTTCGGCACTATCACACTGTTTCGCAGCCAGCTCTAATGCGAGTGAGACGGCGTCTTCAAGCTGTTTTACCTGATCTGAATTATTCATTGAGAACCATTTTTCCTAAGGAGAACACCACTTTTTACTTATTTTTAGCAAAGTAAATCAATTGACAGGTGGTCAACAAGCGATTTTCCCAGTTACAATAGAAGATATATGAATGTTATCACCCGTCGGGCTTTTGGTCATTCACCAAATCACACTCCCGGCTTACTCTGCAACAGGAATTTTTATTATGGCAAAGCAGCCTGAAGAGTGGCATTACCTCAATCCTGAATTTGACGATACGTCGTCAGAAGAGGAAGAAGAGGACGAAATCATCTGGGTCAGCAAAAGTGAAATTAAACGTGATGCTGAAGCACTCAAAAAACTGGGTACTGAATTAGTTGAATTAAGTGCGCAAGAGTTAGAACGTGTGCCATTAGATGAAAAATTATTAGCCTCTATTCAATTAGCACAAAAAGTACAGCGTGAAGCACGCCGCCGCCAAATTCAATATATTGGAAAACTACTGCGCAATGTGGACGAAGATCCGATCCGCCAAGCGCTTGATAAACTGAAAAACCGCCATAACCAACAGATCTTAGTGTTACATAAACTAGAAGATCTGCGAATTCGCCTTGTTGAAGGTGGTAATGAAGTGATTGAAGAAGTCGTGGCGCTTTATCCAATGGCCGATCGCCAACAATTACGCACACTTATCCGTAATGCAAAAAAAGAAAAAGAAGCGAATAAACCACCAAAATCATTCCGCTTACTATTCCAATATCTAAAAGATTTATCAGAATCAGCATAAAACCTGATCATCCTGAAAACGCAGTGTAAATTCAGTATCACTGCGATTTTCAGGACGAGCCTTCTACGCTTAATTACTTTTGCGCTTTATGCTCACAATGAAAGCTCAATACGTCTTTACCAAGCTCATTTTGTGCTTCTTGCATCACTTCCACTAAAGGCTGAAAATCACGGGAATGATGAGGTAGATGCTTAAACACAATACTGACAGGCAATTCTATTCCTCCCACTAACGCATCCCATAATGCATCTAGGTTATCGCCAAAATTATCATCTAACTGAAATTGCAGTGCAAAATCCTGATAAAAAGCATCTCTATCTACTAGCATCTTAAAATCGAAGATAACCTGTTTCATTAAGGAGCAACCTTTGTCATTGTGCGATAATGGTCGGTGGTGACATAAATCAACCCATCATTCGAATAGAGCAATCTGTCGCTACCACGATGACCACAGTGATAATTCACATCAGCTTCATACCACTGGCGTCCTGCTTCTTCTGGTAGCTGTTTTTCACGGTTCATAAAACGATCACCACCAATTGCTCTTCCCGGCAGAACTTCACATAAGTTACCTTCTTTCGCATTCCAGCCTTGCTCTCTTGCCTGTCTTTTAGTGAGATAAAAACTCGGTAGCTGTTGATGACGTTGTAAATAGTTAGCCACTACATTGGCTTGTGTTTTTTCATCAATAGAAAGAGGGATTTGTGCTGGTTTATTGCTGCTGTTGCTTGATGATGTTGGAACAGAAACTGGCGATGAAGAGGATGATACTTTCGCTTCAGGAAGTAAACCTTTATAGAGAACACCAAATAAAACAGCAATAACAATAATAACTGGTAATAAACGTTTACCCATAAATTAGCACCTTCACTGTCTCTGGGATAAAAAACTCCATCAAAAGATGGAGTTTAATTAATACGTATAAATAACTATAACAAAGATTAAGCAGTACCACCTACGGTGATCTTATCAAGCTTCAACGTTGGTTGACCCACACCAACAGGGAGGCTTTGTCCTTCTTTACCACAAACGCCGACTCCTTTATCTAAAGCGAGATCATTACCCACCATAGAGACCTGTTGCATGGCTTCAATACCTGAACCAATCAGAGTTGCCCCTTTAATGGGTTTTGTTATTTTCCCATTCTCAATTAAATAAGCTTCTGAAGTTGAGAAAACAAATTTACCCGATGTGATATCAACCTGGCCACCACCAAAGTTTGGTGCATAAATACCGCGATCAACGCTGGCAATAATTTCTTCAGGCGAAGATTTGCCTGCTAACATATAGGTGTTCGTCATACGAGGCATAGGAAGATGCGCATAAGACTCACGACGACCATTTCCTGTTGGTGCAACACCCATTAAACGTGCATTCATCTTATCTTGCATATAGCCTTTTAAGATGCCGTTTTCGATTAAAACATTGTATTGACCCGGAACACCTTCATCGTCGATAGCAACAGAGCCTCGACGGCCTTCAAGAGTACCATCATCAACAATCGTACAAAGCTCGGAAGTGACTTTCTCACCAAGGCGACCAGAAAATACAGATGTTTCACGGCGGTTAAAATCACCTTCTAAACCATGACCCACAGCTTCATGCAATAATACACCCGGCCATCCTGCACCTAATACCACAGGCATTGTTCCCGCTGGTGCTGCAATCGCAGATAAATTCACTAATGCCATACGTACTGCTTCACGAGCATAAGTGACTGCATGGCTTTCACCATCCAATTTAGTTAAGAAATAGTCATAACCAAAGCGACCACCACCGCCACTTGCACCACGCTCACGTTTGCCATCTTCTTCCACCAGCACGCTGACAGAAAGGCGAACTAAAGGACGTACATCAGCGGCTAACGTACCATCAGTTGCAACAACCAGCACATGCTCATAAACACCAGTTAATGACGCATTAACTTGTTTAACGCGTTTATCTTCAGCACGAGCGGCTTTATCTACCTCATGCAATAATGCAATTTTCTCTTCGCGAGAGAGGCTTTGCAGAGGATCATTTAAGCTGTATAGCGGAGAATGTTGAATAGCACCTAAAGTATGGATACGACCATTACCTTTAGCTTGAACAATACTTCGTGCAGCATGAGCACTTTGGTTAAGTGCGTTAAGCGTTAGTTGGTCAGCATAAGCAAAACCGGTTTTTTCACCGTAAATTGCTCTAACGCCAACACCTTGATCAATATTGTAAGAGCCATCTTTAATAATCTGATCGTCGAGGACCCAAGCCTCGTGATAACTGGACTGAAAATAAAGATCACCATAATCAATTTGACGCTGTGCAAGCTGCTCTAGTGTTGATGCTAAATCATCTAAACTAAGTTTGTTTGCTTCCAACAGACTTTCGCTGACAACAGCTAAACTCATAATTCTTCTTTATCCTTAACTTTTTTGATTAAGTGGGTCAGTTTCGGGCGAAAACGGTTATGTTTTACAACTCGGATCTGTTCACGCATACCGTGTAAACTTTCGACACCAACATTCAGCGTTAGCGCACTGACAGCATCAGGGTTCTTTTTCAAGACTTTACCCCAGCCATCAACCGCCATAGTATGACCCCAAGTCCGGCGCGTATCATGTGTACCCACTTGTGCTGGCGCTAAGATAATACACTGATTCTCAATGGCACGAGCACGTAATAAAGGTTCCCAGTGTGCTTTTCCTGTTAAACGGGTAAAAGCAGCTGGCACAGAGATTATCTCGGCACCTTTTTCTCTTAATGCTTGGAAAATACC
This sequence comes from Proteus sp. G2618, assembly GCF_009915995.1. Taxonomy (NCBI): domain Bacteria; kingdom Pseudomonadati; phylum Pseudomonadota; class Gammaproteobacteria; order Enterobacterales; family Morganellaceae; genus Proteus; species Proteus sp. G2618. Next base: position 111,064 of record NZ_JAABNI010000023.1, on the reverse strand, counting down.
TGGGAAGCGTAAGTCATAACAGATCGTTAAACCTAATTTCCCAACGGGAGTATCAACAACGGTTAAGCGTTCACCACGTTGATAAATAGAAGACTCATTATATTCACCTTGCTCATCATCAATACTGACATCAAACATATGGATTTTGTCATAACGAGCGCGAATAACCCCTTCATCATCAAACACCAAGCTACTGCTGGTAATTTGGTCTGGAGAGTCTCGACTAATCAATGGCATAGAACCGACTAAGATCCATACTTTGTAACGCTGAGCCATTTTAGCGATAGCATTTTGTAAAGGCCCATCGCCCTGAATTTCAGCGTGTTTATGGTAATCTTTAGAGTTTGAAAAAAGTAACGCATTTTCAGGTGTTAATACAAGCTTCACTGAATCGGGTAATTGCTTAATCTGTTGCTCAATTTGCGCCAGATTATTTTTTGTGTTTTTACCGCTACAAAGTTGCAAAAGTGCGACATTAACTTTTTTCATAACGCCTGATTCTCCTTAAGCTGACGCAGTACTTCGTCAATTTTGGGTTGTTCCATAGTTCCGGTCACATGATAACGGATAACTGAAATCTTACTCCAAAGTGGCCCCAGAACCTTTGATGCCGCAAACACTGCGGCGCCTGCAATTGGGTTTATAGCGAATGCAGTAGCAACACCGACTGTTGCTGAAATCTCTGGCGTTACCACAACTTGTAGGTCCATTTTACGTTCAAGTAAATCAACTTTCCCACTGATTGCAATATCAGCAATAACACCATCAATTCGGACACTATCAGCATTCATAATACCTTGATTAATCGTAATTTCACTCTTAATCGAGTCATATTCAAAATGCTCGCTGAAAGTATCTCTAAAATCAAACTGTAATTTACGTAAAAGTGCATCGAAACTCACAAGGCGAAGTAACTTACCGGCTTGTCCGACATTCACTTTTTCTATCCGCCCTTTACCTAAAGTTGATTTAATATCGCCATTTAAGGTCGCAAGCTCAAAATTCCACGGCGTATTATGCCATTGTAATGAAAAATCAGCAGAAAGAGGAGATTGCAAAATAGGAACGATATAGCCAAAGTAAGCTGCCATTTCATCAATTTCATCTGCTTTTAGCTGACCTTGTAGCTTTGTAGTGTTGTTTCCTGCGATATCATCAGACCATTCGCCATTAACATGTAGCTCACCACTGCTATTTTCTAATTTACCGTCAGTTAAAAGCAATGTGCCATTACTTTGCTTTAATGAGCCTTGAATTTGCCCTAAAAGCAGACCATTCACCCAACATTCTCGACATTCAAAATCAATAGAAGGAATATTTTTTACTGAAAATTTCAATTCATTAGGATCAGCAACGTTCGCCATTTTTAACGTTTTCTCTTCTTGGGTAGAAGAAACAGCATTAAAATAGAGATAATTAATATTCACTTGCCAAGGTGCCGATGCTTCAGGAATAAACACATCGCCTCGTAATTCATTTCCTGAAAATGCAAATTTTACACCGTCACTAACGCGCATAATTTCAGTTTGAGGATCACGCCATTTTTGCCCTGCAAAATTTAAGTCAGGCAAACTGATGTGCACATTATCAGGAAAAGTGATTTCATTTTCAGATGGCGTTAAAGATGAAAAAGCCATTAATGTTGGCAACCATTTATCACCCTCTAATCCTTTAAGAGCAATAGTTAAGCGTTGTTGTGAACTCAATTCTGGTAATTTAATAGAAGAAGAAACAAGGTTACCTTGTAATAACCGTAACTGTTTTCCTAATGTCCACTGGCTATTAAGTTTCCACTGTTTCTCAGCACCTGCATTCACACTTAAGGTTTCACTGTTACCTTTTGCAGAAATAACAATAGGTGGTGAAGTTTTTAAATCTTGCGTTTCAGGTGCAGTTAATTTGCTACTTAATGCATTGATATTTCCGGTTAAATCGACTTGATAATCGACATCGCCTTTTTCGGGGATCTTCACATCAACGTTGCCACTCCAAGGAAATACGCCACTAAATTTCTGTTGAATATCGCTAGGCAATCCTTGAATTTTTTGAATATCCCATTGGCCTTTTAAGCCCACATCGACCTGATAATTATCCGTATCATTGTGACTTGTAAATGAGAAAGCGAGAGGCTGCCCAAACCAATTAGCCGTTAATGTATCACTCTCAAGTTTGTCATTGTGATAACGAAATTGTCCACTTACGCCCTGTAAGGTGGTATCCATAAAATTCAATGTGACATCATTGTTTTTTAAATTAATATCACCAGAAGCAATCACATCTTCACCATCAAAGGGAATATCTAATTTCAATGTACCATTGATTTTCCCTGCGACTTTAAGCTCTTCAAGTGTATGACCTATACTCGCCATTTGAGAATCTAAGAAATACTCTTTCAGCTCGTCGCCTGTGGCTTGAATATCTGCATTAATTAAGATCTTCTCTTGTCGATAGCTCTCAATCACTGCACTTAAATTTGTGGCAGTGGCTTTGCCCACTTTCGCCTGTGCAGAAGACATCCATAGCCCATCATTTTTAAAATCTAAATTAATATCTAGATCGAATAATACAGGCCATTCGCTATCAAATTTAAAGGTGGCGTGTTTAACAGGGGCATAAACTTGGAACCACCCTTTGTGATTATCAAAAGGAAAATCGGCGGGATCGCCATGGAAAATAAAGGTTCCATTATCGATATTACCCGCAATAATCGCCTCTGAGAGGTATTGTGTAAGCTCTTTACCAACATATTCCTCTGGCAGATAACGCCATGCATCTCCTGCATTTGTAACTCTTACACCTGAGAGTATAGAAAGACGCTGATCTTCTCCTTGTTTCTCGTAACGAAAATCACCCGTAACCCATGCTGATGTAGCTTGAACATCTAACCCTTCACTCCAAAGAGATAAGTCATCTCCAGAATGAGTCCAATAAACTGTTCCTTTCCCTTTCTCAATATTCAGCGGTGCTTTAAACAATTCACCAGTATCTATTTCACTGTTTGCTAACGCGAAATTAAGTTCACCGCGTTGCATATTACCTTTTAATTGCCCACTGAAATGTTGTACTGAAGGGATCTCTTGCCAACGCTTCCAACCCACATTTTCCCATGAGAGATTAATCGCGCTTTGCTCGAAATGCTCAGGCGTGAGATCTAATGCAAAATCATTAACCATCCCAGAAAATTGGCGATACTGCCATTGACGAACAAAATCAGGGGTTAAAAAAGAGAATAATGGCAATACAGCATATAGCCTATCTAACTCAATATTTTTGGCACGAATACGCCATGCTTCATCATGTTGTTTTTCTTTTGGTTGATAAAGAACGGCTAAATAGCCATCAGGCCACTCTTCACCATCCATGGTAATTTTTCGAGTATAAGGAATATCAGCAAGCCAACCATTTTCTTGCCTTCTCATCCGCAGTATTAAGTCTTCAACTTTTAATGCATGTGAGGTTCCATCACTACTCCAATCCATTTCACCTTGATGAATTTGCAACTGACTTCCGGTAATACGCCCTTGAGTAATTTCAATCCAGTTAGATAAACTCGCTTTGGCTTCACCTACTCCGCTATTATTTTTTACCCACTGACTAAGCCAAGGTGAGATATCAATATCATCAGCAGTAAGAAATACTTTACCGTTATCGATTAAACCGTTCTCTGTGGTATAGAGATCAAGACGTACCTTTAATCCGCCATAATGATTAATCGGTGTATCAAGAGTGACTTCACCTTGAGCACGATGACGATTTTTTTGATTTAACCACATCAATTCAGGCACATGCAATGTACTGGTGTCTCCTGAAGGGGTTAAAAAAACAAAACGGCTTTCAATCAGTTTAAAACGATCAAACTGTTCAAGGAAAATAGAAGAAATATCATCAGGTTCAGTTAACGTTATATCTCCACTTTGCCCAGTAAAAATAGGACTGTGGTAATTAACATATAACTGTTCAAAAGTTAGCTCACGAAAATGAGGGCGAAAAGCAAATAATGAACGCCAAACATCAAAAGAAAAAGTGACTTTTTCTACCGTAACGTTCACATCTTTATTGGTTACGTTCAGCCCTTCTACTTGGATCTCTGGGCCAAAATTTTGCCACTCTCCCATGATTTTTGTCATGGAGACAGGGCTATTGAGTTGCTTCGTAAGATACGATTCTATTTCAGGGCGATAGCTATCTAAGCGAGGCAGAAAGTAGCGAAATCCGCTTAATACCAAGGCAAAAACGATGAGGCAAAAAACTGTTATCACTAACAGGTATTTAGGCAGCCGCTTCATTTTTGTCTCCTTTCTGCCATCATATTCATTAGGAAGGCGAATCCATTACATCATCACCACATCAAATTGCTCCTGACTATAGAGTAGCTCAGTTTGCACTTTCACTTGTTTACCGACAAAAATTTCAACCTCTGCTAATGCATGTGACTCATCACCTTTTAAGGTATCTGCCACTGCTGAAGAGGCGTAAACCAAGAAGCGATCTGCATCAATAGTTTTATGTACGCGCACTATTTCACGTAAAATCTCATAACAAACCGTTTCAACTGATTTTACCGTACCTCGCCCTTGGCAAGTTGGGCAGTCATCACAAAGAACATGTTCGAGACTTTCTCGAGTTCTTTTACGTGTCATTTCGACTAAGCCAAGTTGAGAGAAGCCATTAATCGTTGTTTTCACTCTATCTTTACTTAGTGCTTGTTCAAGTGATGCCAATACTCTGCGTTTATGCTCATCATTATTCATATCAATAAAGTCAATAATGATGATACCGCCTAAATTACGTAACCGTAATTGACGAGCAATGGCTTGGCTTGCTTCAATATTAGTATTAAAAATCGTTTCTTCTAAATTTCTATGACCAACAAATGCCCCTGTATTGATATCAATAGTGGTCATTGCTTCAGTTTGATCGATAATTAGATAACCACCTGATTTCAATTCAACTTTGCGCTCTAAAGCCCGTTGAATTTCACTTTCTACACCATAGAGATCAAAAATAGGCTGATTGCCTTGGTGTAATTCAAGTTTAGCGGTTAATTCAGGAATATATTCACCAATAAATTCCTGTAGTTGATTGTAAGTTAATTTAGAATCAACTCGTATGCTATCTAATTCAGAACCTGCAAAATCGCGTAAAATACGCTGTGCTAAAGCCAGTTCGCCATAAATTTGAATGCGGGTTTTATTTCTTTTCTTACGCTCAATAATTTTATTCCATAAGCGTTTAAGAAAAGCGGCATCTTGCTTAATTTCATTCTCGCCAACACCTTCAGCGGCTGTGCGAATGATAAAACCGCCATTTTCATCACAATACTCTTCAACGAGTTGTTTTAAGCGCTCACGCTCTTCTTCACTATCAATTCGCTGAGAAACACCCACATGAGATGCACCAGGCATAAAGACTAAATAACGAGAAGGCAATGTAATATCAGTGGTAAGGCGAGCACCTTTAGTTCCTAAAGGATCTTTAACCACTTGTACAATTAAGTCTTGTCCTTGATGCACCAGTTGTGCAATATCACGAACATTAAATTTTTTCTGCTCTTCACCCGCAATACATTCAGTGTGAGGCATAATATCAGAAGCATGTAGAAAAGCGGCTTTATCCAGCCCGATGTCAATAAATGCAGCTTGCATCCCGGGTAATACGCGACTTACCCGACCTTTGTAGATGTTTCCGACGATACCTCGTTTAGCTTCTCTTTCGACATGTATTTCTTGAAGTATGCCTCCACGAATATAAGCAACACGAGTTTCAGATGGCGTCACATTCACTAATAACTCAGCTGTCATGAAATCTCCTTCTCATTAGCTAGAGACGAAAATTGAGTTATCAACGCTTCGGTTTCAACAAGAGGCAATCCGACAACAGCATGATAACTTCCCTCAATCCGTTGAACAAAACGGCCTCCTTTTCCTTGAATACCGTAAGCGCCAGCTTTATCCATTGGCTCTCCTGACTCAATATACGCGCTAATCTCACTCTCTGTCATCTCTCTAAAAGTGACGTGTGTGACGACTAATTGGCTCAATGTCCGTGTTCTATTAGAGATAGCAATTGCTGTCATCACTTGATGAGTTGCGCCTGAAAGTGAACGTAGAATTTGCGTGGCATGGGTTTTATCACGAGGTTTTTCAAGAATATGACCATCATGAACCACAATAGTATCAGAGCCCAATACGGGATAATCATGAGGTGCTTGCCTTACACCTTCTTGTGATTTTTCTTTTGCCAAACGAAGAACATACTCTTCTGGCTTTTCACCTTGTTGCCAAATTTCATCAATTGCTGGCGTGATAATACTAAATTCAATATCTAATAACGCGAGAAGTTCACGTCTTCTTGGCGAGCTGGAAGCAAGGTAAAGCGTGGTCACAAATAATGTCCTCATGACGGTAACGCAAAAGTGACCGCCATGATCCAATAACTTAGTGAACTAAAAACTGGTGACGGATTTTGCGAAGCAAAAAATAAAGCCATGGCCAAAGAATACCACTGACTGGGCTATTCCAGAATACTTGAGGGTGAAAAGTCACTGGTGAAAGTAAAAATTCCGCCCAAAATACAGCAAGATCAACAACGACAACACTGAACATCACCACTAAGGCTTGTTGCCATAACGCTAAATTACAAAAAAGCTGATATTTAAAGGCGATGACATAACTCACTAAAGTATAGGCCAGTGCATTGACACCTAAGGTCGTTCCTTGGACTAAGTCCATAACCATCCCCAAGACAAATGCGGTTCCGACACTGATACGATGAGGAATTGCTGTTATCCAATAAATAAGAAATAACATGGGCCAAATAGGTCTATATACTGCTAACTGTTCTGGCCACGGCATAATTTGTAAAACCAATGCGACAAGAAAAGAGAGCCAAACAACCCAACGTCCACGACTTTGATATGGATTCATCGTGTCTACCTACTTCTATTGGTATTAGCTGGTGTATTTGTTGCAGCAGGCGTTGTTGCTGGTGCCGTGATTCCGTTAGTTCCTTCAGCCGTATTGTCTAACGGCTCTTGAGACATAGAACGAGGAAGCGGTGGCCCTGCTTGTTCATAATTAGGTAATACTTGAGGCATCAATTGCATTAAACGCTCATTGGCTGCGTGATAAACCTCTGAAGGAAGAGGGGGCTCCCCTGTTTTATCTGAAGCATTCCATAATAAAAGTAAATAGCGTAAACGCTGTAGCTCTGCTGATGGACGAACATTAATCACGGAATAAGCTCGTTGATTATCTACTTTAACGGAAGATACTACACCAACAGGATACCCTTCTGGGAAACGACCGCCCAATCCTGATGTCACTAAAACATCGCCTACACGAATATCAATATTGGCGGGTAATGCTTCTAACAATAAATCATCAGCACAACCTGCACCAGAAGCTATAACTCGAATATCGTTACGCAAAACTTGTACCGGTAATGCATGAGAAGTGTCACATATTAATAGGACACGACTCGTAAGCTCACTTACGGCAATAACTTGTCCTACAACACCCTTATCACTAATAACAGGTTGTCCTTCATAGACACCATCATTGGTGCCTTTATCAATAACCACTTGATCTCGATAAGGCGTACTATTACCAGACAGCACTTGCGTCACTGTCATTTGTTCATTTTGGCGTAATGGTGAACCAAGTAATTCTCGTAAACGGGCATTCTCTTGTTTAAATTGTTCAAGTAATTGACTTTCTCCGCTGCGAACTAACAACTCTTTTCTTAACGCCTGATTCTCAAATTGTAAACGCTCACGAGTGGCAAATGTTTCTGAAATTTGATCAAGGAAACGGCGAGGGCCATTTGCAAGAAAATAGAAGGGACTAACAGCAGTATCAAGATACTGGCGGACTTTAGAAAATGCACCAATACGATTATCAGCAATCAATAAAGAAATAGCGACAACCACGGCGATTATTAATCTTAGTTGCAGGGAAGGGCCCCGACTAAAAATTGGCTTCATAAACTCTAAGATCACTCACACGGAGAAGTAAAAGAACAGGCGTTAATATTCTCACCAAGGGGGAATCCATTCTCCCTTGTTAGAATTAATCTCAATCTTCGCTAAACAGATCGCCACCGTGCATATCGATCATTTCTAATGCTTTACCACCACCACGAGCAACACAAGTCAGTGGATCTTCAGCAACAATCACAGGAATACCTGTTTCTTCCATTAATAAACGGTCTAGGTTACGTAATAACGCACCACCACCAGTTAATACCATGCCGCGCTCTGAAATATCAGAAGCCAATTCTGGCGGGCATTGTTCTAATGCAACCATGACTGCACTTACGATACCTGTTAATGGTTCCTGTAAGGCTTCAAGAATTTCATTAGAATTTAATGTAAAGCTACGAGGTACACCTTCTGCAAGGTTACGACCACGAACTTCAATCTCATTGACTTCATCAGAAGGGTAAGCTGAACCGATATCGTGTTTGATACGTTCTGCTGTTGCTTCACCAATCAGTGAGCCATAGTTACGACGCACATAGTTAATGATAGCTTCATCAAAACGGTCACCACCGATACGAACAGAAGAAGAGTAAACGACACCGTTTAATGAAATCACAGCAACTTCTGTTGTACCACCACCAATATCAACCACCATTGAGCCAGTTGCTTCAGAAACAGGCAAACCTGCACCGATTGCCGCAGACATAGGTTCTTCAATTAAGAACACTTCGCGAGCACCTGCACTTAATGCTGATTCACGAATAGCTCTGCGTTCTACTTGAGTTGCCCCAACGGGTACACAAACTAATACACGAGGACTTGGACGCATAAAGCTATTGTTATGAACCTGTTTTATGAAGTGCTGAAGCATTTTTTCGGTTACATAAAAATCAGCAATCACACCGTCTTTCATTGGACGGATGGCAGCGATATTCCCAGGTGTACGCCCTAACATCTGTTTGGCTTCATGCCCTACAGCTGCAACACTTTTTGATGTGCCAGCGCGATCTTGACGAATAGCGACAACGGAGGGTTCATCGAGAACAATACCCTGTCCTTTGACATAAATAAGGGTATTGGCGGTACCCAAGTCAATAGACAAATCGTTGGAAAACATGCCACGAAATTTTTTAAACATACGAAAGGATAATCCTGCAAGCCGGGACGGAAAAATCCGTCTACTCTATCAACCACAATAAGCAGCGACAAGGCGCGATTCACTACTTAAATTAAAGTGGACACGTAAATAATCTTAAAGGCACAATATTCTACGTTACTTTTCCCAATTGGAGCAGAAAAAAACTGCATAAAAATGGGCTAATTAGAACGATTAACGCATAATTTCGATCCTGCGCTGTTCATATTTAAGTTATGTAACAATACAAACAACGCTCACATCAATAAAGAAAAATCTCACTTCGTTGCCAAACTGTGACTCAAAAGTCTCGTTGCAAGTTCAAATAAAATTTATTCATTTGAATAAGCACAATCACTCTATTGATATTAAATGGTGTTTCACCGGCAAAATTTGACTGAGATAACAACCAGAGTACCCACCTCGAATACTTCTAAGGCAACACATTATCTTTATTTCGAGCAATAAAAAGAAATGCTAATTTTTATCCAATCGTAAACCATTAACGGTGTTATCTAATAACCAAGATATAAAACTCAGAATAATCTCTGCACCAATAAACGTAGAACCCCCGTTTATACACTAAAAAAGGATTATTTGTCTCATTATTACAATAGATATTGTGCACAATCACGACGAGGTCTAAAAAATAACCTATCATGACACAAATAGAAATCGATGAGGGGTCAAGATGAAAGCATTATTAGTAGAACAATATGACAACAAGCTCAGTGCCAGCGTACAGAGTGTTGATGAAAAAAAACTGCCTATTCATGAGGTTATTGTCGATATCCATTACTCAACGCTTAACTATAAAGATGGACTCGCGATCACAGGAAAAGGAAAAATACTGCGCCAATTCCCAATGGTACCGGGTATCGATTTTTCAGGTGTTGTTCATCACACCGAAGATCCTCGCTTTCATATTGGTCAACATGTTTTATTAACTGGCTGGGGTGTAGGTGAAAGTCACTGGGGTGGTCTTGCACAAAAAGCTGGTGTAAAAGGTGATTGGCTAACTGTAGTACCAGAAGGACTCTCTTTAAAAAATGCCATGACAATTGGGACTGCGGGTTTTACTGCCATGCTTTGTGTAATGGCATTAGAACAAGGCGGTGTCACTCCTGAAAATGGTGATATTTTAGTCACTGGAGCCAGCGGTGGTGTCGGAAGTACCGCCATTAGTTTACTAACAGCATTAGGTTATCAAGTTACCGCACTAAGTGGCAGAGCAAGTAATCATGACTATTTACGCAAACTTGGTGCCAAAAATATTATCACTCGTGAAGAATTTGAACCTGCGGGTAGAGCTTTAGATAAACAGCGCTGGGCGGGTGCAATTGATACCGTAGGTGGGCAAATTCTTGCCAATATTCTGTCACAAACAAACTATAACGGAACAGTAGCGGCTTGTGGATTAGCGGGTGGTTTCTCTTTACCAACGACAGTCATGCCTTTTATTTTACGCAATGTTCGCTTACAAGGCGTCGATTCGGTTTATTTCCCAGCAGAAAAACGCGCTCAAGTTTGGCAACGCCTGTTAAAATTACTGCCAGAAACGTTCTATCGACAAGCGACGACTGAAATTACGCTTGATGAGGTTCCTCGTTATGCCCAAATGATTATGGATAATCAGGTAACAGGTCGAACCTTAGTAAAACTATAAATTTTTGGTTTTTATCTGCTTATTTCTGGCATTAATTCACCTTATTTAGTGCCAGAATAAGCTTCTTTGTGTGTAGTAGAGACATCAAGTTGTGATGCAGATCACATTTATGATATATATTGATGATTAATCTCAAAGAAGCTTAGATTTCCAGTGACATCAATAAATAACGTGGTGTTATGATTATTTTTTAATCACCTGTTTATTTTGCTTTCTCGCATTTACAATCTTGTAAAAACTTTTAACTTTTCATCAAAATAAACCCTTCATTCCCTGATTAGACCAGTATTTTGCTGTTATCTTCTGTGAAATGTCTATAATGTCGGACTTTGTGATATGTATCGTAGCATTGGATACAATAAAAGATGACAAAACGAAAAGCACAGGTTATTTTGTCATTTCGTTGACGAATTGACGGAGATAGAAGCATAATGTCGGAAAATTTTCATATTTTGCTCCTGAATGGTCCGAATCTAAACCTGCTTGGAACAAGAGAGCCGGAAACCTACGGACACTTAACTCTGGATGATATCGTTCAAAGTTTGTCAGCAGATGCTCAGGCATTAAATGTGAAACTCAGTCATTTTCAGTCTAACGCTGAATTTGAGCTGATAAATAAAATTCATGCAGCTCGGGGTAATGTCGATTATATATTAATCAACCCTGCAGCTTTCACGCATACCAGTGTTGCACTGCGTGATGCATTATTAGGGGTAGATATTCCATTTATTGAAATTCACCTATCCAATGTCTACAGTCGGGAGCCTTTCCGTCACCATTCATATCTCTCTGATATCGCAACAGGCGTAATCTGTGGATTAGGTGCAGAAGGTTATCGGTTTGCTTTACAGGCAGCGGTCAGCCGCTTGTCTTAATAAAAAACATCAAAAAGAGTACGGAATCAACTCATGGATATTCGTAAAATTAAAAAACTGATCGAGCTAGTCGAAGAGTCTGGCATTTCTGAACTGGAAATCTCTGAAGGTGAAGAGTCAGTACGTATTAGTCGTAACTCTGGTCTTCAGGGTCAAATGGCTCCTCAGCAATATTTTGCGGCACCAGTGGCACCACAACCTGCATTAGCAAATGCGGTTGCGCCTGTAGCCCCAGAAACACCAGCGGCTACACCAGCGCAAGAAATCAGCGGTCACGTTGTACGTTCACCAATGGTCGGAACGTTCTACCGCTCACCAAGCCCTGAAGCTAAGAAATTTGTTGAAGTCGGTCAGCAAGTCAATGTAGGCGATACTCTGTGCATCGTTGAAGCAATGAAAATGATGAACCAGATTGAATCTGACAAAGCGGGTGTTGTTAAATCTATCCTTTGCCAAGACGGCGACAACGTTGAGTTTGACGCTCCACTCTTTGTTATCGAATAACGAGGCAGGTCCATGCTAGAAAAAATCCTCATTGCCAACCGTGGTGAGATAGCACTGCGTATCCTAAGAGCATGTAAAGAGCTTGGGATCAAAGCAGTTGCTGTTCACTCCACGGCAGACCGTGATTTAAAACACGTTCTGCTGGCAGACGAGACTATCTGTATTGGTCCCGCTGCTTCAGCAAAAAGTTACCTAAATATCCCTGCAATTATTGCAGCGGCTGAGATCAGTGGCGCACAAGCCATTCATCCAGGATACGGTTTCCTGTCTGAAAATGCTGATTTCGCAGAGCAAGTTGAACGCTCAGGCTTTATTTTTATCGGTCCAAAAGCTGAAACCATCCGCCTAATGGGTGACAAAGTTTCTGCTATCGAAGCGATGAAAAAAGCGGGTGTTCCTTGTGTACCAGGATCAGATGGTCCTTTAGGTAACGACACTGCAAAAAATATTGAAATTGCTAAACGTATTGGCTACCCAGTTATCATCAAAGCCTCTGGTGGCGGTGGTGGACGCGGTATGCGTGTTGTTCGTTCTGAAAAAGATCTAGAACAATCCATTACAATGACGCGTGCGGAAGCAAAAGCAGCATTTAGCAACGACATGGTATACATGGAAAAATACCTTGAAAACCCACGTCATGTTGAAATTCAAGTTATGGCTGATGGTCAAGGTAATGCAATCTATTTGGCTGAACGTGATTGCTCAATGCAACGTCGTCACCAAAAAGTGGTTGAAGAAGCTCCAGCACCGGGTATTACCCCTGAAATCCGTAAAAATATCGGCGAACGCTGTGCGAACGCATGTATTGAAATCGGCTATCGTGGTGCAGGTACATTCGAATTCCTGTATGAAAATGGTGAATTCTACTTTATTGAGATGAACACCCGAATTCAGGTTGAACATCCAGTAACAGAAATGATCACTGGCATCGACTTAATCAAAGAACAGTTACGCATTGCATCTGGTTTACCTTTATCAGTAACGCAAGATCAAATTAACGTTCATGGTCATGCAATTGAATGTCGTATCAACGCAGAAGATCCAAAAACCTTCATGCCAAGCCCTGGTACGATCACTCGCTTCCACTCACCTGGTGGATTTGGCGTGCGTTGGGAATCGCATATTTACGCAGGTTATACTGTTCCACCTCACTATGATTCAATGATTGGTAAATTGATCACTTACGGTGAAACACGCGAAATCGCGATCTCTCGCATGAAGAATGCGTTGGCGGAACTTATCATTGATGGTATTAAAACCAATATTGAACTACACCAGTTCATTATGAATGATGAGCAATTCCAAAAAGGTGGTACCAACATTCACTACCTTGAAAAACGTTTAGGTTTAGCTGAGAAATAATCTTTCTCACTTAACAAGAAAAGGCATAGTTAATTAACTATGCCTTTTTTATTGCAGGTTTTCTGATAGGTATTTATTTAATAGGAAACCCTTTAAAAGGTTTTATTTCTCGAATACTAAAACTGGTGTTCATCTCTTTAATATTACCAATAGCACGCACTTTCATCATTGAAACGTTGTGAAAATCTTCCATATCTTTAACAACCAGTTGCAACATATAGTCGTATCGGCCTGAGATATTATGACAAGAAATCACATTATCAATTTTCATTATTTCTTGTTCAAAATGCGCCATATTATCTTCAGAATGCAGATCTAACGTGATGTTCATAAATGCATAAAAATTAAACCCTAAATGCTTAGGTTCAATTATCGCTCGATAACTCTTTATCACTCCCTTTTCTAATGCCTTAAGTCGCTTCCAACAAGCCGGAGGAGATAAAAAAACACGCTTAGCAATTTCCGCATTATTTAATCGCCCTTCTTCCTGTAACAGCTTAAGGATCCCCATATCCGTTTTGTCAAGATCCATTCTATTCGCACCTCTGTGACATTAATCAAAATAACGTTTTTATCAAAGATAATTAATTCATAACTCAATTTTAGCGAATTTTATTAATAAATAAGTCCATCTAACTTCCAATATGGAGAAATAATTAATCACACTAATTGCTAAAATAATTTTCGAAGTATCGTTATTCAGCTAATACAAAATGATTAGAAATCATGTTCCAAAAATAAACTTAACAAAACAAATACTATAAATTTTACTTTCACATGGGATTACATGTATGACCTTATTAGAACAAAAAGTTGATAGGGCCTCTCTCTCAAAAGAAGAATGGAAAAAATTAACTCGATTTGATAATACCGATATGGGGTGGATTATTATCAGTATCGGTATGGCAATTGGTGCAGGTATTGTTTTTTTACCCGTACAAGTTGGCTTAATTGGGTTATGGGTATTTTTACTCTCTTCTATTATTGGTTACCCTGCCATGTACCTCTTTCAACGCTTGTTTATTAATACCCTTGCCGATTCTAAAGAATGTAAAGACTACCCGAGTGTTATCGAAGGTTATCTTGGTAAAAACTGGGGAATGTTTTTAGGGTTACTTTACTTCTTGATGTTAGTGATTTGGATTTTTGCTTATCCAACAGCGCTGACTAATGATACAGCATCTTACCTACACACCTTTGGCATAACAGAAGGATTACTGTCAGAAAATCCATTCTATGGCCTAATTCTTATCTCATTTCTCGTTTTAATTGCATCACGAAGTGAAGAGTTATTATTTAAAATCTCAAGCTTTATGGTGTTATCTAAATTATTGGTTGTGTTTGCGCTAGGTGTCATGATGATCAGCATGTGGGATCTGTCGAAAAATATCGATACCTTCCCGCCTTTTAGCCTATTAATCAAAAATGCTATTATTACCCTACCTTTTACGCTCACTTCTATACTCTTCATTCAATCCCTTAGCCCAATGGTAATTTCTTATCGTGCTAAAAATAAGTCGATTGAAGTCGCTCGCTACAAAGCTCTAAGAGCTATGAATATCTCTTTTGGTACACTATTTTGTGTTGTCTTCTTCTATGCCGTTTCTTTCACCTTTGCCATTGGACATGATGAAGCGGTTAAAGCCTATGAGCAGAATATTTCTGCACTAGCGATCGCAGCGCAATTTATTGAAGGTGATGCAGCTAAATACGTGACTCCCGTCGGTGTGGCACTCAACATCTTTGCATTAATGACAGCATTCTTTGGTGTTTATCTTGGCTTTAAAGAAGCAGTACAAGGCTTAGTCATGAATGCTCTTACTCGTATTATTCCCGCAGAAAAAATCAATCAGAAAGTCCTCTCGCTCTGTATTGTTATTTTCACTATCGTTATTGCGTGGGGAGCTATTGTTCTTAATCTCCCAGTATTGATGTTCACTTCAATATGTAGCCCTATCTTCGGGATTGTAGGTTGTCTTATTCCTGCTTATTTAGTTTACAAAGTACCTTCATTGCACCGCTATAAAGGTGGATCACTGTATTTAATTATCTTTACAGGCATCCTGCTTTGTATTTCCCCTTTCTTAAAATTTATTTAATTAAATTAGACGTATTAAAGGCTTACCATGAAATATAACTTTGATGAAATTATAGATAGAAAAGATACCGATGCTTTAAATTATGATGGTTGGCGCCAGTATATTTTTGAAACAGATAAAGACGCGCAATTTGCCTTTACTGATAATGAGTTTATTAGAATGTGGGTTGCAGATATGGACTTCTCTACTCCACCTGAAGTTCTTGATGCCATTAAAGCACGCCTTGATAGAAAAATATTAGGTTATACCAAAGTGTATGATGATGAGTATTACCAAATATTTAAAGACTGGTGCCACAGACATTATGATTGGGAAATTGATCCGCGTGAAATCGTATTATCACCGGGTATTATTCCTGCGTTAAATCGCCTAGTGCCTTTATTAATAAAAGAAGATGAAAGCATCCTGATTCAAACGCCTTCTTATACACCCTTTAAACAAGCGGGAGATTATAACTCTCGCCAAGTGCTCTACTCTGATTTATTAGAAGAAGACGGTGAGTATGCTGTCGATTTTGCTGATATGGAACGCAAAATTAAAGATAAGTCTCTTAATATTAAGCTCTTTATTTTATGTAACCCTCAAAATCCAACAGGTAAAGTATGGACAGAAGAAGAGCTAATTAAGATGGGGAAACTCTGTATTGAAAATGATATTTGGATGATATCAGATGAAATACATTGTGATTTATTACGTAACGGTGTGACGCATACTCCTATTGCTAAACTCTTTCCTCATTATGAGAAAATTGTCACCTGCATGGCTCCAAGCAAGACATTTAACCTTGCAGGTAATCTAATCTCTCATATCTTTATTAAAGATGAAGAAGTAAAAAAAGAGTGGCTTCGTCTTTATGATGACTTTATTTCACCATTAAGTTTAGTTGCCACAAAAGCCGCTTATTCTCAATGTGATGAATGGTTAAAAGAACTAAGAAACTATCTTGATGATAATTTTAAATTAGTACAAGAATTTACTCAGATTCATTTTCCAAAAGCAAACTTTAAAATACCTGATTCAACCTATTTAGCATGGGTTAATTTGGCAAATTATTTACCTGAAGATGTCGATAACCAACAGCTTTCACTCTATTTTGCTAATAAAACAGGCATTCTATTAGAAGGTGGAAATATGTTTGTAAGTAATGGTGATAACTATATTCGTATTAATCTTGCTTGCCCTCGCACCATTATTAAAGAAGGTTTAGAAAGAATAAAAAATGCCCTTTAATTTTTAATTTATGAGATGAGTAAAACAAAGAAGAGCACCACTTTTGATTAATTTATTTTAGTGTCTGCTCTTCTTTTATCCTATTTCTATTATATTAAACACCCTGCTTATGGCGATTATTTCAACAATTTATTTGTTGATTAATATATAAATCTATCTCTATTCTATTATTCTCTTAATAGAAAATGGTCACTAATCCTTTTAAAACAATAAGATAATCTATTTTTAATATCCTCTCACGACTTTGTGATTAATTTTCACTGAATCAATACTCACTTTCCCGTACAATCCTCCCATCATTTTTAACCCTATTAAGATTGGGAGAACAGATGGACAAACGTTTTGTTCAGGCCCACAAAGAAGCCCTTTGGGCCCTAATTTTAACTTTTATGTATTTGTTGGGTTGGTTAATTACCGGCTATTTACCTGATAACACACTAGGCATTACTGGTTTACCTCTTTGGTTTGAGCTTTCATGCTTATTCCTACCTGTTTTGTTTTTTCTGTTGTGCTATCTGATGGTGCGCTACTTTTTCAAAGATATGCCGTTAGGAGATGAGCATGACGATGCAAACTGAGGTCATAGTGCCACTGATTGGCTACCTTCTGCTGGTCTTTCTGTTATCGGCTTATGCTTATCGTAAGCGCGAAAAAGGTGAGTTTCTTAACGAATATTTTCTTGGTAACCGCTCAATGGGTGGCTTCGTGCTAGCCATGACTATCACTGCAACTTATGTCAGTGCCAGCTCCTTTATTGGTGGGCCAGGTGCTGCCTATAAATACGGTATCGGTTGGGTATTACTTTCGATGATCCAACTTCCCGCTATTTGGCTCTCTCTGGGTGTTTTAGGGAAAAAATTTGCCATTTTAGCGCGCCGTTATAATGCCGTAACCTTAAACGATATGCTCTATGCGCGTTACAAAAGCCGTTTTCTAGTCTGGTTTGCCAGTTTAAGTCTATTAGTCGCTTTTGTCGGCGCTATGACAGTGCAATTTATTGGTGGAGCGCGCTTATTAGAAACTGCGGCAGGCATTCCTTATGAATTCGGCTTACTGATCTTTGGGATCTCCATTGCGTTGTACACTGCAATTGGTGGATTTAGAGCCAGTGTATTAAACGATGCCTTACAAGGTCTTGTGATGTTGCTTGGTACTTTTATTCTCCTGTTTGCCATCATCTATAAAGCAGGAGGATTAGATATTGCGATACAAAAACTCAATGCCATCGATCCTGCGTTAACATCTCCCCAAGGGGCGGATGGTATTTTAAGTGGCCCATTTATGGCTTCATTTTGGGTACTGGTCTGTTTTGGTGTTATCGGCTTGCCACATACTGCGGTACGTTGCATCTCTTACAAAGACAGTAAAGCCATGCATAAAGGGATTATCATTGGTACCATTGTGATGTCATTACTGATGTTTGGTATGCACTTTGCTGGCGCATTAGGCCGGGCGATCATTCCTGATCTGACAGTTCCTGATCAAGTTATTCCAACACTGATGGTTGAAGTATTACCACCTATGGCAGCTGGTATTTTTCTTGCGGCGCCAATGGCCGCCATTATGTCGACGATTAATGCGCAACTGTTACAATCATCAGCAACGTTAGTCAAAGATCTCTATCTCAATATCGCCCCGCATGCGATCACTAATGAGAAACGTATTTCTCGTTTATCAAGCCTTTCGACCTTGATTTTAGGTGTATTACTGCTGTTTGCAGCATGGAACCCACCATCGATGATTATTTGGCTTAACTTACTTGCTTTTGGTGGCCTACAAGCGGTTTTCTTATGGCCTTTAGTTCTTGGGCTTTATTGGGAAAAAGCCAACCGTTATGGTGCGATTGCGGGCATGATCACAGGCGCCACACTCTACGCTACCCTTGCAACATTTAATATCCAGATAGCTGGATTCCACCCCATTGTTCCATCACTGTTATTGAGCTTAGTCGCATTTCTTGTGGCTAATCGATTTGGAGAGCATACTCTGCCTCAATCAGCATCATTACAGTGAATTCGTTTTTAAAGAGACTAATTATGCCTTGGATACAATTAAGACTTAATGCAACCGCCGCTAATGCAGAAGCTATTGGTGATGAATTGGTTGAAAGCGGTGCCGTTTCAGTGACTTTCCAAGATAGTCACGATACCCCTATTTTTGAACCTTTACCGGGTGAAACTCGTCTTTGGGGTGATACTGACGTTATCGGTTTATATGATGCAGAAACTGACATGAAAATCGTTGTGGCGATGTTAGAAAATACGCCATTACTCGGTCAAGGTTTCCTGCACAAAATTGAACAACTCGAAGATAAAGATTGGGAACGTGAATGGATGGATAATTTCCACCCGATGCGTTTTGGAGAGCGTTTATGGATTTGCCCAAGCTGGCGGGAAGTGCCTGACCCTAACGCCGTTAACGTCATGCTAGACCCTGGTCTTGCATTTGGTACAGGTACCCACCCTACCACCTCATTATGCCTTCAGTGGCTTGATAGTTTGGATTTAGCGGGTAAAACGGTTATCGACTTCGGTTGTGGCTCTGGCATTTTAGCTATTGCGGCATTAAAACTGGGTGCAGCAAAAGCGATTGGTATTGATATCGATCCTCAAGCTATCCAAGCAAGTCGTGATAATGCACAGCGTAATGGTGTTTCTGATGCACTCACACTGTATCTTGCAAAAGACCAGCCTGATAACCTCAGCGCTGATGTTGTAGTCGCCAATATTTTAGCAGGCCCATTGCGTGAACTAGCACCTATTATCAGCACACTGCCTCGCCAAGGTGGACATCTAGGTCTTTCAGGTGTGTTAGCGACACAAGCAGAAGGTGTAGCTGCTGCCTATGAAGGATTATTTAACTTAGATCCTGTTGCTGAAAAAGAAGAGTGGTGTCGTATTACCGGTATGAAAAAATAACGCCGAACAAATATCAACCAAAATGAGATAATCTTATTGCGTTAAAATTTCACTTAATTATTGTTTATCAGGCATTAATCACATTTTTGCCTGATAAACTCTACTTAGTTTCACTTGTTTATCAATTCTATATCATCAATTTTTAATTTTCTAAAAACATATAACATCATGTTTTTATTGATTAAATAATCAATTCATAAAAAATCAAGTGTAAAAAAGTAACTTTTTTTCGCAATTTGGTTAAACTTTGTCCTTTCATATCTGGCAAAAAATGCGTAATATACGCGCCCTTGCAGTCACAGTTTGGCCCTCTTTTCATCTATGCGAATCGGACAGTATCAGTTAAAAAATTGCCTTATCGCGGCTCCCATGGCTGGCGTTACAGACCGACCTTTTCGGTCGCTTTGCTATGATATGGGTGCGGGTATGACAGTTTCTGAAATGCTTTCTTCCAATCCTCAGGTTTGGCAGACAGACAAGTCTCGATTACGAATGGTACATAGTGATGAATTGGGGATCCGCTCCGTACAAATTGCAGGAAGTGATCCCGTTGATATGGCGGCAGCTGCGAAAATAAACGCAGATAGTGGCGCTCAAATTATCGACATTAACATGGGTTGCCCTGCAAAAAAGGTGAATAAAAAGCTAGCCGGTTCAGCACTACTTCGTCATCCCGACCTTGTCGCAGAGATCCTCTCTGCTGTGGTTAACGCGGTAGATGTTCCTGTTACTCTCAAGATCCGTACTGGCTGGTCACCTGATGAACGTAACTGTGTAGAGATTGCCAAATTGGCTGAACGTTGTGGTATTCAGGCTCTCACTATTCATGGACGTACACGCGAGTGTTTGTTCAAAGGGGAAGCCGAATACGACAGTATTCGGACAGTTAAGCAGAGTGTTTCTATTCCCATTATTGCGAATGGAGACATAACAGACCCGCTAAAAGCCAGAGCAGTATTAGACTACACTGGAGCCGATGCTTTAATGATCGGTCGCGCTGCTCAGGGAAGACCCTGGATCTTTCGGGAAATCCAGCACTATCTGGACACAGGTGAACTGTTGCCCCCTCTGCCGATTGCAGAGGTACAACAAATAATGCAAAAGCATGTGCGTGAGTTGCACGACTTTTACGGTCAAGGCAAAGGAACTCGCATTGCACGCAAGCATGTCTCTTGGTATCTCAAGGAACATGCCCCTGATGACCAGTTTCGGCGCTCCTTCAACGCCATAGAGGATGCCAGCGAACAGCTGGAGGCGTTGGAAGCATATTTCGAAAATTTTTTGCGTAAATAAATAAAAGAGCTGACAGAACTATGTTCGAACAACGCGTAAATTCAGACGTACTAACAGTTGCCACCGTAAATTCACAAGATCAGGTGACCCAAAAACCTTTACGTGACTCAGTTAAACAAGCACTGAAGAACTATTTTGCTCAATTAAACGGTCAAGACGTTAATGACTTATATGAGCTAGTATTGGCTGAAGTTGAACAGCCATTGTTGGACATGGTAATGCAGTACACCCGTGGCAACCAAACGCGTGCGGCGCAAATGATGGGCATTAACCGCGGCACACTGCGTAAGAAACTGAAAAAATACGGCATGAACTGATCCTAGTCAGTTAGGTCTATTTTTATAAAAAGCCTTTTCTGGTTTTCCAGGAAAGGCTTTTTTGTTGCTTATTTTTCACACTTTCTCTATAAAGCTAATAAACATGTTACCAAATATGGTAACATACTGCTGCGTTACCAAATATGGTAACATGATATTTATCCCATCAAATAATAAGAGCCAAAAGATGAATAAAGACATCGTAAGTGTCATTACAGGCGATATCATTGATTCTAAAAATATCCCCATCCAAAGCTATGATCTTATGCTCTACACTTTGGAGCAAACAGTTCAGCTACTCTCAGAACAGTTACCAATTAAATATGATCGATACCGCGGCGATTCTTTCCAGATTGTTTGCTTACAAGCAGAAGATGCTATCAAAGCCGCCATCGTCATCCAATTGGCACTAAAAACGTCAAATCTAGAAATCAGTGCTCGTCAAAGTATTGGCATCGGCAAAATTGACTCATTGCGTAATGATGTAAGAACTTCAATTGGTGAAGCCTTTATTTTATCTGGCGAAGGGCTCGATAAAATGAAAGGTGAAATTTTGACAATATCGGCATCTAGCTCAGATTTTCAACAAAACATTACCTTAGTCACTAAGTATTTAAATGTACAACTCAAAGAAATTACTCGAGCACAAGCGCAAGTTTTACTTAAATACATGGTCAATAAAGATAAATCTCACTATGCTATCGCTGATGAATTAAAAAAATCGAGAAGTAATATTACTAGATTATTAAATGCTAGCCACTACCAGTTAATAGATGAATATATTCAATACTTTAATTATTTAATTAACAAGGCTTATTGATATGTATAATTTCGCACTTCTTATTTCTCTCTATATTGCTCATATTGCTTTTGATTTTTATTTACAACCTAAAGCATGGATAGAGGCGCGAAATACTCTACATTACAAATCTAAAGAGCTTTACTTGCACTCACTACTACAAGGTGGGATAACCTTTATTATTCTAGTTTTAATGACAGAGATAAGTTTTGGTTCTATTTTCATTTACAGTGTAATTGTATTAATAACACATTATCTTTTCGATCTTGGAAAATCCTATACTGATAACTCTTTAAAATGGTTTATTACTGATCAAGTTCTTCATTTATTCGTAATTACCTTTTTATGGATAATATTAATTGATCAAAATACTCAAATATTCCATGATCTTAGTTTTAAAAATATTAACTATAAATATTTGATTGTTATTCTTGCCTACATCATTATTTTAAAGCCAATTTCCATCCTTATTTATATGTTACTCAAGAAATGGACACCTGTCGCAGAAGAAGGCTCAACACTCGTTTCTGCTGGTCAATCTATTGGTTATTTGGAAAGAATACTTATTTTAACATTCATTCTTTTAAACCAATTTGCAGCAATTGGTTTTTTATTAGCAGCCAAATCTATATTTAGATTTGGTGAGTTACAGAATGACCAAGATAAAAAACTAACAGAATATGTTATGTTAGGTACGCTTATTAGCTTTAGCATCTCCATCCTTTTCGGGCTTGCCACGACATACCTAGTAACTCAATTACCCATAGGCAAATAACCCTTCAGTTGTTTGAAATGAACGTTATATTCTCTGATGGGAACCCTGCTGGAAATGACTGACAACGAATTCGTTTTGATAGCACACCTTCTAAAAATCCTGTCAGATTTTCTGCAATAAATTCTACTTCAGAGGCTCTGGATGGAATAATTGCTATTGTCCATAAACTGCTATCATTGGATGAAACAACCCAAAACAGAGTATCTCCATTATCTGTCTCTCCAATAGGCAAAAGCCCATTATTTTTAGGGTACAGATGAAAAGTATAATAATCAGGATCAGCCTGTATTAACGAATCAAAATCCTTAAGGATTGCCTCTTTTTGTTGAAAAAAATTAAGATGTTCATTCTCACTAAATGGATTAAATAACGTAATAAAATTGGCTATGTGTCCTGAACCATATTGCGTGACAAATTCAATATAGTCTTGAGGAAAGGTGTATCGATTATCAATAAGTGGCCATTCCTTGTCTTCTCCTCGCTCTATCAGACATAAAGGTATTGGTAGCCACTGATTTAATGCTGTTAACATTCTATCCTCTTTAATTTGATTTCTATTTTATCGCTCCATTTATGGTATTTTATCTTTACCTTATTTTTATCATAACTTCGCTAATTTCTATCACTCTAGATACGTGATAAAAATCCGATACCAACAAGACGATAATCATGACAACACCTTCACGTACCATTACATTTATTGATAGCGCTTACCCTAAACCTCATAACATTGAAGAATTTGTCTGGTCTGGGCGATTAGATAAACATGGCCAACTTTGGTTTGATCTGCATCTTAGAAGTGCCAGTTACTATTTAAGTGAAGGTGAGGATTATCTTGATGATATAGACGAAGATGAGTTAGATGACGAGGAAGAATATACCAGCCTCGTTGATTGGCAATCTAGAATTGTCTGGGATAATTATCATCGTTGCACTCTCTCTTCAACATTTTGGTCAGATGAAAAAGGCATTTTACTGAATTCAGGCGAAGTTCCTTTTGATTTCGACAATTTTATCACGCACCAATTTAATCTTGATACTGCACCACAAATAAATCATTCTGAGGATGAGGATGAGCCAACAGAAATCTCCGCATTCAGTATTTATTTATTAGGACATGATGAGTGTAAAAATCATCAAATTCACTTCCAGCGTCAACAAAATAACACTTATCACATTAATTGGAGTGGAAAAATCGCGCTAACTTATGGGGGATTTGATGAGTTTATCCATCAATTTATTGCAAGATTAGAAAATATTTCTTTTGATGGTTTTTACTTCCCTAAATCATGGGGTTTAGATAAAGCGACGGTTGAATTTAAAAAAGTACTTTCTCATTTTGAACACTATAAATTCACATTAATTAACCCCAAAAGCCAAATAAAACAATGGAAATTGAGTTATATAGGTAAGACTCAATCTTAAATTGAATTATTTTTAATTCTAGCATCAACATTCTATTTAGATAAACATTTCTTTAATAAAAGGCAATGTTTATCTCTATCAAATAATTATAAATAGCACTTTATACTTCGTCCTTACGTTTGAACAAAAAACACCTAGTCGTATATTTAATATAAAACACTCATATAAAGACCATCTAAATAAGAAACACTTACACTAAATAAATATTCCGATATTCTTATTTGCATTCTTCAATTATCATTTTCCGATAATTAATCTTATAAACTCTCCACTGAATTAAATTCATAACCCGAAAACAAGCAAGAATAATCTTAAATAAATTATTTTTTTTGAGATTGTTCTCAAATGCTTAATTATGATATTTAAAACATTTACACTCTGTAATCCCACTCTATTTTTTGCTTTTATTTTTCAGACTAAACCTCCCATTTTATTTTATTTATTTATTAATTAACAAAGGTGGCAGTACTTATAACAAAAGACACTACCTATTGATTTTGTTGTTATTTTTTATTTTTATTTGTGTTTTTTTAATTAATTATATTTAGTCTTTTTTTATATTTTATAAGGATTTTATTTTATTTTTTTGTTTTTAATTTTATCAAAAAAAACAAATTAGCTTAAAGCTAGCAATATTAATTTAACGAAAATTTAGATTAATTTAACTTAAAAATCACAATATCATCAAAAAAGTAAGAGTATGTGTGAGTAATATCACAAAACGTATTTTTTTATGGGGTTTGTTTTTTATTTTCCAATATTTTACACTAAATACGAGTAGTTAAGATTTCAATCAAACTCCATTATAAAATCAAATCAAAAATATCATTTAATTAGGATGTGTTAATGAACCATATTTATAAATTAATTTGGTGCATGGCAAGTAATTGCTTTATTGTTGTTTCTGAATTAGCTAAAGGTAACAAAAAAAGCATATCTTGTACCAAAAAAAAATCTCTTTTGACTGTAGCACTAATTAGTATATTACCAGTTTCAACCTCTTTTGCAGTTGAAAACGAAGTTCCATTAAATATTTCAGGGAAAAACCAACAGGTAGTTAACACATCTAAAATTAGTAATGTTAATATTACCAATAACATTACAATAGATAAAATAGGTAATGGTAAGCATGCGATTGAAGCAATTATTGATAATGCGACATCGACAGGAAATATTTCAATAAAAAACACTGGAAACCTGAAAACAAATGGTAACCATGCTTTTGGTATTTTTGCTGAAAATAAAGATGTGGGTGATATAAAGATTGAACACTCGGGGAATATATCCACAAATGGACTAGCAAGTCATGGTATATATGCCAAAAGTGATGCAGACGGTGCCTCACAAAAAATAAATATTGATGTGAAAAAATCAAACATTATGATTAATGACTCTTTAGCCACTAATGATAATGAAATTGCATATCATGTCTATGCTGAGCAAGATAATATCCAGTCTGGCGATGTTAATATTAATGTTAGCGATAGTAAATTATCAGGTATTAGTGGCGATTATGGCTCTACTGCAGTTTATATTAAATCCAAATCAGATAAAGGTAACCTGCTTGCTACATTAAATAATACAGATATTTCATTGGATGGCTTCAATGCGGATGGCGTTCACTTAGTGAATTTAAGTGATACATCTGCAGGGGATATCACCATAGAAACTAATTCTGGAAATATTGTTAGCAAAAATTCAGAGGGTAACGTTGAATATAATTATGCCCTTTTTGGTAACCAAAAAGGTAAAAATGCCACAGGTGATATTCGTATAACAAATAATGCAACAAATATCACAACAGGAAGTAAAGATAATGATAATGGCCGAGGTGCGATAGGTATACATGCTCTGTTCGATAGCCAAACTGCAAGCGGTGATATTGTTATTGATAACAAAGGGAATATTAATACGCTAGCAAAAGGTGATATGAATAATGGTATTTATACAAATAACGCTGGGATAGGTAATATCCTTATAAGTAATACAGGAAATATCACAACGAATGGAACAGCATCAAGTGCTATTCATTCACAGCAAGATAATGTTCAAGCTAAAAAAGATAGTGTGAACCAAATTAGTAACTCCGGGAAATTAGAGACACTGGGAAATTATTCTAGTGGGATTACTTTAATCAAAAAAAATGCAGGAAAAGTACTCGTTAATAATGAAGGGGATGCTGTAATCAAAGGAAGCTTCTCCCATGGCATCTATTTGGATACCCAAGGTGGAGATATCCAAGTTCAGTCATCTAAAGGGGACATTACAACAAGTGGTGATACTTCCCATGGAATTTTTGTAAATAATAAATCCGCTGCTGATAATACGTTAGTTATTAATAATAGTTCGAATATTTCAACAACGGGAGCAAGAACGGGCAGTAATAATTCTGCGGCAGCTATCCGTGTAACACAGGAAGGTGATGGAAAAATCAACCTCACTAACTCAGGAAATATTTCAACAAAAGGTATTGAAGCAAGAAATATCTATATTAATGCACTTGGAAATTCAGCTGTTGAAGTAAATAACAGCGGTTCATTAACATCTGAAAATAGCTCGGCAGTAGGTATTTACAGTCAAGGTGATGTGTTAATCACAAATAGCGGAAATATTTCTGCAAAAAACAAGGCAGATAGTAAGCAAGAAGTTTCAGGTCATGGTATCGAAGGTATTTCAAGAACAGGTAATATTACTATTCAGCATTTAGCTGGAGATATCACTGTTGAAAATAATGCAAAAAATCAGCAATCTCATGGAATTGTAGCTGGGGGCGGTACAAATACAGAGGTTGCTCGTAGTGCTGATATTCTTATTGGAAGTAAAGCAAATATCGATGCAACACAAGGGAACTCTGCTGTTTTCTTAAAAACAGTTAAAGAAGGTTCGGTCAATATAAACCAAGGAGCCACAGTTAAAGGTGGTAACGATGCTGGTGTTCATTTTGAGGTAGAGAATGGTGGCACTGGTAATTATGTTATCAATAATGCCGGTTTTATTAGTGCAAAAAGTGATAAAGCGATTAATGTGATTGGCTCTGATGCAAATAGTCAATTATCTCTAACTAATAGTGGCACTCTCCAAGGTGTTGTGAACGCCAATAATAAAACTGCACTTAATTTAGAAAACACAGGAACCTTTTTAGTTCGTAATCAAAATAATGAAACTAAAAATGTTGCTATTTCTCACTTTAATAATGGCACTATCAATAATACTGGCACGATTAAACTTTTAGCCGTTGATGGTATTAACAGCGATACTACAGGGGAATATGTTCCTCATGGCACATTAAGTAGTGCAGATTCTGGAATTGTGCATGGACAATTATTAGGCGTTAAGGAATTCAATCATAGTGGTGTACTTGATTTAACAGGTGCAGGGTTATCAGGTAATAGTTTTGTGATCAGTGGTGGCCAAGTCGCAGGGCAAAATGGAAATGGAACTTTCACAACCAATGGCGGAACCCTAAAAATGGCTACAACCTTGAATGAAGGTGGCCAAGAAAGCCGTAGTGATGTTTTAGTGGTTGATAACCTGAAAAAAGGTAATGACTCTACTAAAATTGACATCGTCATTGCTTCTGGAAGTAAAGAGATCGCCACTAAAGAAAATGGAATTCAACTTGTTAAAACATTAGGAACGCAAGATGCGGATGCATTTGAATTAGCAGGGCCCGTCACTTATGGTCGATATGAATACTTGTTATATGATGGGGATGCATCTGGGGTCAATGATGGTTATTACTTACGTAATCAATTGAAAAAAACTGATGAAAAAACACCTAACCCAAACGTAGGGGCTTATCTAGGTAACCAATACGCAGCGGCGAATATGTTTAATCAAAATATTCTAGATAGACGTGATAATGTTCAAGCTCCAGATCAAACAGTATGGGCTAGAATTAATTACAATCAGGTTAAAACCGATCATATTCGTGATACTCAAGAACTCCAGATTGATAGTACCTTGTTACAAATAGGAGCCGATTTCTACCGCAATGAAGAAAAAGGTCGAGTCGCTGGTGCTTATGTTGGTTATGGATACAGCGATGTAGAAAACCGTTCCCGCTTAACAGGAACAAAGGCTGAGGGTGATGTAAAAGGTGTGCAACTTGGGGCGTATTATAGTTGGATGCCAGAAAAAAATAATGGCCCTTATGTTGATGTTTGGGGACATTTTGCCCATTACAACAATAAACTAAAAGGACAGGCTCAGAAAAACCAAGATAAAAAATATGATAGCTATGGTTTTGCGGTGTCTACAGAAGGAGGGTATTCCTTTATTGTTGAAGAAAATGATGTCAATAAATGGGTATTCAAGCCACATGTACAGTTAACGTATAATTATATTGATGCGGATGACTTTACTGATCATAACAACACTCGTTTTAGTCATAATAAGAGTGAAGGTGTTCAAACTCGATTAGGTGCTCGTTTTTATGGTAATAAACAGCAACCAAATGGGTTGTTACCATTTGTTGAAGCTAACTGGTTATACAACGGAATGGATAATGAAGTAGTTTTAAATGGTGACAAAGAAAGTAGTGACATCGGTAAAAATGTTGGTGAATTAAAAATAGGCTTACAAGGAAATGTGAATGACTCATCAAGCTTATTTATTCATTTTAATGTTCAAAAAGGTTCACATGATTACCAACAAATAGGTGGGCAAATTGGTTATAACTATAACTGGTAAATAGCTCATTCTGAATAAAACATCATTTTATATTGGAGCTTCCTATTAAATAGGAAGCTCTTTTTGTTTTATAATTAGAACTTAGCTAAAATTAGTCTTGTTTCTTTTAGAAAATAAAAGACAATTTTGTATCAAAATGATTATTCCACTTCAATTTTCTTCTCTTTTGTTGATTTAGCTATCGAGCATTAAAAGTAGGACTAATAAACCAATGAATCATCTTAATTGATGCCAATAATAATGACAGGCTAATAGTGATAACAGTGAGAGCTAATACCATTGGAAATGTAAGTGATAAATGGAAAAAAACTATTCCTTGTAAGAGGATAAAGCAAATGATGGGATGAATTAAATAAATGCCTAACGCATTATTGGCAATAGAGGCATATTTTGGAGTTGTCGGTGCAACGGAGATAATCCCGGCACTTAAAATAACACCAACCAATAAAGAGATAATATATGTTATTAAATTTACGATTAATATATTTAACTCTAATTTTTTTATAAAAAAAGAATTAACATAAGAATAATAATAAAGTATATATAGTGATAATAAGCTTAATAAAATAATAACAAGTGGAGATTTACCTTTAAATTTAGCTATGGCTCGTTGGTCTACTAAATAAGCAATAATAAAAAATGGGAAATATTGTACTATAGCAAAAAAAGTAGATAATTTGGTTTCATAACCTTTAGTTATATAAGATAACAGTACACTCACAAATAAAAGAGATAATAATATTAGTTTATTATTTTTGATATAGGAAGGTAACAGTAGGAAAAAAGCTTGCCAAATTGGTGTCGCTAGAAAGAACCAGACACCATTTTGAGGAAAAATAAGGTAAGTGTTAAGATCGAATTGCCCTGAGTAATAGAGGGGTATCATATCAATAGTTTGAAAAGTACCATAAATTACTAAAGCAGCTAATAAATTATTACGCCAACTTTCCCATGTTCCTTTTTTACTGATAAAAGCAACAATAAAAACAAACATAGGAATTAATGTTAAATCGAATACATTAATCAATAATGAAAAGTCATGTATCTGACTTTGTTTCAAATAAAAACTAAAAACAATAAGAGAACTTAATATCAATTTTAATGTAGGCCAATAGGGTTGTTTAATTTCGTCCGTACTCAACATTAACTTACCTTGGTTATTTATATTCTTTTGTATAGAATAATAAACCAATT
This sequence comes from Proteus sp. G2618, assembly GCF_009915995.1. Lineage (NCBI taxonomy): Bacteria > Pseudomonadati > Pseudomonadota > Gammaproteobacteria > Enterobacterales > Morganellaceae > Proteus > Proteus sp. G2618. Next base: position 80,799 of record NZ_JAABNI010000023.1, on the reverse strand, counting down.
TACAGATTCCTGCTAACATTAATATAAGCGAAACTAAATATCCTCTAGATAAAATGACTTAAGAAATAACTGATAAAGTTGATGTTCGAAAATATATTACTCAGAACCTAACTCAATATCCTATCGATAATGCCCGTTTCAACTTAAAGCAATCTCATTTTATCAATAGTATTAATGTTCTTTTAATTATCAGGCAATAAAATCTTTACTGTTACCATTTGTTTATACAAATATTGTCTATACAATAGGCAATATTTATGTTTATCAGGGAATTACAATGACTGCCTTACCAAGAAAAAAAACATGGCAGATAGTCCTCACTATTATTTTAGTTGGGATAAACTTACGCCCATTCTTAACCGGCCCCGGCCCTGTTATTGACAATATTATTGCCTCAACAGGAATGAGTTATAGTCAAGTCTCATTACTCACACTATTACCCATGCTTTTAATGGGAATAGGCGCATTAATCGTTCCCTTCTTACAACCTTATATTCAGGTACGTAAAGGGCTTTTAGTCGCAATGCTAATGCTTCTGATGGGCTCATTTTCTAGAGCCTATGTTTCTGATGGCAATCAACTATTACTGACAGCACTCTTTTGTGGTTTAAGCGTCGCCTATATTCAAGCGGTATTTCCCGGCATTATTAAAGGGTGGTTTGGAAATCGAACGCCTATCATGATGGGATTATATTCCGCAATGCTAATGGGGGGAGGCGCACTTGGGGCGCAATTATCTCCCCTTCTTACTGAGAATTATGGGCATTGGCAAAGTGCTTTAGCATGGTTTGCGCTTCCCGCAGGATTTGCATTTATCGCGATCCTTTTTTCTATTAAAAATAGTACCTCTTCTGCCAAGAAAATATCACTAAACACCTTAATTTGGCGCCCTAGAACAGGGTTGCTTATCTTAGGATTTGGTTGCGTTAATGCAGGTTATGCCTCTGTTGTGACATGGTTGGCACCATTCTACCAATCATTAGGAATGCCAAGCGCCCAAAGTGGCTCACTTGTTGCTATTCTTTCTCTGTTCCAAGCCTCGGCTGCTTTAATTATTCCTTTCTTGGCGGCTAAAAATCACGACAGACGTTTTTGGCTCACGATAACATTAATAAGCCAATTTATCGGTTTCGGCGCAATCATGACTATTCCAATGAGTGCCCCTTATCTTTGGAGTATATTCTTAGGCTGTGGTTTGGGGGGATGTTTTTCCATGATGATGATTGTCGCTCTCGATCATATTCCTGATCCGGCACAAGCAGGTGCTCTATCAGCATTAATGCAAGGTGGTGGCTTTATTATTGCTGCTTTCGGCCCATTAGTTGCAGTGCTATTACGCCAGCCTGATGGAAGCTTTACTTATGCATGGGCATTTCATGCCATTTTAGTGATTGTGACTATAGGATTATTTGCACGATTAAATCCTCGTCATTATGCGAAAGCTTATCCCGCTAATCATCCTACTCAATAACGCCTTATATTTAAGACTCATATAAAATAAGCGCCCTACTACAAATAAGGCGCTTATCAAAGATAATAATTTAATACTACTTATGGAGATAATTAAGCAACGATATGTGTTCCGGTTTCACCTTTTAAGGCTGAAACCAATTTTTCAGGTGTTGTGATAATCACTCTTTTTCCACCAGCAGCCAAAAATGAGAGACTGGCTTCAATTTTAGGAAGCATACTGCCCGGAGGGAAATGCCCTTCATGCATATATTGTGTCATTTCTTCAACCGACGTTTCGCCTAATGCTTTCTGTTCTGGTTTGCCGAAATGAATACAGACTTTTTCAACACCCGTTGTGATGATAAGAATATCTGCTTGTAATTCTTTTGCGAGCAATGTTGATGACAGATCTTTATCAATAACTGCATCAACACTTTGGTAATTGCCACGCTCATTTTTGATAACTGGAATACCGCCACCGCCTACTGCAATCACGACATAGCCACATTCTGACAGTGATTTAATTGCTTTAGATTCAATAACATGTTGTGGAATTGGAGAGGCAACAACACGGCGATAACCACGACCAGAATCTTCAACGAAATGCCATTGAGGATTTTCTTGCTTTAATTGCATCATCTCTTGTTCTGAGAAAAATGCACCAATAGGTTTTGTTGGAGAAACAAAATTCGGATCGTTTTTATCAACTTCAACTTGTGTGATAAGAGTGATCGCTTGTTTATTTTGTTGAACACGAAGCTTATTCGTTAACGCTTGTTGTATTAAATAACCAATACCACCTTGTGTATCTGCAACACAGTTGGCTAATGGCGTTAACGGTAAACCTTCTTGCACATGTGCCACTTCTGCGCGACGTAAATCAAGCCCGACTTGTGGCCCATTACCATGTGTTAAAACAATATTATACCCTTCAGCCACCATATCACTAATATGGGCTGCAACCTCTTGTACTGCTTGTTCTTGATGAGCGATAGACTGGCTAGCATTGTCTTTAATAATACTGTTGCCTCCAATGGCAACAACAACGAGTTCTTTCATATTTCACTCTCAATTATATTATTGGCAATTAAAGTAGAAATAACACACCTCTACTCTTAGAGGTTGGGTTGATAAGGTCGCCATATTCGCTAACCATTTTCCCCATTTTTATTTTTAATGAGATAAACATTATTGTATTGAACAATATCTATTCATTAATTGCGCAGGATAATAGCAGAGAATGTAAAGAAAACATCTATTACTCAACGTTTCTCTTATTTAATTTCTATAAATGCAATGCACAAAGAAGGGAATGAAAGGCGTTATCAAACACATCAATAACGCCTTATTCAATACAAGTGGGCGGGATAGTTAGTACTTTTTTATTTTGCTATTTGATAAACATCCGGTTGATAAACATCAGGCATATCAGTAATTAGCATATCAACACCCCATTGCTCAAAATCTTTCACTTCTTCAGGATCATTCGGGGTATAACAATAAATTTCATAGCCTGCTTGTTTTAACAATTGCGCTTGTTCTTGCGTAAGGTATTTGTAATTACAATGCACACTAAAACCATCAATCGTTTTTAACGTTTCTAGCGCATTATCAGGGATCTCATCCCATAATTGCCCTCTACGAATAAAAGGCAGATATCGTTTCATAATAATAAGTGCATGTGTATCAAAAGAAGAAAATAGAATTTGCTCATTCGGAATATCTGCACTTTTTATCATGTCAGAAACCGCTAAACATAAACGATCAACATCATCATCGGGCCACGTTTTCAGCTCAATATTAAGCTTTGTTCCTGAACGCTTAATGAGCTGTAATCCTTGTCTTAAAGAAGGAATTTTCTCACCTTGATAGAGTGAACTAAACCAACTTCCTGCATCAAGGCGATGTAAATCATCTAAGGTATGAAAACGCACAGCACCTTGCCCATTCGTGCAACGATTAACTGTTTTATCATGAATAAGCACAGGAACATGATCCGCGGTTAATTGCACATCCGTTTCAATCCATTCGCACCCGAAATCAATCGCCATTTTAAATGCAGCCAGTGTATTTTCAGGGGCTTTTCCAGAAAAACCTCGGTGAGCAGCTATCTTCATTTCTCTCTCCTTTTCATTTGTGCCGACATCATGACAACCATTTATGACAGCAATTTGACAGTCATACCATCAATATATCTTCATTTAATTGTCACCCCTTTGTCATAAATAACATTTAGGGTAATTCGCAGATTAGATTGAACCTTTAACTTTCGATTAAAAAGGAAATTCTGCATGTCGATAAAATCAATAACAGGTCTTGCTGTTGCGATGACGTTATTTACCTCTCCTGCACACGCAAAAACACAAATTGAATGGTGGCATGCTATGGGAGGCGCGCTTGGTCAGAAAGTTAACCAAATCGCCTCTGATTTTAATGCCAGCCAATCTGAATATGAGATAAAGCCTGTTTATAAAGGTACTTACGCTGAAACAATGACCAGCGCAGTGGCTTCATTTCGTGCAAAAAACCAACCTGCTATTGTACAAGTATTTGAAGTGGGTACAGCCAGTATGATGGGGGCTAAAAAAGCCGTTTTTCCTGTTTATCAATTAATGGAAAAAACCAACGAGCCTTTTGATCCTAATACTTATTTATCAACTGTCACGGGTTACTACACCACCAGCGACGGCAAAATGATGTCGTTGCCATTTAATAGTTCAACGCCGGTGCTTTATTACAACAAGACACTCTTTAAAAAAGCAGGCATAGAACAGCCACCTAAGACATGGAAAGAGATGGAAGCTGTGTCTCAAAAACTGCTCGATTCTGGTGTTAAATGCGGATTTACCACCACTTGGCAATCGTGGACACAAATCGAAAACTTTGGTGCTCGCAATAATTTACCTATTGCTACCAAAAATAATGGTTTTGATGGCTTTGATACTACTTTCCTATTTAATAAAGCACCTTTCGTTGCGCATATTCAACAAATGGCAGATTGGTCGAAATCTGGTATTTTCAAATATGGCGGACGCCAATCTGATGCAATGCCTCTATTTTATACCCAAGAGTGTGCAATGGTAATGGAATCATCCGCGGGCTTTGCTGGCATTAAAGAGAACATGAAAGGTCTTGATATTGGTGTTAGCCAATTGCCTTACGACGATACTCTTGTACAAAAACCAGCAAATACCATTATTGGCGGAGCATCATTATGGGTTATGTCTGGGCGTCCAGATGCCGAATATAACGGTGTTGCCAAATTTTTCACCTATCTTTCAAGTCCTGAAGTTCAAGCTGATTGGCACCAAGCAACAGGTTATTTACCCGTCACTAAAGCGGCTTATGCATTAACACAGCAACAGGGTTTTTATCAGCAAAATCCAGGAGCTGACACCGCAATATTACAAATGACAACCTCAGAGCCTACCTCAAACTCAAAAGGATTACGCTTTGGTAATTTCCTACAAACTCGAGAAATCGTTGATGAAGAGTTAGAGAAAGTGTGGTCAGGAAAACAGAGTGCTCAAGTTGCATTAGATAATGCAGTTACACGAGGAAATGAGCAGTTACGCCGTTTTGAACGTACTCAACAATAGTCACTTGTATTAGGCGGGCAAAATAGCTCGCCTTCTATTTTTATCGATTTACTGGATATTGTATGGCTTCTCAATCCATTTATTTCAAACAAAAATGGTTACCTCTAGCGCTGATTTTTCCTCAATTAGCTATCACGCTTATCTTTTTTATTTGGCCTGCTGGGCAAGCTTTCTTTCAGTCATTCCAATTAGAAGATGCATTTGGACTGAGTCGAGAATTTGTCGGTTTTGAAAATTTTCATCGACTTTTTAGCAATCGTTATTATTTTGATAGTTTGATCACGACGCTTATTTTCAGTACTAGTGTTGTATTTTTATCTATGCTATCAGCGCTGGTTTTAGCGGGTATTGCCGAACAAATTTTGCGAGGTAAGCTGTTTTATCGCACCATTTTAATTTCACCCTATGCCATTGCCCCTGTTATTGCAGGCTTTCTTTGGTTATTTATGCTTGATCCCACGATTGGCGTATTAAGCCAACAATTAAAGAAAATAGGCATTAATTGGGACCCTGTACTGAATACACATCATGCTATGTGGATGGTGATTTTAACAGCGACATGGAAACAAGTGAGTTATAACTTTCTGTTTTTTCTCGCCGCATTACAATCTGTACCTAAATCACTTTTAGAAGCAGCCGCTATCGATGGTAGTGGCCCGATTAAGCGTTTTATAACGATCAGTTTTCCTTTAATTTCTCCTACCACCTTTTTCTTACTTGTGGTTAATTTTGCTTATGCCTTCTTTGATACTTTCGCCATTATTCACGCGATGACACAAGGTGGTCCCGGAAGTAGCACATCAACACTGGTTTATAAGGTCTATAACGATGGATTTGTGGGATTAGATTTAGGCTCTTCCGCCGCACAATCTGTTATTTTGATGTTTATTGTCGCGATCTTAACCATTATTCAATTTCGCTATGTTGAGAAAAAGGTGGCTTACTGATGGTTGAACGTAGACCTTTATTTCATGCTTTTTGCCACTTTATTCTTATTGTTGGCATTCTTTCTGTTGCATTCCCTGTCTGGATTGCACTTGTGGCAACAACACATCAAAACACCGAATTTGCTACTGGTTCTCCTCTTTGGTTTGGTACTGAAGGCTTCAATATTATTAAATCAATATTTTCACAAGCAGGCACTACGCAAAATAGCGCTATCTCAATTAATAGCATGTTATTGAATTCATTAATTATGGCGTTAGTGATCACCATCGGGAAATTAACGATCTCAATTTTATCGGCATACGCCGTCGTTTTCTTTCGTTTTCCGGGAAGAATGTTGGCCTTTTGGACTATCTTTTTTACGTTAATGCTACCTGTTGAAGTTCGCATTATGCCCACATTTGAGGTTGTCACTAATCTCAATATGTTGAACTCTTATGCAGGTTTAACCATTCCATTAATTGCCAGTGCCACAGCCACCTTTTTATTTCGCCAATTCTTTCTTACCATTACTCCTGAATTAATTGAAGCCGCTAAAATTGATGGTGCAGGCCCTATTAAATTCTTTTTCACCATCTTACTTCCTCTTTCTCGCACCAATATCGCCGCCCTATTTGTCATCACCTTTATTTATGGCTGGAACCAATATCTTTGGCCAATGTTGATCACAACAGATACTCACTACTACACCATTGTCATGGGCATTAAACAGATGGTTGCGGTTTCTGATGGTGTTGTTGAGTGGAATAAGATCATGGCAACCACATTAATTGCAATGTTGCCTCCCGTCCTTATTGTCATTTTGATGCAAAGAGCCTTTGTAAAAGGCTTTATTGATACGGAGAAATAACATGACAACCGTCACTCTCACAAATTTAGAAAAGTGTTATCCAAATGGTCATCAAGCTATTTCAAAATTAAATCTTTCTATTGAGCAAGGTGAAATGGTGGTATTAGTCGGCCCAAGCGGTTGTGGTAAATCGACTTTACTGCGAATGATTGCAGGGTTAGAAACCATTACACAAGGTGATTTATTTATTGATAATTTACGAGTTAATGAGCATGAACCTAGTGAACGTGATATTGCTATGGTGTTTCAAAACTATGCTCTTTATCCTCATATGTCGGTCTATAACAATATGGCATATGGCTTACGTAATCGAAAAACACCCAAAGCAAAGATTGAAGAACTCGTTACCAATGCCGCCCAAATGCTGGAGATCAACCATTTACTTGATAGAAAACCCAAAGAACTATCAGGTGGGCAGCGACAACGTGTCGCTATGGGAAGAGCCATCGTTCGTGATCCTAAAGTCTTTTTATTTGATGAACCTCTTTCTAACCTTGATGCCAAATTACGGGTGCAGATGCGTTTGGAGATCAAAAAATTACAGCGAAAACTCTCCACAACCTCTATTTATGTGACACACGATCAAGTAGAAGCGATGACATTAGCTGATAAACTGGTGGTTTTAAATCAAGGAAATATAGAGCAAGTAGGCACACCGTTAGATATTTATGAAAGCCCGGCCTCCGTATTTGTGGCTACGTTTATGGGCTCACCAGCAATGAATATCTTAGATACTCCGATTAATCATGGTGTGATTGAAGTCGCTGATGGGCATATTTCCGTTTCATCTCAGCACTTTCCTTATCAAGCCATTAAATTGGGTTTACGTCCTGAACATTTGATTATTAGCCATCAACATCCTCTTTTTCATGTTGATGTGGAGTTTATTGAAGCACTTGGTGCAGATGTTTTAATTTATGCAACCACTTGCGATAAACAGAAACAACCTCTCGTTATTCGTGCGCCAAACGATCATGGTGTGAAAATTGGCAATAAAATTGGTCTTACCATTCACCCGGAAAATCTTCATTTCTTTAATCAACAATCAGGGAAGCGCATTGATCGCCCTTTTATGCTTATTAATGAATTAATGGTGTCATAAAGCGCTGATATCACTTTATTCATTTTCGGTTTAATCTGAATAGCGATGTTTTAAACGTCGCTATTTATTTACCACCAAGCAATAAATATTAAAAATATAAAATTTGTCAGAATTAAACAAATAAAAATCATCTCTAAGCACACTGTTAGTTTCATATTATTCCAAATAAGTGAAAAACAAATTTACTCACTCTTAAAGTGAGTACAATTAAATGATTTATATAATATTTACATCAAGAAAACTTACCTTCTCAAGTTTAATTTATCAATTAATTCTCTTAAATTTAAAGAAGTTAAAATTATTAATCCGTTTTTTTCTTTCTATTAAGAAGATAAGAAATAATACAATTATGCTGAAAAAGAGAAGAATATATATTGAGATAATATTTCTCACATAAAATGCTTATATTGCACCGATAGATAAGCGCTGTTATTCTTCTGCTCGAATTTAATCTGCAATTATATAAACTGCAAAGCAGAAAAGGACTTAATTAAAAATGAAAATTAAATTACTTGCTACGGTGATGGTATCAGCAGCGCTACTTTCTGGTTGCCAAAACATGAATACAGATATGCTGACCAAATCAGGGACTCAACTTTTCCAAGCAGCGACATTAAGCGATGACGATATCAAAGCGTTAACGAATGATGCTTGTAAAGAGATGGATGCACAAAATAAAGTTGCTCCAGCCAATAGCACTTACACCAAACGCTTAAATAACATCGCTAAAGCATTAGGTAATGAAGTTAATGGCACACCAGTAAATTACAAAGTTTACATGACTAAAGATGTAAATGCATGGGCTATGGCTAACGGCTGCGTGCGTGTTTACAGTGGTTTAATGGACATGATGACTGATAACGAAGTTGAAGGCGTTTTAGGTCATGAAATGGGTCACGTTGCTTTAGGTCATACCCGTAAAGCAATTCAAGTTGCTCACGCAACAGTTGCTGCACGTACAGCAGCAGCATCAGCAGGTGGCGTTGCAGCACAATTAAGTAGCTCACAATTAGCTGAAATGGGTCAAAAATTAATTAACGCCCAGTTCTCTCAGCACCAAGAATCAGAAGCTGACAACTTCTCTTATGATCTACTAAAAAAACGTGGTGTAAATACTGCTGGCTTAGTTACAGGCTTTGAGAAACTCGCTAAATTAGGTGGTGGTGATTCAAGTATGTTTGATTCTCACCCACCGTCAAAAGAGCGTGCGGATAATATCCGTAATCGTATCGCTGAAGATAAGAAATAATTATCTTGCCCCTATATCTCATGGTATGGGGGGTTTCTCTTTTCAAGTTTATCTGTTACGAATGACGAAAACGCCCCACAACATCGCTAAGAAAGCGTTTAATTGCCATTCTCTCTTGTTGGTCATATTGCTCAAATAACGCAGACCATTTTTCTTGAGATTGTTGATGTAACACCTCATGAGCATGAAAAAGACACTCTCCCTCAGCTGTTAAGATAAAAAATATTTCTTTTTGATTATCTGCCAACTTTATTTTTTCAATAGCTCCCTTCTTTTGTAGGCGACTACAAATTTTTGAGACAGCCCCTCGTGTCATAGACATATATTCACTGATGGTTGTGAGATTTCTCATACTCTCTTCACCAATACAATGGATCACATGCAACTCTGTAAGTGAATAATTATCTAACCCATTCTCTTCTAATACTTTTTTATGGTTACTATCAGCTCGCTCATCTTTAAGATGCAAAAAATCACTTAATCCTTTTAGTAAATCTTGTGTTGTGACATTCTCTTTTGCCATTTTGTTTCCTTGGAAAAAATATTTTATAAAATAGTATCAAAAGTATTTACAACAATCAAAATATCGCTATTATCTATTTTGTTTCCATGGAAACAAAATAGATAACAAGAGGCAATGTAATGAAATTATCAATCCGCAGTTTGTTTTATCTCATTTGCTTTAGCGCACTATTAAGCTCTTTAGCACAAAATATTTATACCCCTGTACTTCCCTTGATCCAACAGCAATTTAATACCACGTTATCACTGGTTAATCTGACAGTATCTGCATTTACTTTTGCGATGGCTGTTATGCAACTATTTTATGGTTCATTGATTGATAAATGGGGAAGAAAACCAATTTTACTCAGTGGATTAGCCGTTTCTATTGTGGGTGCATTGGGTTGTATTTGGTCTGACTCTATAAACTTATTAATTTTTTGGCGTGTGATCCAAGCTATCGGTATTGCAGCCATTCCCGTGGTTGCTGCTACTATTCTTGGCGATCTTTATCGAGGAAACGATCGCGCAAAAGCAATGGGATCGTATCAAATGCTATTAGCATTAGCGCCTGCCTGTGGCCCATTATTAGGGGGATATTTAGCGCAACATTATCAATATCAAGGCATTTTTATTTTCTTAGCGGTTGTAGGTATCATATTGCTTATTACTCATCTCTTTTATTTACCTGAAACACGTCCTGAACAGAAAGAAACCTTTAAAAGCTTATCGGCAATGCAACAAGTGCTCACCGCGCCTGCGGGTAAATCCGTGTTTGTCATGAGTTTTATGGTGTTTTATAACTATTTTTGCCTCTTGGTATTTTTACCTTTGATTGCCTTTCATCTCTATCAGTTAAACAGTACTGAAATTGGTGGATTATATGTACCAATGTCGATTGCGCTTATTTTAGGTAGCTATCTCTATCGTAAAGTTTGCCATCTATTTAGTGTTGAATATGGAGTGATATTCACCTCTTGTATCAATTTGATTATGTTGGCGTTATTTGCACTATTTTGGCAAATCTCACTACCAATAATGCTTGGTTTAACCGTGTTATATGGGCTTTCTTTAGGCTTAACCATGCCAACGCACACGACATTATTAGCAAGTTATTTTGGCTCGATGAGAGCAACTGCAATGGGGATTTATAACTTTATTCGTTATTGTGGAATGGCGGCAGGACCTATGATTTCGGTCTATTTTGTGACTGACAATAATTATGAGTATGTCTTTTATTCTTGTGTGATCTTAACGAGTTTGGCATTGTGTTTCACCATTAAGACCTTAATGTCTTCATTAAAAGAAAAAAAACAAACTGCAAACTAACAGGATATTTAATGAAACTGACCATTGAAAAACTGACACAACTCTCAGAACAAGACCGTATTGATTTAGGCAAAATTTGGCAAAATGTACGTTATCAATCAGCCCTAAAAAACGAGATCAACAACGAAAATGTACTCTTTGCCGCTAGATTTAATGAGCGATTATTAGCGGCTTGCTGGGTTAAATTATCGGATAAAAAAGCGGTTATTACTGACTTTATGGTCAGAGAAGTGACACGCCGTCGCGGTGTTGGGCATTATTTACTGACACAATGCTTATCTGCCTATCCTGATATTCACCATTGGCAGGCAATAAGCTTATCAGCGGAAGAAAGCGGGTATGATATTGCTCATGCTTTTTTAGCACATCATCAATTTAGTGCACCACCACAATCTGATCTTTATGTTCTAAATAATTCAAAGGATACTCTAAATAATTCAAGATGTAGCTAGGCGACAAATGAACGAGTCGCTAGGAGCATACACAAGTATGTGACTAGTGCGAGTGAGTGTAGTCAACAACGCTACAACTTGAAGTATGACGAGTAGTATAAAGTCTAGCTACATTATAAGCCGTCTCACTCAAATTCTTTTGCGCATCATGAAGTGCATCAGCTAGTGTAGAAACACCCGGTACAATAGAGAAAACAGCATCAATACCCTGCTGATGAACTACATCATAATCAGGTAAATAGCCACCAACCAAAGCAATAACTGGAAGGTGGTATTTTTTTGCAAGCAAAGCAACGCCTGTTGGCGTTTTACCTTGTGCCGATTGGCTATCCATTCGACCTTCACCTGTTATTACCAAATCCGCATCAATTAACTGTTTTTCTAATTCAACAGCGTTAGCTACCAATTCAACGCCTTGCGAAAGTGTTGCTTGCGTAAATGCAAGCAAAGGTAAAGCTAATCCTCCTGCCGCACCACTTCCTGCAATATTGATAAGACTACGTTGCGTCATTTTCTCAAGATAAGTACCAAAATGGTGTAATGCATTATCAAGTTGCGCAATATCGTCTTTGGTCGCTCCTTTTTGAGGACCAAAAATAGCGGATGCCCCTTTCTCTCCACACAACGGATTTGTTACATCGCAGGCAATCTCAATTTCAATATTTTTTAGTTTAGGATTAAGAGTCGTGATATCAATAGAGTGAAGTTGTGCTAATGCGAGTCCACCAAAAGGCAAAGATGTACCAAACTTATCTTTAAGACCTAGACCGAGCGCTTGCATCATTCCTGCACCCGCGTCATTTGTGGCACTTCCACCTAATCCCAATATGATTTTTTTAACGCCCATTTCAAGTGCAGCATTAATTAATTCACCCGTACCATAACTGGTCGTTAAATTAGGATCACGTTGAGATGAAGGAATAAGATGAAGACCTGAAGCTTGTGCCATTTCAATCACAGCAGTGGTGTTATCCCCTAAAAGCCCCCAATTTGCAGTTACTTGTTTACCTAAGGGTGAACACACTGGTGTCGATATAAAACGGCCTTGCGTTGCATCCACCAGCGATGTCACTGTTCCTTCGCCGCCATCCGCCATAGGAATACAACAATATTGCGCATTGGGTAAATAACGTGAAAATCCCTGTTTTATTGCCAGCGCAACATCTTTCGCACTTAAACTTTCTTTAAAAGAATCAGGGGCGATAACTATTTTCACGTTTTTTTCTCCAAGCAATAAAAAAGCGATATTTTCATATCGCTTTTATAACATACTCTACTTTATGAGAGAGTGTGCTTGGTCTGAAATGTGATTAATCTTCAATCGCTAAACGCAATTTCTTCATCGCATTTTTTTCTAATTGGCGAACACGTTCAGCAGAAACACCATATTTTGTCGCCAAGTCTTGCAATGTCGATTTGTTATCATCATCTAACCAACGAGCACGAATAATATCTTGGCTACGTTCATCAAGAGTTTCAATTGCTAACGTGAGTTTATCCGTTGCATGGTTATCCCAATTATCTTCTTCAATGCTGTCGGCAAAATCAGAAGACTTATCTTCTAAGAAGAGTACAGGGGCGATAGAATGTGAATCATCACTATCATCAGCAGTCATATCAAATGCCATATCTTGTGCTGACATTCGTGATTCCATTTCTCGGACATCACTTTCTGATACGCCTAACTCCCTTGCAACAAGTTCCACTTCATCTTGATTAAACCAACCTAAACGCTTTTTATTTTTTCGCAGATTAAAAAACAGTTTACGTTGTGATTTTGTAGTCGCGACTTTCACGATACGCCAGTTACGTAACACATATTCGTGAATTTCAGCTTTGATCCAATGCACAGCAAAAGAGACCAGTCGAACACCCACTTCTGGGTTAAAACGACGAACAGCTTTCATCAGACCAATATTACCTTCTTGGATAAGATCAGCTTGTGGTAAGCCATAACCTGAATAGCTGCGAGCAACATGAATAACGAAGCGCAGATGTGAAAGGATAAGCGTTCTTGCCGCATCCAAGTCACCATCGTAATGCAGCCGTTCAGCGAGTTCCTTTTCTTCCTCTGCGGTTAACATCGGATAGGAATTGGCTGCACGTATATACGCTTCGATGCTGCCTTGCGGAACCAATGCTAAGGATTGCATTTCTTTTGTCATTCAAATCCTCATAAAAATCAAATAAATAATTAAAATTAATGCTGTAAGGGAAAGTAGATGAGCCTTCTAAATATAGCTTAAATAGGAAGTCAGTTAAGGTTTTTTACGATGTGTTTTTATCATAACGACTATTTGACCAGCATAAAGACTAAAGGTTCATCTCGCATCTATGTTTACATATCTTTGTACTTTTCTATCACCGAAGCCAATATGACAGTTGCCTTATCATAGAAAAGAGTGCACGCATTATTATGCCAGAGACGGGGCGTCGATAAAATGGCTGGGTGACGATATTAACGTAACCCAGCTTGATAAAAAATATCTTCTCAGTATTTAGAGAATAAGTATAAAAACGCTCTAATTGATTTATTCTGGAGTGAATTGACGTAAATGTTGCATTGTCGTCAACCATGCAGCAAGCCAACCAATTGTCATAGCAACAAGAATAAGAATGATAGATTCATCAAAACCTAATCCTGAAATAGAAAATGAAGTCCCAAACACGGTCGCGGCTTGAGTAACCACATCAGAGAGCTTCCACACCAATAAAGCTGAAAAGATCAGGGCAAATACGGCACCAATAAAGCCTAGAATTAATCCCCAATTAAGGAATGGACGCATAATAAAGCCGTCAGTTGCACCAATAAGTTTCATCACATTAATGGTGTCACGGCGACTGAAAATATTGAGACGTACACTGTTACCAATCACCAGTAACAAGGCAACAACCATCAATGTACCAATCACCAAGGCGATTTGCCCAACTAATGATGTCAACGTTGAAAGCCGAGAAAACCAGCTATCATCCATTCTTACTTCATCAACTCCGGGGATTTTCGCTACTGTATCACGCAAATTCACCATGAGTTGTTGATCGCTAGGCTCCATAACGGGTGTCACAATCGCCACCGCAGGTAATGGGTTTTCTTCTAACATATCTAACGCACTGCTAAAACCAGCCCAAGAACGAAATTCCACCAGAGAATCTTGTCGCGAAAGGTAGTTAACATCTTCGACTTTTTCTAAGGCTTCAATTTTTTTGATTGTGGCTTCAGCTAATGAATCATCAAGAGATTTATCAAGATAAACAGTTAATTGTGGTGTTGGATACCATTGTTCTGCCGCTGTTGAGACATTCTTCCACACAATATAAAAGATGCTAGGCAAGGTAAGAGATATCGCAACAACCATTACCGTTAAAAAAGAGGAGAGCGGTTGGCGTAAAAAATCAGCCATCGTATTACGCCATGCATAGCGCCACTGTTCGCGTCTTCCCCCTTTTAGCGCCTTGGTTTTTGCACCCGGCGTTGGCATTGATTTACGGGAACTTTTTGCTTTAGCCATTTTGCCCTCCCACCATTCTGCCTTGCCCTAATGTAAGAATGCGATAATTTCTACGTTCTATCAGCGACATATCGTGCGTCGCCATTAACACTGTTACACCAACACGGTTGAACTCTTCAAAAAGGCGCATGATCCCTTCTGAAAGCTCACCATCGAGGTTACCTGTTGGTTCATCTGCGAGTAAAACAGTCGGTTTATTCACAACAGCGCGCGCAATACCGACACGCTGTTGTTCACCACCAGAGAGTTGTATAGGATAGTTTTTGGCTTTATCCAATAGTCCCACTTTATCTAAAGCGGCTGAAACTCTTCGTCGAATATCCTCTTCACTCGCACCAGCAATAATCAGGGGAAGAGAAACGTTGTCATAAACCGTTCTGTCCATCAATAAGTGGTGATCTTGGAAGATCATCCCAATTTGACGGCGAAGAAAAGGGATCTCACTATTTTTGAGTCTACTGATATCGTGACCAGCAAACCAAATAGCGCCATCACTTGGGCGTTCTATTCCACAAATTAACTTAAGCAATGTACTTTTACCGGCACCAGAGTGACCCGTTAAAAAAGCCATTTCACCAGGGCGAAGATGAAAATCAACCCCCTGTAATGCTTGTCTTCCACCTAAATAAGCCTTGCTGACGTGTTCGAAGCGGATCATTAAAACTACTCCTCGCGGGCAAACAGAGCCTCAATAAAATCGTCGGCCTTAAACGGACGTAGATCTTCAATACCTTCACCTACCCCAATATAACGGATAGGAATACTAAACTGATCAGCAATGGAGAAGATAACGCCCCCTTTTGCTGTACCATCGAGTTTAGTCAATGTTAATCCAGTTAGCCCAACTGTTTCATTAAAGAGTTTTGCCTGACTAACTGCATTTTGTCCGGTACTTGCATCTAACGTCAGCATCACCTCATGTGGTGCTTCTTCGTCTAATTTTTTCATAACACGAACGATTTTTTTCAGCTCTTCCATTAAATGGGATTTATTCTGCAATCGTCCTGCGGTATCAGCAATAAGAACATCGACACCTTTTGCTTGGGCTGACTGAATTGCATCAAAAATAACAGACGCAGGATCAGCACCAGTATGTTGTGCCACAACAGGGATATTATTACGCTCCCCCCAAACTTGTAACTGTTCAACCGCTGCTGCACGGAATGTATCACCTGCAGCTAACATGACAGATTTACCTTCAGCTTGGTATTGTCGCGCTAATTTTCCGATTGTGGTTGTTTTACCAACGCCGTTAACGCCAACCATTAAAATAACAAAAGGTTTTTTACCTTCAATATTTAATGGTTTATCGACTTTACTTAAAATATCGCCCATCTCTTCACGTAATTTACCGTAAAGGGCTTCAGCATCTTTAAGATCTTTATGAGTGGCATGTTTAGTCAGACTAGTGATGATTTTAGTTGTGGTTTCCATACCCACATCTGCAATTAAGAGTTGCTCTTCTAACTCTTCAAATAGCTCATCATCAATTTTCTTACCCCGAAATAGACCAAGAAATCCTGAACCTAAGTTTTGGCGAGTTTTCAGCAAGCCTTTTTTCAGTCGGCTAAAGAAACCTTCTTTTTTAGGTTTCTCTTGTTCAACAACTTTATCTGCCAGCACTTCTTCGCGTAAAGATTCAATATCTTCAGCTTCTGCTTGCGCAATAGCGAGACGTTCGTTTTCTTCTTGCGCTAGACGTTCTTGCTCTAGGCGCTGCGCTTCTTCTTGCGCTAGACGTTGAGCTTCAGCTTCTTGAGCTAGACGAGCTTGTTCTGCACGCTCCGCTTCTTGGCGTTGTGCTTCTAAGCGTTCTTGCTCCGCCTTAAGTTCGGCTTGGCGCTGTGCCTCTTCTTGCGCTAGACGTTGAGCTTCAGCTTCTTGAGCTAGACGAGCTTGTTCTGCACGCTCCGCTTCTTGGCGTTGTGCTTCTAAGCGTTCTTGCTCCGCCTTAAGTTCGGCTTGGCGCTGTGCCTCTTCTTGCGCTAGACGTTGAGCTTCAGCTTCTTGAGCTAGACGAGCTTGTTCTGCACGCTCCGCTTCTTGGCGTTGTACTTCTAAGCGTTCTTGCTCCGCCTTAAGTTCGGCTTGGCGCTGTGCCTCTTCTTGCGCAAGGCGTTGAGCTTGTGCTTCTTGAGCTAGACGAGCTTGTTCTGCACGCTCCGCTTCTTGGCGTTGTACTTCTAAGCGTTCTTGCTCCGCCTTAAGTTCAGCTTGGCGCTGTGCCTCTTCTTGCGCAAGGCGTTGAGCTTGTGCTTCTTGAGCTAAACGAGCTTGTTCTGCATGCTCTGCCTCTAAACGCGCTTGCTCTGCTTCTATTTCTGCTTGGCGCTGGGCTTTCTCTTGTTCTAAACGTTGTTTTTCAGCTTCTTGTGCCAATCTATCTTGTATAACACGTTGCGCTTCTTGGCGTTCTGCTTCTAAACGTTCTTGCTCTGCTTCTAATTGCGCTTGGCGAGCCGCATCTTCTTGAGCTTCTTTTGCCAAACGTTCTTGTTCTAAACGCTCTTCTTCTAAGCGTTGCTGTTCTTTCTCTTGCTCAATATTTTCTTCTTTGTTACGCCCAAAACCGAGCCACGAGAAAAAACCTTTTTTTTCTTTTGCCATTAGCTACTAAACTCCTCGCACTAAATCATGGCGCGATTACATTGACGATATTGAAAATAATAATGAAGTCTATCATTTGATCATGGATAAACGCATCTTTTATACGAATTTTATGGTAAATTATTCCGGATTAAATCAAGGGAAGTCATCGAGATAACAACAGACACGAATTCCTTATTCCAAAAGACACTCCAAAACTCACGTTTAAACGATATAAATCAAAATAATATGGCTAAAAAACCACAAAAAGCCCCAATGGGACAAATCAGAATAATTGGGGGAAAATGGCGTGGTCGTAAACTTCCTGTTCTCGATAGCCAAGGATTACGACCAACGACGGATAGAGTAAAAGAAACGCTCTTTAATTGGCTAATGCCCGTTATCCAAGATGCTCGTTGCCTCGACTGTTTTGCAGGAAGCGGTGGTTTAGGTATTGAAGCTCTTTCTCGCTATGCTCGTGAAACCACGTTTATCGAATATGAACGTGCAGTTGCCCAACAAATTACCGCAAATTTAATCTTACTTAATGCCAAGAATGGGCATGTCATTCAAGACAGTGCATTGTCATATCTTGCTAAACAAGGTTCTCCTTATAATATCGTTTTTTTAGATCCTCCTTTTCATAAAGGCATGTTGTCAGACACTATCCAATTATTAGAAAATAACGGTTGGTTAGCGCAAGATTGCTATATTTATATTGAGGAAGAAGTTAAAGCACAGACTTATACAATTCCGACTCATTGGACATTACATAGAGAGAAGATCGCAGGGCAAGTCGCGTATCGTCTTTATATTCGCAGTTTATCTGCTTAATTTTTTATGGAGCTGCTATGTTAATCTTTTTTGGCCGATTTTTAATGGTCGGTGTTTGGGGCTTTCTGTTTTTAAATATTATTTCCCCATTTCCTAAGCCTCTAAAGTACTTTATGGATATTGCATTGATTTTTATGGTGATTATGCATGGATTACAAATCGTTATGTATAAAGCAGGACAACCTAAAGATCAAAAACCCTCAACGGCATTACAGTTTCGCATTTTCTTTTTTGGGATCTTTGAACTCTTAAAAATACAAAAAGAATTACGTAAAGAATACGAAGAAAAACAAAAGAATAAAACTAAACCACAGCCGTAAATATTGTTATATCCTCGCAATTATCTGGGGTTGCCCATCTACCCCAGAGGTTGCCAATCTTATAATCACTTTCGCTTATTTATTATTTTGTTCATCGATTGGTATATCTGTTTCAAACTGTACAAAACGACTGCCTTGCATAAACAAACGTCCTTTCATTTCAGGTTCGATATTTTGATAAGATGATTTATCCATTTTTAACACTAAATCTTTACGATCATCAGTGGTTAAACGAAAGGTCACTTGATAATAATATGTTGTTTCTGGGCCATTTACATCATTTTCTCTTGAACGTCGTTCATTTGCTGCAACTTCTTTTTTATCAATTACTTCAACCATATAGAGTGTAACAGGTGAATTATCGTCACTTATCCGCTGTTTTCTTTGCTCGAAAAAACGATAAGTTGCTGACGCTATAATAATCACCAGTACCGCAATTCCTAAAATAGCCGCTTTATTCATTACATTAATTCCTATCGTTATATGGATTAAAAAACATTGTGCTTTATATTATTTTAATAAGTCCATCAGTTTCGTCATTAACCGCTATTCTTAAATTAATCTTTCTGTTATGAATAATAAAACAGTTCTGAATATAAGGAAGATATTATGAGTTGGCCTTTTCTCGCCGTATTATTCTCCGGATGGCTTTATATCGATGCCGCATATCGAGGCCCTAATTGGCAACGATGGTTATTCCGTCCTATCACGCTACTGCTTTTATTACTCTGGGCATGGCAAGTTCCCGAACACAATATTAATAGCTACCTTATTGTCGGTGCGTTATTAGCGACACTGCTTTCTGATATCTTAAGAATATTTGATGGTAAGTATTTACTACCTTCTCTTGCCTTAGTTTTTCTAAGTTACATACTTTATATGGTGAGTTTTTTACTACCATTACAACTCACGTTCTATCTTCCTTTACTTGGATTCGTTATTGTTGCTTTCATTATCGTTCTAGCCATTGTTTGGACAAAGCTCGATAAATTAGCTATTCCAGCCTCTCTAACTTTACTAGCTGCATTTGCTATGTTTTGGATTGCAGGTGAAAAATTCTTCTATTTAAGTAATGATTATAACTTATCAGTAATGATTGGCTCATTATTGTTAGTAATTGCTTACTCAATATGGCTAATCAATCGCTTCCGCTTCTCATTTTCAGCGTCTAAAGGACTTGTCAGCGCCTGTTATTTTATTGGTCATTTCTTTATTGTCAGAGCACTGTTCCTTTAGTTTAAATCCAGCCCCTTGTTTTAAATATTTAAATCAAGGGGTTAATTTTTTAACCTAATTCGCACTTTTTGCCAATGAATATGCCTTCGGTATCTTGACTCTGGACTCTACTCCAAGCTGTAAAGTACTTATCAGATAGATAAATTTAGACTTTACTTTGTTGAACAAGGAGAGCCAGTTATGACTAAACATGCTCATCAACACGATAACCATAAACATACCGATGCTTGCTGCTCAAGCTCTCAATGCTGTTCAGGTCACTCAGATGATAGTACGCACTCACATACTGAAAGTGGACATTCTCATACCAAAATAGATAAAAGTGATCCTGAATGTGAGGATGAGCACCACCACGGACACTCCCACGAACATGATCACGACCATAACCATGATGGGCACAACCACACTCATGGAAGCTGTGATATCAATGCCCCTGTCTCTAACATTGAGCCAGAAAAGATTGCACAACAGCGCTTTAGCTGGAAAGTGCAAGGTATGGATTGCCCAAGTTGCGCTCAAAAAATTGAAACAGCAGCACTTAAAGTTGCGGGTGTAAAACAAGCAAAAGTCCTTTTTGCCACCGAAAAATTAGTCGTTGATGCTGATAGTGATCTACGCGCCGATGTCATTGCGGCTATTAACAGTGCCGGTTTCGAGCTTTTTGATCTCTCATCGCCTCAATCCCAAAAAGTGGTGAAGCAGAGTTTCTTGAAAGAGAGCTCATATGTGATTATTTTGGCGCTTTTGATGGCAATTAGCTGGGGTGCCGAGGTTATTGATCCCCAAGCAGGTCGAGCCGCCTTTATTGCAACAACCTTAATTGGTCTATTCCCCATTGTGAAAAAGTCCTTACAACTTATTCGCAGTGGTACGCCGTTTGCTATTGAAACATTGATGAGTGTCGCTGCAATTGGTGCACTATTTATTAATGCAACCGAAGAAGCAGCAATGGTTATTTTGCTGTTTATGATTGGTGAAATGCTGGAGTCTTATGCCGCAGGACGTGCTCGTCGTGGTGTGAGTGCATTAATGGCATTAGTGCCAGAAGAAGCAACATTAGTCAAAGACGGTAAAAAACAAACTGTTCCAGTTGCGCAATTACGTCCGGGCGACATTATTGAGATTGCACCGGGTTCACGTTTGCCAACAGACGCGGAATTAGTCAGTACGTTTGCAAGCTTTGATGAAAGTGCATTAACGGGCGAATCCGTACCCGTAGAGCGTTTACAAGGCGAAAAAGTCGCTGCTGGTTGTTTATCTGTCGATAGATCTGTACAGATGAAAGTAGTATCTGAACAAGGGCAAAATGCTATCGACCGTATTTTGCAATTGATTGAAGAAGCAGAAGAGCGTAGAGCCCCAATTGAACGCTTTATTGATCGCTTTAGTCGTTACTATACACCTGCGATTATGCTGTTCTCTGCACTGGTTATCATAGTTCCACCACTGTTGTTCTCACAACCTTGGGAAACATGGATTTATCGCGGTTTAACTCTATTACTCATTGGTTGTCCTTGTGCTTTAGTTATCTCAACACCAGCAGCCATCACTTCAGCATTAGCGGCTGCAACTAAACGTGGAGCGCTTATCAAAGGTGGCGCAGCATTAGAGCAATTAGGTACTGTTAACACTATCGCATTAGATAAAACAGGCACATTAACCGAAGGCAAACCTCAAGTTACTGATGTGGTGGCTGAAACCGGATTTAATGAAAAAGAAGTACTGACTTTTGCTTCATCCGTAGAAATTGGCTCTCATCACCCATTAGCCAGAGCCATTATCAATAAAGCACAAGATGAAGGCGTACTTGTTGTTGAAGCAGAAGATCGTAAAGCGCTAGCAGGTAAAGGAATTGAAGGTTATTTAAATAGCCAACATATTCTGGTGAGTGCACCTTCTCAATTATCAGAAGACACCTCACTTTCTTCTCAGTGGCAACAAGAAGTTGCACGCCTTGAAGATGAAGGCAAAACCGTGGTTGTCGTATTAAAAGAAAGTCAGTTTATCGGTGTTATTGCTATGCAAGATACCTTACGCAGTGACGCTGTCGAATCAATGAAATTATTGAAAGAGATGAACATCAATGCCGTTATGTTAACAGGTGATAATCCAAGAGCAGCCGCGGCTATTGCGAAAAAACTAGGTATGGATTTCCGAGCAGGATTACTGCCTGAAGATAAAGTGACTTCAGTCATGGAGATCAGTAAAACGCATAACACAATGATGGTGGGCGATGGTATCAATGATGCGCCAGCAATGAAGGCAGCAACCATTGGTGTCGCAATGGGAAGCGGTACAGACGTTGCACTTGAAACAGCTGATGCAGCATTAACGCATAACCGTTTAACTGGCTTACCTGAAATTATTAAGTTATCTCGTGCGACACGTAAAATCATACGTGAAAACATCACGATAGCACTTGGTTTAAAAGCGATATTTTTAGTAACAAGCTTATTAGGAATTACTGGGCTTTGGGTTGCTGTTCTTGCTGACTCTGGGGCAACAGCGCTGGTAACAGCCAATGCCGTAAGACTGTTAAGAGTAAAAATTAGCGCTTCAAACAAAGAGTAAGTACGCTAAAATAACAAAACCCAAACCTCAGTATATGGGGTTTGGGTTATTTTTTTAGCGCGATTATAAGCAATATTTACAGTATAAATTACAGATTGCTCTCTTTTTTACGGATAAGATAGCGATAAGGTGTAGATTGCGTCTCTTGATTTAATAAGTCATGTTCCATAAATCGGCAAAAGCCAGGAATATCACGCACAGTGGCAGGATCATCAGCAATCACTAATAACGTCTCGCCTAATGCCATATTTCTTATGGTTTTACGTACTAACATCACAGGTTCAGGGCAACGTAGTCCTAGCGTATCTAATGTCTTGGTTGCATCATCAAATTGAGCATTCATTCTATTAACCATTCTTCTTACACCGACAGATTTTGTCATTATATCTCGCTTTCGTGTTCACATCACGGCACATTAAGCACAAAGGTATTCCCCCTAACCTTTGCTTTTGTTGCGCAACAGGCGTATTATGCGCATCCTCTCATTTAAGAGAGAAATCACTGTTTTATTGGGTTCCCTCACCCCAATCACTAAAAAGGTACAATTTATGTATACGTTTACTCCCCGCCAAAAAGCGGTGGCGCTGTTATGGCTTTCTTTGTTCCACATATTGATAATTACTTCTAGTAACTATCTTGTGCAATTACCTATTTCCATTTTTGGTTTCCATACCACTTGGGGCGCCTTTACCTTTCCGTTTATTTTTCTGGCAACAGATTTAACGGTTCGTATTTATGGTGCACCACTTGCCAGACGCATCATTACCGCCGTTATGCTACCTGCATTAGCGATTTCTTACCTGATCTCAACACTTTTCTTCCAAGGCAGTTGGCAGGGTTTTGCCTCATTAACTGATTTTAATATTATGGTGGCAAGAATTGCGACAGCAAGCTTTATGGCTTATGTGTTAGGTCAAATCATGGATGTGTCTGTCTTTAATCGTTTAAGACAACAACAAAAATGGTGGGTAGCGCCAAGTGCAGCAATGTTCTTCGGTAATTTACTCGACACACTCGCATTCTTCTTTATTGCATTTTATCGTAGTACTGACACATTTATGGCAGAGAATTGGGTTGAAATTGCATTAGTTGACTACGTGTTTAAATTAACCATTTGTATGCTGTTCTTCTTACCTGCATATGGTGTCTTATTGAATTTTATTTTGCGTCACTTTTTCGCACAAGAAAATCAAAAACAAGATTATGCTGAAATTCGCTCATAATCTGGATCTCCTCGCAAAAAAATAATGACAAAAGTGTCATAATTCCAATAATAAAGCTTCATAAGCCAATTTTATGAAGCTTTATTCTGATTCTAATAATTTATTATTTTTCGTAAATATTTTGCATAGTAATTAATTAGCATGATTCGTTAAATAACTCACGAAATATTGCTTAAATATCATTATTAGGATGTTTTTCACATGCTAATATAAAAAGTCTTAATTATTTACAATAAATTATTTTATTCATCTATTAAACTGTTAATGTATTCTTAGAACGTCTCCATATTGTTATATGTCAGTTGGGATGACGAGTCTCACCATAAGGATTTTTTACTCTCTTTTGCGAATAGTAGGAGTCTATTATGTTAAAAGTTATTCAATCCCCCGCTAAGTATATTCAAGGGCCAGACGCGCTATATCATATTGGTAAATACGCGAAGCCTTTTGGTGATAGAGCACTGATTATTGCCGATAAATTTGTTATGGAACTTGTCGGTAGTACCGTTAAAGATAGTATGTCTCAATATGAAGTTAATGGGCACTTCGAACTTTTTAATGGTGAATGCACACACAACGAAATCAATCGACTATCTGAACTTGCAAAAGCACAAGCTTCTCTTGTGATCATCGGCGTTGGTGGTGGTAAAACACTTGATACTGCCAAAGCTGTTGCTTATAAATGCCAACTTCCTGTCGTTATTTCTCCAACCATTGCTTCCACTGATGCACCGACAAGTGCACTTTCTGTGATTTATACTGAATTAGGCGCATTTGATAGTTATCTTTTCTACCCAACAAATCCTGACGTTGTCGTGATGGATACTAATATCATCGCTTCTGCGCCAGCTCGTTTATTAGTAGCAGGTATGGGGGATGCTTTAGCAACTTACTTTGAAGCAAGAGCTTGCAGTCATGCCCAAAAACAGACCATGGCTGGAGGTAAATCGACACTTGCAGCTCTAGCTCTAGCTGAACTTTGCTATAACACCCTTTTAGAAGATGGTTATAAAGCAAAACTTGCGGTAAGCCGTGGTGTTTGTACAACTGCGGTAGAAAATATTATTGAAGCTAATACCTTCTTAAGTGGTATCGGTTTTGAAAGTGCGGGTCTTGCGGCTGCCCACGCCATTCATAATGGATTTACGGCATTAGAAGAGTGTCACAACATGTATCATGGTGAAAAGGTTGCCTTTGGTACATTAGTCCAATTAGTGTTAGAAAACAGCCCATTAGAAGAGTTAGAAGAGTTCCTTGATTTCTGTATTTTAGTTGGTCTACCTGTCACTTTAGAAGAGTTGGGTATCAATGCAACAGGCGATGAATTAAATGAAAAAATCATGGCGGTTGCTGAGTTAAGTTGTGCTGAAGGAGAGACAATTTACAACATGCCATTTGATGTTGATTCCGATAAGGTTTATGCCGCAATTTTAACTGCCGACCAATTAGGACGGGAATGGCTTTATTAAAGCCTGAGTAAGCAGGGAGTGCTTATCTCCCTGTTTGCATTTACAAAAAAGGGTGTTTTATGGTCAGTATCGTATTAGTTTCAAAGAGCCTTACGCTCGCCAATGGTATCAAAGAGCTCGTTAATCAGACTGTAGATCGCCAAGTAAAAATTGCCATTGCAACTAACTACCAAACACCTTCTGATCTTGCTAATGAAGTGTCACCAGAAACCATACTCACAGCAATTAAAAAGAGTTATAACAAACAAGGTGTACTCGTTTTACTCGATACTTATCATTCAGCACAAAACGCGGCACTCGCCATCGCTAATCTTGAGCATAACGTTGCCACAAATGTTGCGTTAAGTTCAGCTCCGATTGTCGAAGGCACCTTGGCTGCGGCCAATAGTATTGCGCTAGGCGCTTCACTTGAAGAAGCAGAAAAAGCAGCACATAAAACCATTACAATTAAAAAACTGCAATTAGGCGAAAATCTTCCTAATTTTAATATTCACCCTAAAAATACAAATTACGAACCTGTCAGAATTATCACCGCACCTGTTTGGCTATACCCTTATCATCGTTTCGTGATCCCTCGTAAAAAAATATCCTCTCATTTATTACTTGAAGAGCAAAAACGTCTCGTAAAAGCGATTGAGCGATCCCAAAAGGATATAGACTGGTTAACTGAGGAAGCGTATCGCAAGGTTGGAGAACAATATGCTCATATTTTTTCTAGTCACCGCTTCTTATTAGAAAATACCGAATTACAACTGACTGTATGTAGCATGATAAACAAACACCACTGCAATGCTGAATTCGCCTTACAGCAGACATTTATTGATTTAATAGATACTTACGCGCAAATGGATGATGATAATATGCGTGCTCGTGAAAGTGATTTAGATGATATTTTATATCGATTACTACGCTATTTAACTTCTGCTCCCCCTCCAATCACGCATCCTCCTTATACAAACGCAATTTTAGTAACAAAACTGCTTCATCCTTCAACATTAATGGCTCTTGATACCAACAAGATCAAGGGAATTTTATTAAGTCATGGGAACCCTCTATCTAATACTACAGTATTAGCCAATGCATTAGATATTCCAATTATTAACGAGGCGGGAAGGCAAGCCCTTTCGCTGACTGATGGGCAAAATATCACACTAAAAAAAGTCCAAAATATGTGGCTTTATCAAAATACCTATATCTCTCATTAAAAATGAGAGTATTTAAATAACCAGTGTTCCACAGTGTCAGGTTATTTAATTTCCTTATTATCTTATATTTAATCTCTTTTTTACTAAAAAATAAAAAAAGGGAACAAAAGATCCTCTTTTATTCCCTAGCTGCTTGTTATCTTAGTAATCAATTACTTTTTTATTATCTAATAGGCAATACTTATAATGCTCTTGCCAGTAAACTAATGGGGTGTTCACATTTTTTTGTCGTTGACATCTCAATTTGCCATTTACAGGTTTCACAGTCTGTAATTACCAAATCACAGCCACTCTCTTCAATTTGACGGAATAAGCCCGCTCCAATGCCTTGAGCAACATCATAGTTTTCAGATTTAAAACCGTAAGTTCCGGCAATACCACAGCATTGAGAATCTAAAACAATGACCTCAACACCTGGGATACGTTTAATTAAATCAATGGAATATGCTGTCCATCCCATTTTTTCCATATGACAAGGAGTGTGATACACCACTTTTAACGGAGTATGTTTCAGTGGTAATTCACGACCTTCTTCTAATAAACGATAAATATAGCGTGTCGCTAATTCAATATTTTCACGTACTTTTGATGTATCAACATCAAGAATATGTTCATACTCATCACGAATAGTGAAAGTACAAGTTGATGATGTTGCAACGACAGGAATATTGTTTTCAACAATTTTTTCTGTCAGTGATTCAAGGTTGACTGCGGCTTGTTTTTTGGCTTGTTTAACAAAACCATTCGCAATTAATGCAACACCACAGCATTTTTCGCGTTTTAATAACTGAACACCAATCTCCATTTTATTGAATACTTTAACTAAATCTTTCCCTAATTGTGGGTGGTTATAGTTAGCGTAACAACCATGGAAGAAGGCTACTTGATCTTTAAAACGCGCTTGCTCTTCAACTTGTTTTTTCATCCACGTTCTAAATGTACCAAAAGAGTATTTTGGTAATTCGCGACGATGGTCAATTTTAAGTGCTTTATCCAAGATTTTACGTACAGGTTTTAATCCTGTAATGGTATTTACTATCGGCGCCATTGGCGTTGATAATGTTCCCATTAAATCCGTATGACTTAAAATAGCATCACGAAGTTTTGGTGTTTTCGTATTGTAGTTCAGTTTCGCACGCGAAATGATGTCACCAATCTTCACATCTGACGGACAAGCAACTTCACAACGCTTACAGTTAGTGCAATATTTCAATGCTTCATCATAAAGCATCGGATCTTTTAGACGTAAACGCTCACCATCAGGGCCCGCTTGTTTAGGGCCAGGGTAAAGTGGATTTACTTTTGCAACTGGGCAGTAAGTAGTACAAACTGTACACTTAATGCACGCTTCAAAACTGTTATCATGTAAACTCATTGTGCTGCCTCCACAACCGCAGATGTGGTCTGTTCTGATTTATTGTGCTGTAAAATTTGTTGCGCTGCATAAAGTGCGCTGATCATTGAAACACCCGCACCACAACCTTCATTAAGAGGGTCAAACCCACCTAATACAGCACCTACAGCGTAAACATTCTCTAAGACCTCACCGTATTTCATCGGTCTTAATTGACTATCTGTATCAACACCAAATCGCATATAAGGCTGTTTTGCAAAGACATTTACTTGTGTCCACTCATTGCGTGGTAATGTCTCTAGCAAATCAAGCTCCATTAAAGGTTCATAGACACGATCAAACTCTGCAATTAAACCATTATTGAAGAAACTGCCTGTTGCCAATACAACATGTTCACTACGAATAGGAATATCAGTATGGTTTCGAGTATGAATACCTGTAACTTTATTACCAATTAAATCAACTTGTTCTGCACGATCGCCCGGCATAATTAAACCGCCAGCTTTTTGGAAACGCAGTTTTAATGCTTGGTGTAAACGAATACCTAATAGTGATGGCGGTAGTGTCGGTAATAAACAAATAGGTTTACCCACAAGTTGTTGAAGTAGCGTCACAGGCTCTTCTGCATCCAGCCCGATACATGCAGGCAAAATAATCGCTTCAACACTGTCATCAATATGTTTTTTCAGCTCTTCCGCTAACGCTTTGGTGTTTTCAGGCTTATCTAAATAACGAGCAATATTAACTGCTCTAAATTCACTTGGGTTATCACGTAATCTGTCTAATAGCGGTAAATGAATATGATACGGAATAGATTCAACACCCAGCTCATTCAGCGTATTGCTTGCAAATTGTGGCTGAAAATCTAAGAAGCCTTCAATTCCAACAACCGCCAGCTTTTTCCACGGCAGTGCTTGGTCAACACCATGAGTGGGTACACGTTTTGGACTCATCCAACTCATACGTGAACGCCCAACAGGTGTAATACGATAATGGTTTTCATCACCACTACCTTGATATTCAAGGTCTTTTGTACTTTCCAGTAATGCTTGAGCCTGTTCCATTAAAATTGAAACTTGTGTTTCACCCATACGACTATAAGGATGTTTAGGGGCAAGTTCAGCTAATGTTGCTAAAGCTTTCTTCGGCTGAGTCACTAATGAACCATCAGGAAGATGAGTTAATAGATCCAACGACCCCGATGAAAAATGCAGTGCACTTTGGCCATTGCTGATAATTGCGCAAGACTTACCGGCTTCAGCAAGACGAATACCTGCGGTTAAACCTGCAAGTCCGCTACCTATAATGATGACGTCAAATTTCATTATCTGCCTCCGCTGAAGCTGTTTTTTCAATCATATCAGCATCTAAACCACATAAACCTTGGTAAACCCAACTGGTGAATTCACTTTCACGTAATGCATTACCCCAAGCAATTGGTCGAATACCTTTCCAACGCTCATTTAAGAAATGGGCAAGCTGTTGTTCTGATTCGTGAGGAGTAGTAACTTGTAAACGGTTTAATAAACCCGCTGCACGACAAGCACAAAGTTCACCTTGGCATGTTCCCATACCCACACGAGTACGGCGACGTAAATCAAGTAAATTGTTGACTGTTAAAGAGTTAACTGCATAGCGAACTTCCCCCGCAGTAACAGCTTCACATTCACAAACTAAACTCTTATCACTACGCTCATTGCTCAATAATTTATTAGCTAAATCACCATGGCGATAAACCGCAGAACCACGAATGGGCGCAGGTAATGAAACAACGCTACGTAATGCTTGCTCTGCTGACTGACGAGAGCCCGGTAAAGCTTCTTCTGCTGTGGTACATTTTGCAGAAACATTTAATTTTTCGCAGATTTTATCTGTTGCCCATTCAGCCATTAAACGGTAAGTCATTAATTTACCGCCAGTAATAGTAATGAAGCCTTCTAATCCATCACGTTGCGCATGGTCGAGTAAAACAATACCACGACTAACATTACGACCAGATGGATCATCATCACTTGCCACTAAAGGACGCACACCAGCATAAGCACGTAAAATTCGAGTTTGAGCCAGTTTTGGCGCTAACATTGAACCTTCACGGATAAGAATATCGACTTCTTCAGGGGTGACATACATATTGTCAATTTCATCGTAAGGTACTCGTGTTGATGTTGTACCAATCAATGAAATGGTGTCGCCAGGAACTAAAATATCGGCATCCGCAGGTTTACGACAACGGTTGATCACCATATTGTTAATACGATGACCCAAAATCAGTAATGCACCTTTGGCTGGGAACATACGAACTTTTAACTCGCCATACTCAGCGATTTTTTGTCCCCAAATCCCCCCAGCATTCGCCACTATTTGCGCGCGAATTTCATACAGTTTTTTCGCTTGATGATCGTAAACTTTCACGCCTTTAACACGGTCACCTTCACGAATAAGTCCAACGACTTCATGATAAGTCAGTACTTGAGCGCCATGTTCGCGGGCATCTAACATATTTGCGGCGGTTAAACGGAAAGGATCAACTGTGCCATCAGGAACTTTAACCGCACCGATTAAATTAGGGTTAACAGAAGGCTCTAAGCGAATAGCTTCTTCGGGTGAAATCGCTTGAGCATCAATCCCTGCGGCTTGGCAAGATTGAATAAAGGTCTGTTGAAACTCTAAAGAATCTTCAGGAAGGGTAATAAAAAGGCCATCCGTTCTTTCAACACAATGACGAGCGACCCGTTTTAAAATCATGTTTTCTTCAATACACTCACGCGCTGACTCTGGGTCTGTTACTGCATAACGCGCACCACTGTGTAACAATCCATGATTTCGACCGGTTGCACCGGTTGCAATATCATGTCTTTCTAGCAGGACGCAACGTAATCCACGGCGTGCACAGTCTCTTGCCATGCCCGCACCAGTTGCTCCCCCGCCAATAATAATGACATCAGTTTCTGTCACTGGTGAACCGCTCATCATAGAGATGCCCTCTCACATTACATTCAGCAAACGCTTATTTATTCTTTAGCGTTAATTATAGTGTATAAGATACACAAAAAATGTGGTTAATGTTTGATAATGAGCAAAAACGAAAGAGAAACGCTCACGAGTGAAAGATTAAAACCACATATGTGACACCAATCACAAATTATTTAACAAAAAGTATTTGATAAAGTTAACATATCACTCAAAATTGCACATCTTGAAAAATTATTCGACAACTGAGTAATACCTCACAGTAAATTTGATTGTATAAGTTTACTATTAAGTTCGTTAAAGAAAATTTTTTGATAACTTCACTGTTCGTTTTGTCATTATTTAATATCAACATATTAAAATAAAAGCCATCGGAGGCTAATATGTTAAGTCTGTTTAGACCTGCGCCACATAAAGCGCGTTTGCCAAAAGAGCAGATAGATCCCGTCTATCGTCGTCTACGTTGGCAGATCTTTATGGGGATTTTCTTCGGTTACGCTGCTTATTATTTAGTAAGAAAAAACTTTGCGTTAGCAATGCCTTATCTTGTAGAAGAGGGATTCTCAAAAGGGGATCTAGGTTTTGCGTTATCAGGGATCTCTATTGCTTATGGTTTCTCTAAGTTTATTATGGGATCGTTCTCTGACCGCGCTAACCCACGTTATTTCTTACCTGCAGGTCTTATTTTAGCATCTTTAGTGATGTTAGTTATGGGCTTTGTTCCATGGGCAACTTCGAGCATTATGATTATGTTCGTTCTGTTGTTCCTTTGTGGTTGGTTCCAAGGTATGGGTTGGCCTCCTTGTGGACGTACCATGGTTCACTGGTGGTCACAGAAAGAACGTGGCGGTATCGTTTCTATCTGGAACTGTGCGCATAACGTCGGTGGTGGTTTACCTCCGTTACTGTTCTTATTAGGTATGGCGTGGTTTAACGACTGGAAAGCAGCGTTATATATGCCAGCATTTGCGGCAATCTTAGTTGCAATGATTGCATTCGCATTAATGCGTGATACCCCTCAATCTTGTGGTTTACCTTCAATTGAAGAGTACAAAAACGATTATCCACCTGATTATAAAGAAACTGACGAACAAGAACTGACAGCAAAAGAAATCTTTATGAAGTATGTGTTCCCTAACAAACTTCTGTGGATGATTGCAATTGCGAACGTGTTCGTTTACTTACTACGCTATGGCGTGCTGGATTGGTCACCAACTTATCTGCGTGAAGTAAAACACTTCGCAATGGATAAATCATCATGGGCTTACTTCTTATACGAATACGCAGGTATTCCGGGCACACTGCTGTGTGGTTGGATGTCGGATAAAGTGTTCAGAGGTAACCGTGGTGCAACAGGTGTGTTCTTCATGACCTTAGTCACTATCGCAACTATCGTATTCTGGATGAACCCAGCGGGTAACCCGAATGTTGATATGGCGTGTATGTTAATCATCGGTTTCTTAATCTACGGTCCTGTTATGTTGATTGGTCTGCATGCTCTTGAGCTTGCACCGAAAAAAGCAGCAGGTACAGCAGCAGGCTTTACCGGTTTATTCGGTTACTTAGGTGGTTCTGTTGCGGCGAGTGCTATCGTAGGTTACACAGTTGACTACTTCGGCTGGGATGGCGGCTTTATGGTCATGATCGGCGGTAGTGCACTGTCTGTTGTGTTATTACTTATCGTGATGGTTACCGAAACCAAACACAAACGTGAAATGCTTCAGAAATACGAATAATCGCTAACTGATTATTTATGAAATTAGCTAAATCTCATCTCTAAAAACCAAGCCACATCAACTGTTTTGATGTGGCTTTTTTATTGCCAACTGTACATAACTTTATTGTACGTAGAATTAAAATGGAGCAGCTTTATGAGTACATCTTTTAGAATAAAACCGTTAGTTGCAGGCGTTCTTTTAACTCTATCCTTAAGTGCAATCGCACAAGCGGCAAGTGATAAGGTCGTTATCGCTCACCGTGGTGCAAGTGGTTATTTGCCTGAACATACGCTTCCTGCCAAAGCATTAGCTTATGCCCAAGGTGCAGATTATCTAGAGCAAGACTTGGTGATGACCAAAGACAACGAATTAGTTGTTTTACATGACCACTATCTTGATCGTGTAACAGATGTGGCTGATCGTTATCCTGATAGAGCAAGAAAAGATGGCCGTTACTATGCTATCGACTTTACCCTTGAAGAAATTAAGGGACTGAAATTTACCGAAGGTTTTGACATTGTTGATGGTAAAAAAGTCCAAAGTTATCCAAACCGTTTCCCTATGGGCAAATCGGATTTCCGTGTACATACTTTCCAAGAAGAAATTGAATTTATCCAAGGTCTAAACAAATCAACAGGTCAAGATATTGGTATTTATCCTGAAATCAAAGCACCTTGGTTCCATGAACAAGAAGGTAAAGACATTACCACTAAAGTACTGGAAGTACTTAAACAGTACGGTTATACGAAAAAAACCGACAATGTTTATCTACAATCATTCGATGCTAACGACCTAAAACGCATCAAAACAGAATTGATGCCAAAAATGGGCATGGATCTAAAACTTGTTCAGCTAATTGCTTATACCGACTGGAATGAGACATATGAAAAACAGCCTGACGGTACATGGACAAACTACAGCTATGAGTGGATGTTTAAGCCGGGTGCAATGAAAGAAATTGCAACTTATGCTGATGCTATTGGCCCTGATTATCATATGTTAGTTGAAGCAGATTCAACGCCAGAAAAAATCACCTTAACGGGTATGGCAGCAGATGCTCACGCGAATAAACTAACCATTCATCCGTTTACTGTTCGTATTGATAAACTTCCTAAATACGCCAAAGACGGTGATCAACTTTACGACATCATTTATAACCAAGCGGGTGCTGAAGGTGTCTTTACAGACTTCCCTGATTTAGGAGTTAAATTCTTACAAAAACAAGCTAAATAATTCAAGGTGTAGCTAGGCTACAAATAAATGAAACACTAGCCACATACATGAGTATGTGGCTAGTGCTAGTGATACAGTCAACAATGCTATAACTTGAAGTATGACAAGTAGATACTCTTTCTTGTAAGATTTGCGCCCTTTCTGATTGTATATTTCTTCATCTTTCTCTAACTTACTCAAATAATTTAATTAAAAAATCATAATCACTTTTTAATTTAGCTATCATTATTTATTAAATATTTAGAGGAAGGGATCATTATGACAATAATGGCTATTATTTTGCTTATTCTTATCGTTCTTTTTATTGGTTGGGGAATTTCAATTTACAACCGTCTTATTGCGATACGTAATCAAGTAAGTAATCAGTTTGCGAATATTGACGTTATTTTAAAACAAAGAGCCGACCAAATTCCTCAATTAATGGCAGTAGCTGAAAAAGCAATGGAACACGAAAAAAGTGTATTTATTGCATTAAGTGACGCAAGACAACGCTATTTTAAAGCGCAAAATATTAATGAAAAAATCAGCGCAACAAATGAGATGAATACAGCACTACGAGGCATGATTGCCCTTGCTGAAAATTACCCGACGTTAATTTCAGGTGAACAACTCGCATTACTTCAAACTGGTGTTAGTGACGTAGAAAATAAAATTGCTCAACGTCGTGAAGGTTTTAATGATGCAGCGACTCACTACAACACCGCAATAGAAATGTTTCCTGATAGCTTAATTGCCGGCCTTTTCCGCTTTGAGCGTATGCAATTATTAGAAATACCAAAAGAAGAAATGAAATTTGAAGGTATCAGATTTAAATAACAATAAGTTAAATAACCGCATTAAGGATAAATTGCAGTGTTAATTTATTTTTTTATCGGCAGTGCTGTTGGCGCATTAATCTATTTTTTACGCAGTAAACGAGCTCAAAAAAAGAAGAACAATTTGGGTATTGTTCCCTTTTTAGGGATCGCTTTTGCTGCTGGAAATTATCTGTTTTTTTCGCGAGGAAATGACCTTTATCCTAGTGGTGAAGACTCTGTTGTTAACCTTATCTCCTGTATTGCATTCGCTGTCATTTTGATATTTTCCTATGGTATTTCAAATCATATTGGAAATATTGGTGAAAAGGCGATAAAAAATTATCATCAATTACAAATGGAAGGTGAGTCTAAATTTTCAGCATTGATTAACACCGTATTTATTAGCCTGTTACTGCTCTTTTTAAGCTTTGGCTTTTTTATTGACCATAGATTGTTCTTTTTAAGTTTCGTTTTAATGTTCGTTTATCAAATTGCCAAAAAAACACCAGAAAAGCGTTTTTTACGTTTTCAAAAAATTCTAGCGACATCTAAAATTCGCTCTTTAGCCATTGGGCTTGTTGAAATTGAAGGCAAGATAACTGCGGGTAAAAAACTCACAAGTCGCCTGGGTAAAAAAGAGTGCTATGGCTACTGCTATTATGAATATGACATATCCACAGATAAAGAAGGTAAGAAAAGCTATCGCCAAACACTCTGTGACAAAAAGATCAACAATTTTACTATGACTGATGATACAGGCTCGGTTCAAGTTCTTGCAGCTGACAAACCTTTAGTTCACCTTGGCATCGATCCTCACCAAGATCTGGAATATAACAATAAACGTTTTAAGGAGTACATCTTAGAAGCTGATACCACTTATTTATTAATAGGTAATGCAGAACCTATCAATGATGAAGTTGTTATCACACACAATGCTCCTCACTATCTATTAGGTTTATCACCACAAGATTATGTTGTCCGTTGGAACAAAGCACGCCCTTTTCGTCGTAACTCGGCCATCATCGTTATTATTGCTCTTTTTGTTATCTTATCCATTCTAGTGATACCAATGGATTACCAAAATGGCATCCTAACACTTTATTTTAATAGCACCTCTTCATCTTGGTAATTGATTAATATGGAATGGCTTATTTTCATCATTTTTATTCTCGCTTTGGTTTATTTTTTAATACGCCAATTAGTGATGATTTATAACAACATGGTAATGCTAAAGAATAATTGCTATAAAGCCTTTGCAAATATTGATGTTTTATTAAAAAAACAAGCCGATTTGATCCCCATGTTGATAGTAATTACACAAAAAGCGATGGATCATGAGAAAGCCTTATTTGAAAAATTAGCTGAAAATAGAGAGCACTATTTACGCGCAGATGTATTAGACCAAAAAGTTGATTTAGCTAATCAGTTATTACCTCAAATAAAAAAATCACTCATCATTGCTGAAAAATACCCTGAACTTATCAGCGGAAAAAATTTACACGTATTACAAGCACAAGCTAAAGAGTTAGAAGAGTGTATTGCAGATAGACGTGAATTTTTTAATCAATCCGTCACACTCTATAATACTGAAATACATATATTCCCTAATGTATTGTTTAAATTGATTTTTAATTTTAAAGATATCCCTCTTTTCTACCCTAGTAGGGAGGCAACTTCATGATAGAAATTCCTTTTTCATTTTTTGGTATCACCGATTGGATATTAGGTCTTGGTGATCCCATCATGATTATTATGCTTGCCACTTTTGGTACATTATTTTCAATGGCGATTATTTTACCATTAATGAGTATTACTCCTTTAAAAAAATATATGCCACAAATTGCAGGTGGGTTATTTAGCTCGGTATTTGTCAGCTTAATGGTCTTGATTAGTTTTAATTTAATACTCGGTGTTAACTCGGCATTAAAACTACTTTTAATCTGGTGGGTTATTTTATTTTCATGTATTACGTATTGGTTTATTAATTATCGCTATATGAAAGACGTAACAGGGAATAAATTTGCGAAGTTTCAAGAAAAAGCGCTTGAAGCAGAAGAAAAGC
Organism: Proteus sp. G2618; assembly: GCF_009915995.1. Lineage (NCBI taxonomy): Bacteria > Pseudomonadati > Pseudomonadota > Gammaproteobacteria > Enterobacterales > Morganellaceae > Proteus > Proteus sp. G2618. The sequence goes on along the minus strand of NZ_JAABNI010000023.1, from coordinate 44,233 downwards.
GAAGGCAAAACCGAAAATCAAAAAAATAAAAGAGAGCCTAGACTCTCTTTTTTAATTCTCATCGATAGATGAACTTATGCTCTGTAAACAGGAAAGGCAATGATATCGCTAATATGCTCTAAACCAAGCGCCAACATAATGAGACGATCAACGCCTAAAGCCACACCAGAACACTCTGGTAATCCCGCTTCAAGAGCCGCTAAAAAACGCTCATCAATAGGTTGCTCTGGTAATCCCATTGCCACTCGCTGACGGTTATCACGTTCAAAACGATGGCGTTGCTCTTGAGCATCCGTCAACTCACGAAATCCATTCGCTAATTCAACACCTTTAAAATAGACTTCAAAACGCTCTGCTACACGATGATCTTCAGAGCTAATTTCAGCTAATGAGGCTTGTGACGCAGGGAAATGATAGATAAACGTTGGCTTTTCTAAACCGATATGAGGTTCAACCCCAGAAACAAATAGCAATTGAAGTAGTGTATCTTTATCTTCTTCAGTATCTGCAATATTTGATAAATCCAGTTTTGCAGCCACTTCACGTAATTTTTCTTTATCAACAGATAAAGGGTCGATATCGAGATAACGCAAGAATGCTTGTTGATAAGAGAGTGACTCTGATGTTTCACAATCTAAGACTTCTTGCAGTAGATCATCGACTTCATTCATCAACCGGTACATATCAAAACAAGGTCGATACCACTCTAGCATCGTAAATTCCGGATTATGATATCTACCGGCTTCCTCATTACGGAAGCAACGCCCCATTTGATAAATCGGCCCACTGTTTGCAGCTAATAAACGCTTCATGTGGTATTCAGGGCTTGTCATCAAATAAAGTTTCAGCCCTTGAGAAGCGCCTGGCCCCACAAATTGGGTTTCAAATGGGCAAAGATGAACATCGGTAACGGTAGCCTGACTCATCATAGGCGTTTCAACTTCTAACACACCACGATCAGCGAAAAAACGCCTAATATTACTGACTATTTTCGCCTTTTTTAGCAAGTTGGCGATTGAGGCGCTTGGCTGCCAATCCGCGATTTCACTCATGAACGAAAAACTCCAACAGAAAACAAAGCGTGCAGTTTACTCGCATCCTCTTCAACAGACAAATTTCTCCTAATAAAGAAGGGTTTCATTTTATATTTTTTCATTAATCTTTTCATTTTTTAAGTAAAAACACATAAGACAAATAAATGTAATTCTACAAAACATCTACTTTTTGGCACTTTTTATCGTTTAAATAAACACCTATTTAGAGTAAGAAACTCAGTGAGTTTTCACTATTTTTATAATAGTAGTTAATTAGAATAATTCTTTTTCTCAATTAAAAATAACAATAAACTAACACTATGCTTATATTTAAATAGCCAAATTCATCTAAACTTCAATGTTAACTTTCTATTTAAATCTACGTATTTTGATTAGTATTAAAAACCTTTAGAAATATTATTAATATTTTATTAACAATTAACAAGACAAACCGATTTGTTTTAGATAAATAGTAAAAAATTTATTTTAAATTTTTTAATCGGTTTTTATTAATTTAAATTAGACTTAAGAACCATAAAAACATTTACACATTAAAATCAATCACTTATAAAAAACCATTGTCATTTTCAATTAAAGTTATCTATACTTTCAAAACAAGCTATTCATTACTATTTATAATTTTCAATTTAGAAAAATATATTTTATTTGAACTTCAAGTTTCTCTGGCAGCTTATTATCAAAACCCAGAATTCTTGGCGTGGATCACACTTTTTTTGCGAAATACGGGAAAACCATCATTCATATCAAATTTCGGAGCCCTACATTTCGTTATACTAAAATTACAGTCAATGATAATAAAGATGTTATCAAGCGCAGTCACAAGGCAGTGAAACAATTTCGTTACGGATAGCTTAAAAAAATAGCATTACAAATTAATAATGTCAGTGAATTGAATTCTAGACAATTATTCCAATTTTCACTTGAACAATGGAGAAGCGCAGTGCAAACCTTTAATGCCGATATAGCGATAATCGGAGCCGGGGGCGCAGGCTTACGAGCAGCAATAGCTGCAGCGGAAGCGAATCCTCAACTGAAAATTGCTCTGATCTCAAAAGTTTACCCAATGCGTAGCCACACCGTGGCAGCAGAAGGTGGATCAGCAGCAGTGACTCAGGCTCACGACTCCTATGATTTCCACTTCAATGATACCGTTTCAGGCGGTGACTGGTTGTGTGAACAGGATGTCGTAGATTACTTCGTTGAGCATTGTCCAACAGAGATGACTCAACTAGAACTCTGGGGCTGTCCTTGGAGCCGTAAAGAAGACGGGTCAGTCAACGTCCGACGTTTTGGTGGGATGAAGATCGAACGGACCTGGTTCGCAGCCGATAAAACCGGCTTCCATATGCTACATACCCTATTCCAAACATCCTTAAAATATCCACAAATTCAACGTTTCGACGAACACTTTGTTCTCGATATTCTTGTTGATGAAGGTCACGCTCGTGGTCTTGTTGCGATTAATATGATGGAAGGTACGAAAGTTCAAATTCGTGCTAACGCTGTCATTATGGCAACAGGTGGTGCAGGACGTGTTTATCGTTTCAATACCAATGGCGGTATTGTTACTGGTGATGGTATGGGTATCGCTTTACGTCATGGCGTTCCACTGCGTGATATGGAGTTTGTTCAATATCACCCAACTGGCCTACCAGGTTCAGGTATCCTGATGACCGAAGGTTGTCGTGGTGAAGGTGGTATTCTGGTCAATAAAGATGGCTATCGTTATCTGCAAGATTACGGCCTAGGACCGGAAACCCCATTAGGTAAACCAGAAAATAAATACATGGAATTAGGCCCTCGCGATAAAGTTTCTCAAGCTTTCTGGCATGAGTGGCGCGCAGGTCGTACCATCAAAACTCACCGTGGTGACGTTGTTCATCTTGACTTACGTCATCTGGGTGCGAAAAAACTTCATGAACGTCTGCCATTTATTTGTGAACTGGCAAAAGCGTATGTGGGTGTTGACCCAGTTAATGAACCAATCCCTGTTCGTCCTACTGCTCACTACACTATGGGTGGTATCGAAACTAACCAACAAACTGAGACTCGTATTAAAGGTCTGTTTGCTGTGGGTGAATGTTCATCTGTTGGCTTACACGGCGCTAACCGTTTAGGTTCTAACTCACTGGCGGAGCTGGTTGTATTCGGTCGTCTTGCAGGTGAAGAAGCGGTTCGTTGTGCTCAAGAAGCAGCACCTGCTAACGCATCAGCATTAGATGCTCGTACTCGTGATATCGAAGATGGCCTGAAAAAACTGATGAACCAAAAAGGTTCTGAAAGCTGGTCACAAATTCGCGATGAAATGGGTGAATCAATGGAAGAAGGTTGCGGTATCTATCGTACACCTGAATTAATGCAAAAAACCGTTGATAAACTGGCTGAATTAAAAGAACGTTTCAAACGCGTTGAAATTAAAGACACCAGTAGCGTCTTTAATACAGATTTACTGTACAAAATTGAGCTTGGCTTTGGTTTAGATGTCGCTGAATGTATGGCTCATTCCGCAATCAATCGTAAAGAGTCTCGTGGTGCACACCAACGTCTTGACGAAGGTTGTACTGAGCGTGATGACGTGAACTTCCTGAAACATACTCTGGCGTTCTATAACCCAGAAGGTGCCCCTCGTTTAGAATATAGCGATGTGAAGATCACGAAGTCTGCTCCTGCTAAACGTGTCTATGGTGGTGAAGCGACTGCACAAGACAAGCAGAATAAGGAGAAAGCGAATGGCTGATGACATGAAGCACATTAAAATGGAAGTCATGCGCTATAACCCAGAAACGGACGAAGCGCCTCATTTCGTCACTTATGATGTTCCTTATGATGAGCAAACCTCATTACTGGATGCATTGGGTTATATTAAAGACAATTTAGCGCCTGATCTTTCTTACCGTTGGTCTTGCCGTATGGCGATTTGTGGCTCTTGCGGCATGATGGTCAACAAAGTGCCTAAATTAGCTTGTAAAACGTTTATTCGTGAATATCCAGACGGTGTAAGAGTTGAAGCACTGGGTAACTTCCCAGTTGAGCGTGACCTTGTTGTCGATATGACTCACTTTATTGAAAGCTTAGAAGCGATTAAACCTTATATCATCGGTAATGATCGTAAGCCTTCAGAAGGGACGAATAAACAAACTCCTGCTCAAATGGCGAAATACCACCAATTCTCTGGTTGTATCAACTGTGGTCTTTGCTATGCAGCATGTCCGCAGTTTGGTCTAAACCCAGAGTTTATTGGCCCAGCAGCGATTACATTAGCTCAACGTTACAACACAGATAGTCGCGACCATGGGGCAAAAGAGCGTATGCCTCAGTTAAATGGTGAGAACGGTGTCTGGTCTTGTACCTTTGTTGGCTACTGTTCTGAAGTCTGTCCAAAACATGTGGATCCTGCTGCCGCTATTCAGCAAGGTAAAGCAGCCAGTGCGCAAGACTTTGTCATTGCGATGCTGAAACCACGTTAAGGAGGAAACAAGACATGACAACAAAACGTAAGCCTTATGTTCGTGGCATGCAACCAAACTGGTGGACGAAACTTGGATTCTATCGTTTCTATATCACCCGTGAAGGGACTTGTCTGCCACAACTTTGGTTCAGTCTGGTTGTACTGTTTGGTGTATTCGCACTAAAAAATGGACCAGAAAGTTGGGCAGGTTTCGTTGGATTCCTGAGCAACCCAATTGTAATGCTGATTAATATTGTGACCCTGATTGCAACGGTCTTCCACTCTGCTACTTGGTTCAAACTTGCACCAAAAGCAGTGGTTATCGTAGTTAAAGATGAAAAAATGCCACAGGAACCTATCGTTCGTGGTTTCTGGGGTGTCACAATCGTTGTTACTGCCGCTATTCTGGCAGTGGCGTTAATTTAACCCAGGAGGAAATAATGAATCAGAATCAACTTCCTAAGCGCTCTGATGAACCTATTTTCTGGGGATTATTTGGTGCAGGTGGTATGTGGAGTGCGATTGTTTCTCCAGCAATCATCATCCTGCTCGGTATCCTAATCCCTATGGGTATTGCGCCAGAAGCATTTACTTACGAACGTATTATGGCATTTAGCCAAAGCATCATTGGTCGTCTGTTCTTACTGCTAATGATTATTCTGCCAGTTTGGTGTGCATTACACCGTATTCACCATACTCTGCACGATTTTAAAGTGCATGTACCTGCAAGCAAATGGGTATTTTATGGTGGTGCAGCAATTATCAGCGTTATCGCTATCATTGGTGTATTTACACTGTAATTGATTAATACGTAAGATAAAAAGCCACTCAATTGAGTGGCTTTTTTATGGAAAACTGATGATAATCAACTCGCTAATTTTAGCCCAATAATACCGAAAATAATCATAGCTAAACTGAGTAAACGATAGATATTCGCGGACTCACCAAAGACCAAAATACCAAAGATTGCGGTACCCACTGCGCCAATACCAGTCCAAATTGCATAAGCCGTACCCGCAGGCAAGCCTTTCATGGCATAAGACAACATTCCCATGCTCACAACCATAGCACTAATGGTAATAATACTTGGTGTTAGACGCGTAAAACCGTGTGTGTACTTAAGGCCGACAGCCCAAACGATCTCTAATAAACCTGCGATAAAAAGGATAATCCAAGACATAACATCCCCTACTCGATAAGTTGGGGTCGTCCCCTGAATACAAAGACAAAAAGCTGGGTCGTCCCAGCTTTCAAAAGATGAAGGTCAAGTATAAGAAAAAGAAATTAATCGTGCAATAGTACAAAACTAACTCAGTTTTTCTTCGGTGCACCCTCTTCACCATAAAGAAAAGCAGAAACATCGTCTTCCACTTCGCCCATTGCCATCAAAGCATCCAGAGTCTCTTTTGCTTCTTCTTCATTGACGATACTCATGGCAAAACCAACATGCACCAGCACCCATTTACCAATCATCGTATGAGGCTCACCTTCGCAGACTAGCGCAATATTCACTTCTCGTTTAACGCCACAAACATCGACCATCGCATTTTCAGTGATTGTTTTTCCAACTTCAACAACTTGACCTGGAATACCAAGACACATAACAACCCCTATTCGATCTCTATTTGCTTTATTCTCATTGAATCGTCATTTTCAACGCGCATATTCTGGCTACCACAAGATGGGCAACCAGCATTAAAAGTTGAAACAGTAACAACTTGATGACAATCCCAACACCATGCTTTTGCGGGGATAACCTCAATATGTAATTCACAGCCTTGAGCAAGGGTATCTCTACAAACAATATCAAAGCAAAATTCAAGTGCGCTGACTTCAACACAAGATAATGCGCCAATTTCCATCCATACGCTTTTTACTTTTTTTGCATTATTTAATTTAGCTTGAGAATCTATTATCTCAAATGCGCTCTGGCAAAGCGTGATTTCATGCATGTCGATACCTTATTGAAGCAGGATAAATAATAGCAACTATAGTATCAGCACATAGTTGCTTTATTATTGATCTTAGAACAACAATTCAGCACCGGTTTCAAAAGCTGCTTTACGACGACGCTCTTTAACCATCTCTTCAAGTGCATCTCTATCAATACACACTAAAGCATGAGTTGGGCAAACTTCAATACATGCAGGGCCCGCTTCGCGGTGGTGACATAAATCACATTTGTTTGCTTCTGCTTTAAATGCTTCAATCGCATTCAGCGCAGTTGATTTACGCATAACTGGACGAGAAACCACTTCCATCGTGCCATAAGGACAAGCCAGCACGCAGGTTTTACAGCCGATACATTTTTCCTGATCGACATAGTAATAATCTTTGTTATGAATAATAGCGCCATTTGGACACACATTGGCACAAGGGGCATCTTCACATTGGTGACAAACAACTGCTGTACTGATTGAGAATCCTTTAATCACATGAATTCTAGGTTGAAAATTTTGCTCACTAATTTGGTCAATGGCTAAATTATCTTGGTCTGCTTGCTGATGTGACACGACACAAGCTACTTCACAAGTATGGCAACCAATACATTTTTTAGGGTCTGCAATGATGAAACGGTTCATCATATTCTCCTGCTTTTTGTTATATATAGCCGTTATATATGGCGATAAATGCAACGAGTTATTCTAATTAAGAATAATAATTAGAGTATCAATAGAATGAATCTAGCACGGTTCATGCCAATATATTTTTGATATAACTATTCCTTATTTTTCAATTAAATAATTTTCAAATAAAAATGATTATTAATTAATAAATAAGTCACTTCGTCAAATTATTCGACAATTTTGACGATAAAATAAATCGCTATATATTTTATTACATATTGATTTAATACGTTTATATTCTTAAGTTTCATTACATATACAAAAATAGCGGGTTGGATCAAAGATGATTCAGTCATTGATATAAATTTATTATAAACCTACTACAATATAGCTAATTTTTTAGGGCAATCGGTGGTGTCATGAAATTAAGCAGTAACAATGCTGAAACTATGGAGAGCCTTCGTAATGAGCGTAACCAATATCGAATATTGGTTGATATCACAAATTCTGTATTAGCTCATCTAGACATGGATGGTCTTATTTCTGAAGTCTCTAAAGAAATACATCGTTTTTTTGGACTGAACCATATTAGTCTTATGTTATGCCGTACCTCATCACAAAATAGTAATGAAGGTATTCTTTATTCTAGTCGTTATCAGACTGGGAAATCCGTTATTCGTCAACAACGTAAATTTAGTAGCGCGAATAACAAAGCCGAAGAAATTATTAATCAGAATAAACCTGTCTTAATTGATATTAATAAAGAAGATCAGGAAGATGTTTTGATTAAGCGTCTAGTTAAGCAAAATATGCAGACGGCTTTGTTATTGCCACTGGCTTTTAATCATAAACCTCTCGGTTTATTAATTTTAGCGCATGAAATAGGAAGTGTTTTTACTAACGATACTTGCCAATTGCTTCAACAAATTGCGGCACGTATTGGTATTGCCATTGAAAATGCCGCCGCTTATGAAGAGATAACGCATTTAAAAGATAGTTTAAAGAATGAAAATATTTGGCTTAATGAACAGATAGATAATAATGCATGCTTTAGTGAGATTATTTATCAAAGCGATGCTATGCATAATGTGCTCGAACAAATTGAGTTAGTAGCACAAAGTGATAGTACCGTTCTTATATTAGGTGAAACAGGTACTGGTAAAGAATTAATCGCACGCGCTATTCATAGTCTAAGTCAGCGAAAAAATAAGACGATGATAAAAATGAACTGTGCGGCAGTACCTTCTGGTCTTTTAGAAAGCGATCTCTTTGGTCACGATAAAGGCGCATTTACAGGTGCAACAAATACGCATATTGGTCGATTTGAAATGGCGGATAAAAGTACGCTATTTCTAGATGAAATTGGTGATATGCCCATTGAATTACAACCTAAACTGCTTCGTGTTCTTCAAGAGCGCGAAATAGAAAGATTAGGCGGTAATAAAGTTATTCCTGTGGATGTCAGGCTTATCGCGGCAACCAATAAAAATCTCCATGATTTAACAGATGAAGGTGAATTTAGAGAAGATCTTTATTATCGCCTTAATGTTTTTCCTATTATTATTCCGCCACTAAGAGAGCGACCTGAAGATATTCCGCTTTTAGCAAAACATTTCACGCAAAAAATTGCGCGAAGAATGGATAGAAAAATAGATTGTATTCCAGCTAATGCATTGGAACAATTAACACTTTATCCGTGGCCGGGTAATGTTCGTGAACTTGAAAATATTATTGAACGTGCAGTTATTTTAACACGAGGTTCAACACTAAACCTTCAGTTAAAAGAGCTTCATATTAATAAGCCCTCTCGTTTAAAACAGGTGCTATCTCAACCTTCATCTATTGAAAAGCGTATGCAAACTAATGCGCCAGAAAGTGATGATGAGGAGCGAGAAAGGATCATTCAAGCGTTAAGAGAAACTAATGGTGTGGTTGCTGGTGCTAGAGGCGCTGCTTTAAAATTAGGATTAAAAAGAACAACGTTATTATCACGGATGCAACGTTTAGGTATTTCAATTCCAGAAATACTTTAATTTTGATCTAATTACTTAATTATTTTAAGAGAGTGTAATTAATTTATTACACTCTCTATTTTTTATATTTGAAACTTATTAATCTACATCTATAATTCACATGATTATATTTTATTAGTTATTCCCCTAATTAATTATTAATAATATAAACCATCAATGGAGCATATTATATATGAATAACCTGCTTATAAATAAAATTAATGAAATAAGAAAAAAATACAAAAATAATAAATATGTTTTTATTCCTCAAAATATTGTAATTGATTTAATAAAACAATTAGGTGCTGAAGAAAAAGATATTAATGCACTAATGGAATATGGTGACTATTTAGCACAAGATCCAACGCTTTCATTTCGTCACTCTCGAACTGGACGCTACCTTTTTGATAATGATATGGAAACGATCTCCAGGCTAGAGTACCAACCTTTTGTTCTCACTGAAGAAGATGGATTTATTCGTGAAGATAGTGGCGCACAAAGGCATTTTAGAGCACTTGATGATCGCTGGCAGAGCAATACAGCTTATCAAGCGATATTAAAATTAAAAATGCTATTAATTCAAGGTAATACATTTACACCACGTCACTTAACAGATCAAAATTCGCCTAAATCAATATCCACTGTTTTCCATTTAAGGTTAATTGCCCAACCAGATTCTTTAAGTGAACTTTCAATTGAAGGCGTTCATAAAGATGGCGTTGATCACACCATGATTGTGATGATGAATAAGAATAACGTTAAAGATAATACAGGTGCTTTACGTGTGCATTCACCGAAAGAAGCCATAGGAACACCTTGGCAAGAAATCAACCCTGAAAATGTGCTTTATGAACACAATAATGCGCAATATCTTGATGTCTTATTAATTGCAGATAATGAATTAAATCATAGTGGTACACCTATTTTTACTCATGATAATAAAAATCAGGCTTACCAAGATTTTATCGTTTTATTATCTCGTTACCCCACAGTTGATGCTCACCCATCACATAAATTCGACTCAATGAATGCACACCCTGATTTATCCTTAACGCTTTATTTAAATCAGTCAGTCGCTTAGTCATAAATCGTTATTACAGCAATTAAAATCGTTGAGCTCGGCTGAGTAACAAATCAATTATCAAGACAAGGTTTGATTCAAAAGACGAGCTCTCAATAGTGTCACTATGATAATTCACTGCATCGTCATAAATGGGGAAATGAATATCAGCAAGTTCAGCCAATGGATTGGCACTTGCACGAGTAAATGCAACAATCTTCATACCAATGCTTTTTGCTATTCTCGCTTTTTCAACAACTTGTTCTGTCTCTCCGCTACGAGATATCGCAATAAAAACCGTATAGCGTGACGCATTATTAATAAAGATATTCTTACTGTCACTCAGTCCAGAAAGAAAAGCATCTTTACCAATCAGCTGTAACCGCTTACTGATATATTCTGAAAAGATATGGGAAAAACCTGCACCATAAATAAAAAATGAGTTCTTACTGTTAATTAAATCAGCAAAAGCTTGTCTTCGTTCATCTGAAATTAAGGTGAAAGTTTTTAAATAATTCGCCAAAAATTGATCAAAAAGAGGCTCTGCTACCTCATTTTCATCACTTTTCAGTTGATGGTATTTTTCAGCCGTGGATAACAACTGTTTACAGTAATACACCAACTCACTATAACCAGAAAAACCTAATTTCTGGCAAAGACGCATAATGGTCGTTGTCGAAACAAAATTGGCTTGTGCAAGTTCTCTAATGGTAAGTTTGCCAACTTGTGTCGGATTATCAATTAAATAGGAGAGGATGCGATATTCTGCACGGGTTAATTCTGTTGCTCTTGATAGTAAAGATGATAATCGTGCCGACATACCTGTTACCTTATTGATACATCGTCCTTACCAACATAAAAGGAAAATGCTGTTCTGGTGATAGAACAGCATTCTTATTCAATTACTCATTAACAGCAAGTCTTGAGATCAAACACGCTTACCATTTACATAAGCTTTACGTAATTCAGGCCAATACTCATGATTTGCTTCAATCATATCATCGAGGATCTTCTTAGCGTGGATCACGCTTGGCACTGTTTTATTCAGTGTGAACGCCTCAAGTGCTTTCTCGTAGCTACCTTCAAGCGTTGCTTCCACTAATAATTGCTCTGATGCCAATTGTTGCTCTAACAAAGTACGATGGAAACGCGGAATGTCGCCAATACGAATAGGCTCTGGCCCGTGAGAAGTGATATATGCTGGCACTTCAACCATTGCATCATAAGGTAAATCTGCAATCGCACCTTTATTTTCAACAATCACTAAATGGCGCTGACGTAAATCAAAAGCTAAAGAGCATGCCACATCAACAATAAAAGCGCCATGAACACCAACGTGGAAAGCATCAGGTAAAATACCGGTCTCTTTGTATTCACGCGCTGCTTCAAACAAGCGTTTTTCACGACCATCCATCACTTCATTTGCACGGGTGTAATCTGGATCTTGATGCTCAACGATATAATTTGGCATCAAGTAATACTGCAAATATGGGTTTGGAATATATTCAGGGAATGCTTCCATTAATGGCTGAATATGACGCCATGTTTTCACCCATGATGGATCTGAGTGTTGTGGATCAGTTTGAGCTGCATCTTCGGTTAAAAGACCGAATTTAGCGATATGTTCACGTAATTCAGGCAGTTTTTCTTCACCTTTTACGCGCACAGAAGTGAACCAACCAAAGTGATTTAGACCAAAGTAGTCCACATCTAAATCATGGCGATCAACGTTTAATACGGCTGCCATATTACGCATCGCTGCAACAGGCATATCACAGATATTCAATACACGAGCATTAGGGCGTAAACGACGTACACCTTCAGCAACGATCGCGGCTGGGTTTGAATAGTTTACAATCCATGCTTTAGGTGAAGCATATTCCTCAACTAAATCAATTAGCTCAACCATAGGTAAAATGGTGCGTAAACCGTAAGCAAGTCCGCCAGGCCCACAGGTTTCTTGCCCTACAACACCATGACGTAATGGGATCTTTTCATCCTGTTCACGCATTTTATATTGACCCACACGCATTTGAGCAAACACGAAATGAGCACCATCAAACGCGGCTTTTGCATCCGTTGTCACTGTAAATTTAATGGTATCACTATGATCACGGATCACTTTTTCAACGACTGGGGCAATGGTATCCTGGCGCTCTTGATCGATGTCGTATAAACGAATTTCACTCAGAGGGAAATCCTCTAAACGTACCATTAAGCTTTTTACTATTCCCGGTGTATAGGTGCTTCCGCCGCCTGCAATACTTAAGATAAAGGGTGATTTAGTCATCTTTCTTTCTCCTATTAAAGTGCGGCTTCGACCGCTTCACGCATTTTTTTCACATGTAATCCATAAACAACCTGAACATTATTACCGTGGCGTACAACGCCTTTAGCACCTGTTTTTTTCAAAATATCTTCATGAATTACATCGACATTTTTAACAATAACTCTTAAGCGGGTATAACAATTATCAACCACTTCAATATTGTCACGCCCACCGAGTCCTTCAATAATCTCCTCACCTAATTCATTGATATTTTGAGTAATTTGTTCAGAGGCAGTGACTGATTCTGCTTTTTTCTTGTAATCTTCTTTGCTATATAAACGCGTCTCTTCATCATCATCTTCACGACCCGGTGTTTTAAGATTGAGTTTTAAAATCAAGGTTCTAAAGATAACGAAATAGAGAACTGACATAATCAAACCCACCACGATATACATAGGCCAATTTGATTTTTCAGTGCCTAACGGCAAGTTATATAAAATGAAATCAATGACACCGTTCGCACCAATCGCATGAACACCTAATAGGTAGAACAGCATCATGCCAATACCGGTTAATACGGCGTGAACTAAAAATAAAACTGGGGCAACAAATAGGAAGGAAAACTCAAGAGGCTCTGTTACACCAAGTAAGAAAGAGGTTGCAGCCGCAGGAATTAAAATTGCCTTCGCCATCTGCTTTTTCTCTTTTTTAGCCACAGAGATCATGGCCGCAGCCGCGGCAGTTAAGCCGAACATTTTAGCAATACCGCGCGCATCCCAAATCACAGTGCTACTGAGTTGTTTAACTTCCGGGCACGCCATTTCAGCAAAGTAGATATTTCTTGCACCTTGGTAAGTTGTGCCACAAACATCAGCAACACCGCCTAATTCGGTATACAAGAATGGGGTATAGACTAAATGATGTAATCCTGTTGGGATAAGAATACGTTCTAAGAATCCATAAATCAGCGCACCAAAAGCACCAGAATCATGAATAACGAGCGCCATTTTAGTAATACCCGCCTGAGCAAAAGGCCAGACTTCACACATTAAAACAGCCAATGCAATGGTGAATGGAATAGCAATAATGGCGACAAAGCAGTGACCAGAGTAGATAGCCATAATGCCGTTAAACTGACGACCTGAATAACGATTATAAAGCCACCCTGATATTGCCCCAGTTAAAATACCGGCAAATACGCCCATTTCTAGGACTTGGACACCTAATACCATGCCTTGACCAGCAGCTCGCATCTCTTCTACGCTAACCAGTTTACCTTGTAGCGTTAGCGTAATATTCATGGCATTCGTGAAAATAACAAACACCACTAAACCAATTAAACCAGCGTAGCCTTTGTCTTTTTTCGCTAAACCAACGGGAATACCCACAGCAAAGATCAGTGCCAGATTGATTAAAATAGCAACAGATGATTTTGCAAGTAATTGCCCAATACTTTGAATAATCGGGTGATTTAAAAACGGAATATATTCCGCAAGGTTGCCATTGCCAAAAACATTACCTAAAGCGATATATAAACCGACAATAGGCAATATCAAGACAGGCCCATATAAGGATTTACCAAACGCTTGTAGGGCATTAATGAGTTTTTTCATACGGTATCTCGTTGTTGTTTTCTTACACTCATTTCCATAACAGCATCCTGCGCTGGCATTAAATAAAAAGCAATTTATCCACTTGATTTAGAAACGGATTACGTTAAAAGTAACATGTTACTTTTTTTATTGTGAGCCAACTCATGGTGAATATTCAGGCAAAAGTTAAGTGATTTTTCGATGATAAGCAGAAGAAAAAAAGACCAGACAACAGTAAAAAAATCATAAAAAAACCGAGCTTACTAACACAAGGTTAATAAACTCGGTCTTAAGGCAAAAAAACAATACTAATTAGGTCAGATTAGCCCTCGGCGGCTTCTCTTAAACGACGTTTAATATTGCTATATTCCGTTTTCACATAGTGTTCTGCCTGAGCCTGTTCCTTGATTGGCTCAACACATACTGCACAATATTTATACTCAGGTGTTTTAGTGATTGGGCTTAAGTTTTCTGCAACTAGTTCGTTACAAGCACCAATCCACCACTGATAAGTCATATATACCGCACCTTTATTTGGTCTATCACTGACCGCAGCACGCGTAATCACTTTACCTTGACGAGAACGTATCCAAACTAACTCTTGATCTTTAATACCCAGTTGTTTGGCATCTTCAGTATTTAACTGAACATAACCTGGCTCATCTGCTAATGCTGCCAATGCTTTACAGTTACCTGTCATTGAACGGCAAGAGTAGTGCCCAACTTCACGGACTGTTGCCAGTACCATTGGGAATTCATCAGACAGTTTGTCAATTGGTGGAGCCCACTCACAAGTAAAGAATTGACCTTTACCATTAGGGGTATCAAAGTTACCACCATCGTACAGATATTGTGTACCTGGGCTATCTTCTGTTGGGCAAGGCCATTGAATATATGCCAAGTCCGCCATTTTTTCGTAAGTCGCACCATAATAAATTGGGCATAGCTCACGCAACTCATCCCAAATTTCTTTGGTATTGTTGTAATGCATTGGATAACCCATTGCTGTAGCCATTAGACTGATAATTTGCCAGTCTGTTTTTACATCACCAACAGGTTCAACGGCTTTATAGAAACGTTGGAAACCGCGGTCTGCTGCAGTATAAACACCTTCATGTTCACCCCATGATGTTGCAGGGAAAATAACGTCAGCAATCGCCGCCGTTTTGGTCATAAAGATATCTTGTACTATCAATAGTTCCAGTTTTTCAAACGTTCTACGAATTGTTGCTAAATCAGGCTCAGTTTGCAGTGGATCTTCACCCATTACATAGTGAGCTTTTAATAAACCGTGATCGATATTATGAGGGACTTCACTTAACGCATAGCCCACTTCATCAGGCATGGATTCAATGCCCCAGAATTTAGCAAATTTCTCACGTGCTTTTTCGTCAGTAACGTATTGATATCCCGGCAGCGTGTTAGGTAATGCCCCCATATCACACGCACCTTGTACGTTGTTTTGACCACGAACAGGACCAACACCGACGTATTTTTTACCTAAATTACCGGTTAATAATGCCAAGCTAGTCAGTGAACGAACCGTTTCAACGCCTTGGTAGAACTGAGTGACCCCCATTCCCCAAAGAATTGTTGCAGTTTCTGCTTTTGCGTACATACGCGCAGCTTCACGAATAATTTGAGCACTTAAACCTGTTATTTCTTCAACGGATTCAGGTGTATAACTTTCAACTAATTTACAATATTCTTCAAACTGCTCGGTGTGATTTTCAATAAAGGATTTATCATGCAATCCTTCCTCAATAATCACATGCGCAATCGCATTTAATAACGCAATGTTAGAGCCATTTTTTAAGCCTAAGTGTAAATCGGCTAAACGTGCTGTTTCGATGTAACGAGGGTCACATACAATAATTTTGGCACCCTTCTCTTTCGCCTTAACAATACGGCGAGCAACAATAGGATGCGAGTCTGCGGCGTTATAACCGAAGACAAATAGACATTTGGTATCCTCAATCTCAACGATTGAGTTGCTCATAGCACCATTACCGACCGAACGCTGCAGACCTGCAACCGAAGGGCCGTGTCAGACACGAGCACAGCAGTCTATATTATTATTTCCGATAACCGCACGAGCAAATTTCTGCATAACGAAGTTAGCTTCGTTACCCGGGCCTCGTGAAGAGCCGGTTGTCATAATAGATTTAGCACCGTATTTCTCTTTGATAGCAAGAAGTTTGCTACTCGCAAACTCAATCGCTTCTTCCCAAGAAACCGATTCTAATTTTCCGCCTCTTTCACGACGGATCATTGGTGTTTTAAGACGTGGAGTCAGTATCTTAGTATCATGGATAAAATCCCATCCATAATACCCTTTCAGACACAGCTCACCTTGGTTTGTTAAACCATTAGCTCCTTCAGCGCCAATGATTTTACCGTTTTCCACCTTCAGGTAGATTTTGCATCCTGAGGCGCAATACGGACAGACCGTGATGACTTTTTTCATCAACATTGCTCCTGTGTTCATCAACTTTCAGGTTATTACCTGATTCTCTCCTCTATCTATGCAGAGAGTGTGCCAAATAAGCACGCTTTTTTACTTTTCTACAACACAATGAAAAATAAAGAAAAATAAAAACCATTGAATGAGTAAGAAAACAATGAAAACCAAAAAAATAGGAAGTACTCGACACTAATGACGATATTTATGTCGATTTGTGTTTCTATCAAATTTCGTTATACATTAACGCTTATAACGTAATAGTACTTATTCATTTCATCTACGAAATCAAAATAATAAATACGCTTTCTTATCTGCCTTTATCCGGCTCTTACCGTATATAATGATGACAACCTTCTAATATCTCTATCAATATCCCTATCTACTAGAACTATTTAAAATTAATAATTTTGATATTAATGTTATTCAAATAAAAAATTTTTAAACTTCAATAAAAAAAAGCACATAATACTGAACCTGAAAACAACTTCGCGGTCATAAAGACCTCTACACCTTATAAATTGATAATAATTGAACATGCAAAAATTAAAGTTTTTAAGGTTTTCGAAAGAAAACATTGCCCTTTTTTTAGCTGTCTACCTTGGTTTTTTTCTTAATCTTTCTGTCTACATTGGCCGATACGGCACACAGAATACAAACAACCCCCTCATTGATGCATTATATATCCTAGGTGAAATTGCGGTTAATATTGCCTTTACCTTCTTCTTATTACGATTACTCTCTTTCTTCGGCACTCTCTTTTTTAAAATAATTACCTCTTTTATTCTCGTCGTGAGTGTTTGTGCTAGTTACTATATTTCTTTTTATGATGTAGTCATTGGATACGGCATTATCATTTCAACACTAACTACAGATACGGATTTATCTAAAGAGCTGGTTAGCCCAAATGTAATTATTTGGATTATTGGTTTATCTGTTTTGCCATTGGCGCTTATTTGGCTATGTAAAAAACCAGAGAAAAATCTAACGACTCAACAAAAGAAAAAAATCTGGATAAAAAACACGGCCAAAATGCTGGTGATTGCGCTGGCTGTTTTTAGCTATTTGAAAACACTCGATTCAAAACAAAAAGCCTATGAAATCAAGAATAACTTAGATTTACCTAGTTATAGTGGGGGTTTAAGTTATGCGTATTTGCCTACAAATTGGATTATTCCATTATTCCAATATGCAATAACGCAGTATGACGATACGTTTAATAGCAAAAATATTTTTGATCCTGCCGATCACTTCACATACCAACCATCAAAGGCTAATGAGGATGTGTATGTTGTCTTTATTATTGGTGAAACAGCAAGATGGGATCATATGGGATTATTAGGATATGAGCGTCAAACAAATCCTCTATTAAGCCAAGAAAAAAATCTTGTTGCCTTTAAAGGTATTTCTTGTGATACCGCAACAAAACTCTCTTTAAAATGTATGTTTGTACGTGAAAATGGAACAGAAAGTAACGATCAACGAACATTAAAAGAGAACAATATATTCTCAGTATTAAGCCAACTAGGTATGTCTTCTGAGCTTTTTTCAATGCAGAGTGAGTTGTGGTTTTACAATAAACTTGATTTAAATAACTACGCAATGAAAGAGATGATGACGGCAAAAAATAGCAACTTTGGTAAAGAGTTGGATGACACTTTATTAATTGCTGAAACGGCGAATGCGGTTTCTCAGCATCCAAAGGGAAATCATTTAGTGATTTTACATACTAAAGGCTCTCACTTTATGTATTCACAACGTTACCCTGAATCATTCAAAAAGTATCAACCTGAATGTTTAAATGTGGATGATGAGTGTACTAAAGAGCAGTTAGTGAATGCTTATGACAACTCTATTCTTTATACTGACTATTTTATTGATGGCGTACTCGACACATTACGCGATAAAAAAGCTATTGTGTTTTATACCTCCGATCACGGAGAATCTATTTCCGAAAAAGGTGGCTTACATGGCACACCAAAAGAAATTGCACCGCCAGAACAATTTAAAGTGCCTTTCTTAGTTTGGATGTCAGATAGCTATTTAGCAGAGCCTGAAAATAAGCAATTATTTGATAACCTAAAACGTAATCAAGATGCAGAGCGCACGTTCTATCATCATAATATTTTCGATTCGATGTTAGGTTGCTTAGGTTATTCATCTCCAGATGGTGGCATTAATAATCAAAATAACCTCTGTTTTGGTGATATGCCATCAACCCAAAACTAAGTTTTCTCAATAGCTAATAGACAAAAAAACCACGCTCGATATTAAGCGTGGTTTTTTATTATTCTTAACTTAAATAAGTTAATTATTGATTAAAACTGGCATCAGTATAAAGTTGAGTGGCTTGAATATCTTTTACTGTTTTCGCCCCACCTAACATCATATTAATTTTTAATTCTTTATTTAAATGTTGGATAACTGAATTTACACCTTCAGCGCCCCCTAAATTTAATCCATAAAGAATTGGACGACCAACAGCGACAATATCTGCACCACTGGCTAATGCTTTAAAGACATGCGAGCCACGACGTACACCACTATCAAAAACGATAGGAACACGTTTATTTACCACTTTTGCTATTGCTGGTAATACATCAATCGTTGCTGGTGCGCTGTCTAATTGGCGCCCACCGTGGTTAGAAACCCAAATAGCATCTGCACCTGCTTTAATGGCTGTATCTGCATCTTCAGGTGATTCGATACCTTTTACAATCACAGGTAAACCAGACATTTTTTTCACATACTGAATATCTGCGGGTGTAAATGCTTGTTTAGCTTGCGCATAAATCTCGCTAATACCAGCCCCTTTACCTGTTTTCGATTTATCATCACTGATTTTTGCAAACGCTTCTAGGTTGGCAAAACCTAATGGGAACTGGAAATTATTTTTCACGTCATCTTCACGATAACCACCCACAGGAGAGTCGATAGTCATAATGATACCTTTAGCACCATATTGTTTTGCTTGAGATAAAATATACTCATTAAAGGCATCATTTTTACTCATATACAACTGGAAGAAGAAAGGATAACCTGGTTGGGCATCTGCCACTTCTTTAATTGTTTTATTACCATAAGTACTTAATGAAAAAATAGAACCTGCTTTTGCCATACCTTTTGCTGTGGCGACTTCACCTTGTTGATGGGCAAGCCCTTGAGCTGCCATCGGTGCCTGAATAATAGGCGTATCTAATTTAATACCCAAAAATTCTGTTTTTAAATCTAAGTCAGAAAATTCGATGCCTTGTAATGAACGAGGCATAATATATTTTTTATCAAATGCAGTCGTGTTTGAACGTAAATTATTTTCGTCTTCAGCACCACCACGAATATAACCGAAAGCTCCTTTATCCATATTCGCTTGGACTTGTGCTTCCATCGCTTTTAGGTTAACTATTTTAATTGGACCTTCTGCGGTACTTGCTTTATATTCATCAGCCTGTGCAACACCCACGCTTAATGCCATCGCAATAGCAGTGGTTTTTAATATTTTGCTTTTCATTTTTTGTTCCATTTGGATTAAAGGCTTATATTCATAAATTAATAAATATGAATTTCTATTAAATTAACTTTATCGAAAAAGAATATAAGCCTTATTTTTAGGTAAAACTTAAATTAACTGCTTACTTTTTTGTTAAAGTATTATAGCTTGTCATAAGATTACGATAGTCTGGAATATGGTTAGCAAATAGCGCACCTAATCCATCAACATCATTACGCCAATCACGGTGTAACTCACAAGCTAAACCAAACCAGTTAATTAATTGTGCCCCTGCTTTTGACATTCTATCCCACGCAGAGTCACGAGCAATGGCATTGAAAGTACCTGACGCATCCGTTACCACAAAGACTTCAAAACCTTCTTCAAGTGCTGATAATGCAGGGAATGCGACACACACTTCAGTAACTACACCAGCAATAATCAGTTGTTTTTTACCCGTCGCTTTAACCGCTTTTACGAAATCTTCGTTATCCCATGCGTTGATTTGACCTGGGCGAGCAATATAAGGAGCATCTGGGAACATTTCGACAAGTTGAGGCATTAAAGGGCCATTAGGGCCATCTTCAAAAGAAGTCGTTAAAATGGTAGGTAAATTAAAGTATTTAGCGGCATTAGCTAATGCTAATACATTATTATTGAATTTATCAGGCTCGATATCTCTGACTAAAGAAAGTAATCCAGCTTGATGGTCTACCAACAGAACAGCGGCATTATTTTTATCGATACGATGATATTTAAAGCTCATAATAATCTCCGATAGGATAATAGAGGTAATACTCAATTAAATAATAGCACCAAATTTATATGAAAATATTCAGATCCTTTTAAATTTACAATTTAATGTATTTATTAATAATAAATAATCGACTGTAAACTTTAAATATATTTAAATATCACGACATTTAATTATCTGTTTATTTGTTTATATAAATTTATTTATTTCGTTGAAAAGAATTATAAGTGCAACAATGCCTAAATGAATCTAAAGATTATTGTTTTAACCGTTCAAAAATTTTGTTGATGTTTTAGGGGCTGGAAAAAGAGATAAAAAAAACCCCCGCGGGCGGGGGTGAGATAAGCGCAACTAAAAGGTCTCTAACTTACTATCAGGAGATGGGTATTCATTAATGACGATTACGCACAATTTGATAGCGGCGAGTTAAATACTCAATTGGCACGCTCCAAATATGAACTAATCGGCAGAATGGGAATAATAAGAAAATTGTCATTCCTAAGAAAATGTGCAATTTAAATACCAATGCAACACCTTCAAGGTTTGCTGAAGCACCACCGTGGAATGTCACAATCGATTGTGCCCATGCCACCAGCTTCATCATTTCACTACCATCCATATGTTGGGCTGAGAATGGAATAGTCAGCAGACCTAGCGCAACTTGAATAACCAGTAGTGTTAAAATCATGATGTCACCAAATGAAGATGTGGCTCTGACTCGTGGGTTGGTTAAACGGCGTTTTAATAACATTACGCCCCCTACCAGCATTAACACGCCACAAGTCCCCCCTCCGACCATCGCCATAATTTGCTTATATTCAATCGGTAAGAAAGATTCATACATCCAATGTGGTGTTAACATTCCCAGAAAGTGACCAGCAAAAATACCGAGGATCCCCACATGAAATAAGTTAGAGGCAAGGCGCATGTTTTTCTTGTCTAACATCTGGCTAGAGCCGGCGCGCCATGTATATTGACCATAGTCGTAACGTAACCAGCTACCGATAATAAAAACGGCACCAGCAATATAGGGATAGATATCAAAAAATAACATATTGATGTAATTCATTTTTGTGCTCCCGTATCCAACGAATTCCCCACGTTGAGATATTGAACTGCGGTCTCTTGTGCAAAACGACGCTGATGTTGGCTGATCTTGCCACTACCACACTGCGTACCTTCTCCAAGAAACGTCACTTGTTCTTCTTCCCACACAGCATCTAATGCAGCAGGTGTATCATCTAAAGGCTCTTTTTCTACTTGAGCAGTCAGTTGCGATGCTTCTAATCCACTTTGTGAAAGACAAAGCAACACATCAAAGAGAGCGTGATAATCACTGCCTCGTTGTTTTAAACGTTCACCTAACAGAGCCAAAATAGGCGCAATATTATTTAGCCCTTCAATACACTCGGTTATAGGTAAAAGCGTTAAGTACTCAAGGTAAGTAGGTAAATAGTCAGGAAGTTCACGACTACTTAATGTGATCCCTGCTTGTTGATATTGATTGAGCAGATCAACCATTGCCTGACCACGATCGCGAGACTCACCATGAACGTGTTCAAATAACAACAGTGATCGCGCTCGACCTCTATCAAAAAGCTCACTGTAATTAGATTGTGCATCGAGCAACTCTTGTTGCATTAAGGCATGAATAAATGCCATTAATTTCGCAACTTGAGTCACAGGAAGTTCATCGGCTTCCTGTAATGCATCGATAAGTTCGTCTCGGTTATCCCACAGTTCTTGTGTGGGATAATCTAAGAGATGGGAAATGACTTTCAGAGAGATCATTATATTTTCTCCTCTGAACGACGTTCATCTTGAGGTGTCCTTGATGTGATATCAATCGCATCAATACGATGACTATTAAACAAATTAAATTTGCTATCACTACCATGACAACCATCACCAAAGCTAAAACCACAGCCATTACGTTCTGGGAAAGCTTCTCTTGCGAGTTCGCGATGACTCGATGGGATAACAAAGCGATCTTCATAATTTGCAATAGCCAGATAACGATACATCTCTTGTGCCTGTGCTTCGGTCAAACCGACTTGTTCTAATGCACTTAAGTCTGTTTTTCCTTCTACGGTTTCAGCACGTTTGTAATGACGCATCGCAAGCATTCGTTTTAATGCTAACAACACAGGTGCCGTGTCGCCCGCTGTCAATAAGTTAGCTAAATACTGAACCGGAATACGTAAGCTTTCTACATCAGGCAGTACACCGGTATGCGGTAACACACCCGCATCAGCAGCAGATTGAATTGGTGACAAAGGTGGCACATACCAAACCATAGGTAAGGTGCGATATTCTGGGTGCAGTGGTAATGCTAGCTTCCAATCTACTGCCATTTTGTAGACAGGTGAACGTTGTGCTGCATCAATCACACTTAACGGAATACCTTGCTCTTCAGCCGCTTTGATCACTTCAGGATCGAACGGATCTAAGAAAATATCTAACTGGCTTTGATATAAATCTTTTTCATTATCCGCACTGGCAGCTTGTGAGATTTTATCTGCGTCATACAACATCACACCCAGATAGCGAATACGCCCTACACAAGTTTCTGAGCACAGTGTTGGTTGACCCGCTTCAATACGTGGGTAACAGAAAATACATTTTTCTGACTTACCGCTTTTCCAGTTGAAATAGATTTTTTTGTATGGACATCCTGTTAAACACATGCGCCATCCACGGCACTTATCTTGGTCGATAAGCACAATGCCATCTTCAGCACGTTTATAAATCGCACCACTTGGGCACGTCGCAACACAAGCAGGATTTAAGCAGTGTTCACATAAGCGTGGTAAATACATCATGAATGTATTTTCAAACTGCCCATACATCTCTTTTTGCATATTGGCGAAGTTTTTGTCCGCTGCACGTTTGCTAAATTCGCCACCTAAATCGTCTTCCCAGTTTGGGCCTTTTTCGATTTTTGTCATGCGCTGACCTGTGATCAGCGAGCGAGGACGTGCAGTCGGTAACGAGCCTTCTGGAGCATTTTTTAAATGCTCATAGTCATAATCAAAAGGCTCATAGTAATCATCTAATGCAGGAACATCAGGGTTGGCAAAAATTTTAGATAATAGACCAACACGGTTACCCATTCTTGGTACTAATTTACCTTTGATATTTTTGATCCAGCCACCTTTCCACTTCTCTTGGTCTTCCCAATTTTGGGGATACCCTGTACCTGGTTTGGTTTCAACGTTATTAAACCATGCGTATTCAACACCTTCGCGACTGGTCCAAACATTTTTACAGGTTACTGAACAGGTATGGCAACCGATACATTTGTCGAGGTTCAGTACCATACCGACTTGTGAACGAATTTTCATTATGCCTTCTCCTGTCCATTCAGGGTCTGTTGATAAGCATCACCTTCACCATCAAGCCAATCAATCTGTTTCATTTTACGCACCACAACAAACTCATCACGGTTAGAGCCCACAGTGCCGTAATAGTTAAAGCTATAAGCCAATTGAGCGTATCCACCAATCATATGCGTTGGTTTAGGGCAAACTCGTGTCACAGAGTTGTGAATACCACCACGCATTCCTGTTATTTCAGAGCCAGGGAGATTTATTTGGCGCTCTTGTGCGTGATACATGTAAATCATGCCATCAGGAATACGTTGGCTGACAATCGCTCTCGCCGTTAACGCACCATTACTGTTGTATGCTTCAACCCAATCGTTATCGCTAATTCCCATCTCTTTGGCATCATCTTCACTTAGCCAAACCACAGGGCCACCGCGACCTAACGTTAACATCAGTAAGTTATCGCTATACGTTGAGTGAATACCCCATTTTTGGTGAGGAGTCAGGAAGTTCAGTGCCTTTTCAGGGAAACCATTTGGTTTTTTACCTTTAACCGCATCAATAGCTTTGGTATCAATCGGTGGACGATAGACCACTAAGCTTTCACCATAAGCACGCATCCACTCGTGATCTTGATATAACTGCTGGCGACCACTTAAAGTACGCCAAGGGATCATCTCGTGAACGTTGGTATAACAGGCGTTATAAGAGACATGCTCATCTTCAAGACCAGACCATGTTGGGCTTGAGATAATCTTACGAGGTTGAGCAACGATATCGCGGAAACGAATTTTCTCGTCTTCTTTCACTTTGGCTAAGTGAGTGTGATCACGTCCCGTCACTTTACTTAGTGCATCCCATGCTTTTACAGCCACTTGGCCGTTGGTTTCAGGTGCTAAAGAAAGGATAACTTCAGCTGCATCAATCGCCGTTTCAATCGCTGGACGTCCTTTTGCCACCCCATCATGACGAACTCGATTAAGTTTTTTCAGGAAATCGACTTCTGCTTGTGTATTCCAGCTGATCCCTTTACCACCATTACCCAATTTGTCCATCAGAGGGCCAAGTGAAGTAAAGCGAGCATAAGTATTTGGATAATCACGCTCTACAGGAATAAGGTGTGGTGCTGTTTTACCTGGAATAAGATCACATTCACCTTTTTTCCAATCTTTCACATCAAAAGGCTGCGCCATTTCAGCAGCAGAGTCATGCTGAATAGGTAATGTCACTAAATCAGTTTCAACCCCTAAATGACCTACACACAATTTAGAGAAGGTTTTAGCTATACCTTTATAGATTTCCCAGTCTGTTTTAGACTCCCAAGCAGGATCAACGGCTGCCGTTAATGGGTGAATAAAGGGATGCATATCCGACGTATTCATATCGTCTTTTTCATACCATGTTGCGGTTGGTAAAACGATATCTGAGAAAAGACAGGTGCTTGACATACGGAAGTCTAAAGTCACCACTAAATCAACTTTACCTTCACCGCCTTTATCTTGCCATTCCACTTCTTGTGGCTTAACTTGGCCTTGCTCGCCTAAATCTTTACCTTGTAATCCGTTTTCGGTTCCCAGCAAGTATTTCAGTAAATACTCATGTCCTTTACCCGCCGAACCTAATAAATTAGAGCGCCAGATAAATAAATTACGTGGGAAGTTTTGTGGATTATCAGGTTGCTCTGAAGCAAAACGAATTTCACCTGATTTCAATGCATTAACGGTGTAATCAGCGGCACTAACGCCTGCCTCTTTGGCTTTTTTCGCAATAGACAGCGGGTTTAAGTTTAATTGAGGCGCAGATGGTAACCACCCCATACGCTCTGAACGCACGTTCATATCAACCAAGCTACCACTAAAGCGTGATTTATCCGCTAATGGTGATAACAACTCTGTCGGTGATACAGTTTCATAACGCCACTGACTTGAGTGGTTGTAGAAAAATGATGTACTGTTCATATGGCGAGGCGGACGTTGCCAATCAAGGCCAAAGGCTAATGGCAACCAACCTGTTTGTGGACGCAGTTTTTCTTGTCCAACATAGTGTGCCCAGCCACCACCACTTTGACCAACGCAACCACAGAAAATCAGCATATTGATAATGCCACGATAAGTCATATCCATGTGATACCAGTGGTTAATACCGGCTCCCACAATCACCATCGAACGGCCGTGTGTTTTTTCTGCGTTATCCGCAAATTCACGCGCAATACGAGCGATATCTTGGCGACTTACACCTGTCACTTTTTCAGCCCATGCTGGTGAATATGCTTTGATTTCATCGTAGTTTGATGCACAGTTTTCATCATTTAAACCGCGATCAACACCGTAGTTAGCTAACAATAAATCATAAACAGTTGTGATGTATTTTTCTTCGCCATTCGCAAGTGTAATACGCTTAGCAGGCAGTTTATGAACAATCACATCATCAAGGGCAACACCTTCAAAGTATTCACTCTTAATGCCACCAAAGTAAGGAAATGCTACATCAACAATATCATCGTGGTTATCTAAAAGACCTAATTGTAAAGTGACATCTTCGCCACTTTTGCCGTCTTTAGGCTCAAGGTTCCATTTAGCAGCACCTTCCCAACGAAAGCCCATAGAGCCTTGAGGAGCAACTAATTGCTGTGTTTTTTCATCAATAGCAACGGTTTTCCACTCTGGATTTTTCTCTTGATCCAGATTGTTCACTAAATCAGAAGCACGCAACATACGACCCGCAACTAACTTGCCAGAATCATGTTTATCTAACATCACCAACATTGGCATATCAGTGTAAGTGCGCACATAGTTACTAAAGTATTCAGTTTGGCGCTTAACGTGGAATTCGTTAAGAATAACGTGTCCCATCGCCATCGCCATTGCGCTATCAGTACCCTGTTTTGGATTTAACCATTGGTCACAGAGTTTCGCGATTTCAGCGTAATCAGGTGTTACCGCAACGGTTTTAGTCCCTTTATAACGAACTTCTGTAAAGAAGTGGGCATCTGGAGTACGTGTTTGCGGTACGTTAGAACCCCATGCAATCAGGTAAGAAGAGTTATACCAGTCTGCTGATTCAGGAACATCGGTTTGCTCCCCCCAAGTCATTGGCGATGCAGGTGGTAAATCGCAATACCAATCGTAGAAACTTAAGCATGCGCCACCAATCAGAGATAAATAACGCGCACCCGCAGCATATGAGACCATCGACATAGCAGGAATTGGCGAGAAACCAATAATACGATCAGGACCAAACTCTTTGGCAGTAAACACGTTAGAAGCCGCAATGATTTCATTC
Source organism: Proteus sp. G2618 (assembly GCF_009915995.1). Classification (NCBI taxonomy): domain Bacteria; kingdom Pseudomonadati; phylum Pseudomonadota; class Gammaproteobacteria; order Enterobacterales; family Morganellaceae; genus Proteus; species Proteus sp. G2618. Next base: position 16,920 of record NZ_JAABNI010000023.1, on the reverse strand, counting down.
ACTTCTGACCATGAAGAACGAACAAAACCACCACGCCCACGCGCTTGCTTATAGCTTTTAGTTTTTTCTGGTGAACTAACAATAGAAGCCCATGCATCAACAGGATCGCTATGTTGTGCTTTTGCTTCACGCCATAGTTTAATTAAGCGTTTACGTACCATTGGGTATTTAACGCGGTTTGCGCTATATAAATACCATGAATAACTTGCACCACGAGGACAACCACGAGGTTCATGATCCGGTAAATCCGGACGTGTACGTGGGTAATCCGTTTGTTGGGTTTCCCAAGTTACTAACCCATTTTTGACGTAAATTTTCCAGCTACATGAACCGGTACAGTTAACACCATGAGTGGAACGGACAATTTTGTCGTGTTGCCAACGACTACGGTAACCATCTTCCCAATCACGGTTAACATTCAGCTCTTGGCCATGATCCTTTGAAAAGGTATCACCAAGCTGTTTAAAATAGCGGAATCTATCGAGAAACTTACTCATCAGATACTCTCCCAATGCGCGCGAGCGCTCTCACATTGCGTATAATTCGTCATTATTGTTTATTGTGTTTACGTCCATAGACCAACCAAGTGATCAAGACGCAGGCGATATAAAATAGAACAAAGATTTTCATTGCACCGGCAGGAGAGCCAGTCATAGCCAGTGATGTACCGAAAGCTTTAGGAATAAAGAAGCCGCCAATTGCACCAATAGCAGAGATAAAACCAAGTGCTGCTGCACTTTCTGTTACTGCTTCTTTTTGAGCGACTTCGTCTGAGGCACCTTGTGCTTTCATGCGATCGACTGTGATTTTTCTAAACACCACAGCAATCATTTGGAATGTAGAACCACTACCTAAACCAGCGGTTAAAAACAGCACCATAAAGACACCGAAGAAGGCGATAAATGAGCCACCAGCGCCATTTACAGGCAGTGTTAAGAAAAGCAGAGCAGAGAAAATCGCCATAATGATAAAGTTGATAAGTGTGACTCTAATACCACCAAATTTATCCGACAAAGCACCACCTACAGGGCGAGCTAAAGCACCTAATAAAGGTCCAAAGAACGCATAATGTAGAATGACGATATCTGGGAATTGGGTTTTAGATAACATCGCAAAACCCGCTGAAAAACCGATAAATGAACCAAAAGAACACAGGTATAAAATACTTAACAGCCAGAGGTGACCACGTTTTAAAACAGGTAATTGCTGGCTTAAAGAGGCTTTGTTAGCTGCCAGATCGTTCATGCCAAACCAAGCAGCACAGGTCAGAATAAGTAAGAAAGGAACCCAAACCCATGCAGCATTTTCTAGCCATAAACGTGAACCATCAGGCTGAACAACACCGGGGCCACTAAACATAGCAAATACGCCAACACCAATCACTAATGGCGCAACCAATTGCATAACACTGACACCCAGATTGCCTAATCCGCCATTTAAACCTAATGCACCACCTTGACGTGCTTTAGGGAAGAAAAAGCTGATGTTTGCCATACTGGATGCAAAGTTTGCACCTGCAAAACCACATAGCAATGAAATCACAATAAAGGTCGAATAAGACGTTGTGCTGTCTTGCACTGCAAAACCAAGCCAGATACAAGGAATGATGAGAAAGACGGTACTGATTGCTGTCCAGCGACGGCCGCCAAAAATAGGAATAACAAAAGAATAAGGAACGCGTAAAATAGCACCAGAGACTGAAGGCAGTGCAGTCAGCATAAACAACTGATCTGTGGTAAAGTTAAAACCTACTTTGTTCAAATTTACTGCAACTGCACTAAAAAGCATCCATACACAGAACGATAAAAGTAAACAAGGAACAGAAATCCATAAATTGCGTGAAGCGATCTTTTGACCAGTCTTTTCCCAAAAAACTTTATCTTCAGGATGCCAATCTTCGATCACCCCTTTTCTCATTTTTTCTGGGTGTTGAGTGAGTGCCATAACAACCTCGATTAACGGTTAGATTGGCACCTTTGTACGATTAGAATTGTTAATTAGTCATGATCTGCATCAAGCAAAGATTTGTTTGATTTTTAAGCTAAAGTCGTTATTTACACCTAAGTATTAATAGGATTATCCTTAATTTTTTATTTTAAATTAATAAGTTAAATTAAAAACACTATAATTTAGAAGTGAAATTACCTCCATCAGATATTTAGGGGTAACACTTTAGTGGTATATGACATTTGATGTATTTTTAAGGCAATATAGCGCCAGAATAAATTTGGAAAAATAACGATGAGTACAAATAAAATCCAATGGCACTACCGTTTTTCAATTATTAATCAGATAGCGATATTAATGTTACTTTTCACTCTATTGGGTGTGGTGGGGATGGCGATTTCTAACCATATTATTTTGAGTGTACAAGGTAATGCTCATGCGATTAATAAATCTGGATCGCTACGGATGCAAAGCTATCGCTTGCTATCTGCTTTACCTCTAGATGAACAACATCGTTATTATCTTCACGAGTTAGAAACCGACTTAGATAGTGGTGAATTACGTCAAGTCCTAAGCAATGAATCGCTACAATCACAATATGCTCAATTAAATACTTACTGGAAAGACACTTTAAAGCCAACTTTGCTTTATGCTCAACAACGCGATGAAGCCAAACAAGAGGTTGCTTTTTTTGTTTCACAGCTAGATACATTAGTATTAAGCATCGATCAACTTACAGAGCAAAAAATCAGGCTGGTGGCTTATACTCAGCTTATTTTCACTGCACTTACACTGTTATTACTGTTTGGCTCTGTTTGGCATTTCCGTCGCCGTTTATTACATCCTTGGCAACAACTTATGGCGATGGCTAATTCGATTGGTCATGGTAATTTTTCAGCGCGTTTCCATCAGCGTACACACCATGATGAAATTGCCACATTGGGTATAGCACTTAATACCATGTCAGAAGAGCTCTCTACGCTATATAGCGAATTAGAAAAAAGAGTGATTGAAAAAACACACGACTTACAACAGAAAAATAAAGTACTCTCTTATCTCTATCACTCTAGCCAACAATTACACTCTCCTGCGCCACTTTGTGCCCGATTAAGACAGATATTATTTGAGCTTCAACAAATCATTCCTGATGCTTATTTACAGATACGGTTATATGAAGATAATCATCACACTCTATTTAATGAAATCAGTTTAGAACCTCAACCACGCCCTGAACATTGCCCAGATCTACAATGTGAACGCTGTGATGAAACCGCTTCAGCCACCGTTCCACTACGCAGTGAACTATTGCATTGGGAACTAGCAGATCAAATCCATCGCTATGGATTATTTGTTATGCAATTACCTGAACATACCGCCCTGACGGACGAACAGAATAATTTAATGCTATTACTGACAAAACAGATCTCAGCAATGCTGGCAATGGAACAGCAAAACGAGCAACAACAACAGCTTTTGTTAATGGATGAGCGTTCAGCAATCGCACGCGAATTACATGACTCTATTGCTCAATCGCTTTCTTGTTTAAAAATGCAAGTTAGCTATTTGCAGATGCAGTCAGAAACCTTACCGGATAATTGCCAAAAGCTACTAAAAGAGATGCGAGAAGAGCTTAATGTCGCTTATCGCCAATTAAGAGAACTGTTAACCACATTTCGCTTAAAACTCACTGAGCCGGGGTTGCTTGCTGCCTTGGAAAGTACACTGACTGAATTTAATCAACGCCTTGGTTTTTCTATTAATTTTGACTATCAATTGCCCGCAAAATGTGTGAACTCGCACCAAAGTATTCACGTTGTTCAAATCGTTCGTGAAGCATTAAATAATATTTTGCAACATGCCAATGCCAATTGGGCTGAAGTTTCTTTATCCCTAAATAATGGCATGGTTGAACTAAAAATTAATGATAATGGTGAAGGAATTAGCCCTAATCCTGAAAAACTAAATCATTATGGCCTTATTATTATGCGTGAACGCGCAAATAGCTTAAATGGTTCTTATACTATAAAAGTACGCGAACAGGGCGGTACTCAAGTGTTTGTTAAATTTCCATTAATAACTACTCATAAAGACCCTGTCTAAATTGGAGCAAGTCGTAATGAATAATATGGGATCCCCCGCAGAAAAAGCGACAATTTTACTCATTGATGATCACCCGATGCTACGCAATGGTGTAAAACAACTTTTAAGTCTTGATACAACACTAACTGTCGTTGGGGAAGCGGGAGATGGTATTCAAGGTGTGAAGCTAGCTGAAGAGTTAGATCCTGATTTAATTTTACTGGATCTGAATATGCCTGGAATGAATGGTTTTGAAACGCTCGATCAACTGCGATTAAAGTCGTTATCAGGTCGGATCGTTGTTTTCAGCGTATCAAATTATAGTGATGATTTAGTCACAGCGTTAAAACGTGGTGCAGATGGTTATCTTCTAAAAGATATGGAACCTGAAGAATTACTGGCAGCTCTAAAACAGGCAGCGGCCGGAAAAATGGTCGTCAGCCCTGCGTTAACCCCTATTTTAGCAGAATCCTTACGTGAAGATCGCTCTGAGGGTGAACGTGATATTGAACAACTCACCCCGCGTGAGCGCGATATTTTGAAACTGATAGCGCAAGGATTATCAAATAAAATGATCGCACGTAAGCTTGATATTACGGAAAGTACGGTCAAAGTACATGTAAAACATCTACTGAAAAAAATGAAGCTAAAATCTCGTGTTGAAGTTGCTGTTTGGGTTCATCAACAACGTGTCGATTAATTAAAGTTAGGAACAATGGGCTGGTGAGTACTCATCAGCTCAACTAACTCTTTCGCCCCTTTCTGTAACGACTCCCCTTTTAGCCACATAGCATGAATAGGCAATCGTAATTCATTTTTCGTATTCTTAAACTGAATCTGTTTTAATTTACCTTTTTGCAATTGAGTATAAATCAGCGAATACGGTAAATTACCCCACCCCATCCCTGCTTCAACCATACCTAATGCCATTTGAAAGCTATCTGTTTGCCAATAATTCGTCGCCACTAATGAGCGCTCATCTCTTAACTCTTTGGTGTGACTTGCGATCATAATTTGGCGAACATTCACAAGATCCTCAATAAACACACTTGCAGGGTGTGCCAATGCAATATGACTTGCAGAGATTGTTGCGACCAATGACTCAGAACCAAGATATTGAAACTGCTCATCACCATTCACATACAAGCCCCCATAAACTAGGCTCAGTTGAATTTTATGTGAATGTAACATCTCAATAATGTCATCTTGTGCCGCGGTTATCACATTCACATTAAGTAATGGATAACGTTGCGTTAATTCAGATAACGCAGGTAATAAATAATCAGGATTAATATCAGCGGCAACACCAATATTTAAGACACTTTCGAGATCCATCGAAAGCTCTTGTGCATGCACTTGTAATAATTTTAATTGCTCTGCGATCATTCTGGCATGAGGTTCAAGTGCTTTGGCTTTTTCAGTTGGCTGAGGCTCTCGTGATGAGCGCTCAAAAAGCGCATAACCTAATTCAGCTTCCATATTAGCAATTGCCATGCTGACTGCTGATGGAACGCGTTTTAATGAACGTGCAGCCGCAGAGAAAGATCCCTTATCCATCACTGCTAAAAATATCGCAATATGTTCACTTGAGAACTGCATGTTCACTCCTGATGTTTCAGTCAAATTGATACTAGCTAACTTTTTCTATCATTCTTGCTGATTTATCTTACGATGCTTAACGACACAGATCCACAGAAAAAGAGAGCACAATGCAAGGTATCAAACGAAAAATTGTCTACGTGACAGCTTATGAAATTTTTGGCTGGGTTATTTCATCAGTCGGGCTTGCACTTTTGGCTGATAGCTCAACAGCAGTAACAGGCCCATTAGCGTTGGTGATCACAACAATCGCGGTGAGTTGGAATTTTATTTATAACTGCATATTTGAGTTTTGGGAAAGCCGACAAGTTTCGAGAATTCGAACGTTTAGACGCCGCCTAGTACATGCAATTGGATTTCAGCTAACACTGGTACTCTATTTAATTCCACTGATTGCATGGTGGCTTAATGTTTCATTGTGGCAAGCGTTAGTGATGGACTTTGCACTAATCATCATCATCCCTTGTTATACCTTCGTTTATAACTGGGTATTTGACAAAATTTTTGGCTTACCAAAATCTGCATTACCTGAGAATGCACCCGCTGCCTAAGCAACAAATTAAGTAAGGAGAGTGATCCTAATAACGGATCACTCTTTAACAGGATAGATATCTTCTAACGCAAATTGCTCAATGCCACCTTCTAACTCGCAACGACCTAATCCAATATTTTTGTCATCAGCCGTTGTTCTTCTTAACAATTTACCCGTCACTTGAGAAAGCGTTGAGTCAATTTCAATCACACGGTAATACTCTTTCATATAGCTCTCTTCACCCAGCGCCATATAAACTAAAAACTCATCACCTATTTTAATATTCATATCGTTGTACTTACTCTTAGTAGTTAATCTAATGATGATAGAATAAGTTTAGTCTAACTAAAGGCAATAAGAGAAAGATTGACTCACTCGATATTACATTAAGTTAATTTATTAATTTCCAACTCATCATAATGATGCTGATCAGAATAAAAGATAGTGTTAAATATTGGAAAAAACGCTCTGATAAATACACAAGTAAATAGCGAGCTAAGGGGATGGAGAGTAATGAACCTAAGCAGAGAATAAGTGCTGTGTGAACATCGGTATAACCACCAGCGCTATAAGCAATAGCAGAGCCACCAGAAAGGATCGTGGTAATAAAAATAGAAGTGCCTATTGCCTCTTTAATACCCATTTGGGCAAAACGCATTAATACCGGTAACACCACTAATCCTCCGCCGACACCTGTTGCACCAAGCACAAACCCGGCACTCATTCCTGGTACAAATAAGGAAGAAAAAGTCACTGTAGAAGGTGGTGGTAAAGCAATTAAAGGATCTGAAATTGCTGACCTTCTTACCATTCGTTGTAAAAATAAGACCAATGAAAATACGATAGCAACGATCATCAAAATATTAATCGCTGATTCAACACGATCGTAATATTGAGGTTGTGATCCCAGCCATGTCACACCATAACTGGCTAAAAATGTTGCCGGAAACATTATCCCTAAGATCAATAGTGCGGGTTTTAATGGGATATTACCTAACCGAAAATGAATATAAGAAGATGAGAGCTTCATTAGCATCGAGAGTAAATTTGCTGTTGCAACCGCAGCTAATGCATTCATACCAAAAAGATAAATAAGAACAGGTAATAAAATAACACCACCACCTACACCGGTCGTTGTAATAACTAACCCGATTGCAGCACCGATAAGTAGTTGTGTTACAAGCAACATCTTATTTCCTTTTTGGTTAAAATTTAACAAGCTTCGATTATAGGCAAAATAACTTATAACCAAAAGGAATTAGATATAACAAATAGGAATATAAATAAAGTTATTATAAAAAAGCCCCTTAATATGAAGTTACCTCATATTAAAGGGCCGATATTAATGATAGATATTATTAATCAATAAGTTAATTTTTAATACGCTTAATTGATTTCAGCTAAAACTGTTTCTGCTGAAAAATAGTCACCTGTTTTCGCTTTTTGCAGTAGTACACCATCACAAGAAGCTACTACCTGAACTTCCATTTTCATCGCTTCCATAATGGCAATAACATCACCCTCTTTAACTTTGTCGCCATCAGCTAAGATCCAGCTATGTAATACACCAGAGATGGGTGCAGTGACTGTTTTTTCATTCTCTTCTTTCTCATGAGGGGCATTAATTGCTGTTGGTATTACCGCAGAGAGCGATAGTAATTGAGCAGGTAAAGCGAGTTCATGACGACGGCCATCAATTTCAATAAAAGTACGAACAAGCTCTTCATTTTTTGCAAGTGTGCTACGAGGGAAATGGGTATTTTTTGCCTGAAAATCTGTTTCAATCCAACGGGTATGCACTTTGAAATCTTCAGTAAAATCGGCATGCTCCATCATTTCACAATGGAAAGGCAATACACTTGCTACCCCTTCAATTTTAAATTCGGATAATGCTCGACGAGCCCGTGCAATGGCTTGTTCACGAGTTGCACCTGTCACTATCAATTTTGCCATCATAGAATCGAATTGGCGTGAAACCTGATTATTTTCAGTAACACCACTATCTACACGAACACCTGGGCCTGAAGGCTCATAGAAATGCGTAATTAAACCTGGGGTAGGTAAAAAGCCTTTCGCGGGATCTTCTGCATTGATCCTAAATTCAAAAGAGTGCCCCCGAGGAACAGGCGTTTTATCAATACTTAGCGGTAAACCTTCAGCAATACGCAATTGCTCGATCACTAAATCGATACCCGCCGTTTCTTCTGTAACAGGATGCTCCACTTGTAAGCGTGTATTCACTTCTAAAAATGAGATAGTGCCATTTGCACTTAATAAAAACTCAACTGTACCTGCACCCACATAACCTGCTTTAGCACAAATATCTTTAGCCGACTGGTGAATACGTTCACGTTGTTCGTCTGTCAAATAAGGTGCTGGCGCTTCTTCAATAAGCTTTTGATTACGTCGCTGTAACGAACAATCTCGTGTTCCGACAACAACAACATTGCCCAGTTTGTCTGCGATAATTTGCGCTTCGATATGACGAGGTTTATCTAGAAATTGCTCAACATAACATTCACCACGACCAAATGCAGTTACAGCTTCTCGTACAGCAGAATGGTAAAGCTCTTCAATTTCTTCCATTTTATGAGCGATCTTCAAACCTCGTCCACCACCACCAAAAGCAGCTTTAATGGCAACAGGTAGACCATGCTGTTTAGCAAAATCGAGAACCTCTTTGGCATCATTAACGGGATCAGCCGTACCATTTACAAGAGGAGCACCAACAGATTGTGCAATTTTACGAGCTTTCACTTTGTCACCAAGCACTTCTATCGTTTCTGGGTTAGGGCCGATCCAAATAAATCCTGCGTCTTGTACCGCTTTTGCAAAATCAGCTCGCTCAGAAAGAAAACCGTAACCGGGATGGATCATTGTGGCATTAGCTTTATGGGCAATATCAATGATTTTATTAATATCTAGATAGCTTTCTTTCGGCAAATTACCATTGAGTCCATAAGCTTCATCAGCAAGACGAACGTGTAGTGCATCAATATCATCATTGGCATAAATAGCGATGGAAGTCGCACCATAGTCCTGACAAGCTCGAATAATACGAACAGCGATTTCACCTCTGTTGGCAATAAGTACTCTATGCTTCACTCGTTGTTTTTGGTTAATTGTTGTCATGAGTGGCATTCTCCTATCAATATTCTTGAAATTCGGTAATTGGATTAAAACGAATTTTAGCGTTAACAGGGATCTGCCCTGCAAGTGGTAAGTGATATTCAGCAACTGCGCCGATAACAGGATATCCTCCTGTTAACGGGTGATCGTTAAGAAACAAAACTGGTTGCCCATTAATCGGAACTTGTATTGCACCGATGCAAGTGCCTTCACTCGATAGTTCTTGTTGTTGTTCGCGTACAAGAGGTGTTTCGCCCAATAAACGTAACCCAATACGGTTAGATTGTGGTGTCACTTGCCATAATTGAGAGGTTAATGTCTTTATAGCTTCACTGGTAAACCAGTCGGTGCGGGGGCCTAAAACAACATCAAGCGTGACGATATCACCTTGTTTTGGCAGTGTTGATGTCGGCTGTTCATTAGTAAGAATACCGTTCGAGGTACTTTCATTATTTAAATGAAGTACATCACCTTCTTGCAAAGCATTAGGGCCAATTTGTGCCAAAGTATCAAATGCATAACTACCTAACACCTTTGGTAATTCAAACCCTCCTCTCACGGCAAGATAGCTACGTACACCAGTTTTTGGCATACCTAAAATAATTTCATCGCCACAGCGAACATCAATAGGTTGATAACCAGATAAGAATTCATTCTCACCCGACTCATGTTTTAGCGTAATGGAACAATCCGCCCCTGTTAAAGCGATCACACAATCTTGTCGTGCTTTAAGCATCAGTCCACCTTGGGTTATCTCAAGTGCAACAAAAGTTGTGGGATTACCCACTAAACGATTGGCCGCATGTAAAGCGGGTTTATCAAGTGCACCTGAAGCAGATACTCCCATTGATGCGGCACCAATACGCCCTTCATCTTGAAATAAAGTTTGTAACCCTGCTGAAATAACATATAACCCTTTATCATTTAATGAGAGCGGGGAAGCGACTACGGCTTTTTTCTCCGGTAGTGAAACGGTTATCGGTGATTTTTGTGCATCAACAAAATGCACTTCATTTCCCGGTAATAAAAAAGCGGGTTGTTCACGAGAGAGATCCCACATCTTTATTTCTGTGGTACCAATAAGTTGCCAACCTCCAGGGCTTTGTTGCGGATAAACACCACTAAATTCGCCAGCTAATCCGACCGACCCTGCGGGGATGCGTGTACGAGGCGTTTTGCGACGAGGCACATAAAGCTGAGTTTCATCAGCAATCAAATAAGCAAAACCCGGAGCGAAACCAGTGAATGCAACTTGATAGGTTTGTTCTGTATGTCTGCGGATCACTTCACTGGTCGCGATCCCTAATAATTCAGCGACCTCATTAAGATCCTCACCTTGATAATGAACAGGGATCGTTAATGATTGTGTTTGACGTGCTGATACCGCTTTGACTTCTAATTGTCGAAGTTGAAATACAAGTTCTTCAGCCGTGATTAGCCACGGTGTATAGTGAATTAAGAGTGTTTTCGCCGCAGGTACAATGTCTTGAATAGCAGTAATATCCGCTTGTTTAACGGATTCATACAATGCGAGCGTCTCTTTTAAAGAGGAAAGCTCAACAAGTAAATGGGATAAGTTAACGGGTAAAAAGCGCAAAGTATCTTCCTCCCTTATACGTGATAAGTCGCATCGGGCACATCAGTAATAAACATATGCCCCGGAGCATGGCTAAGTGCGAAAGGAACACCTGAACGCATCACTGCTGCTTGTGGAGTCACACCACAAGCCCAAAAGACGGGGATCTCGCCTTCTTCAATTCTCACGGGTGAGCCAAAATCTGGCGACATAATATCTTTAATACCCAAAGCGTCGGGCGAGCCAATATGTACGGGAGCACCATGTACAGAAGGGAAACGACCACTGATCATCACTGCATCAGCGACTCTGTCAGCAGGAACAGGGCGCATTGAAACCACTAATTCACCTTCTAATCGCCCAGCAGGACGACACAAGCGATTCGTCTTATACATCGGTACATTGCAGTTATCTGTGATATGACGAATTTCAATACCCGCTTCTAACATGGGTGTTTCGAAAGTAAAACTACAACCAATAAGAAACGTAACAAGATCGGGATGTTGTGCCCAAATTTCAGTAGCATCCGTAATTTCATCCGCTAATTTGCCATTTTCCCAAACACGGTAAAGAGGAATGTCAGTACGCAGATCGGCACCTTTCGCTAAAACAGTACGATAACTACCTGATTCACAAACATCTAATATCGGACAACTTTTCGGGTTACGTTGAGCGTAGAGCAGAAAATCAAATGCCCAATCACGAGGTAAGCTAATCATATTAGCTTGTGTCATGCCTTTAGCCATACCTGCTGTTGGTATGGCTAAACCATTGCGAATAGCCAATCGAGCTTCTTGTGCTTTGGCAATTGCATCCGCAGTCGCTTGCATTAAATGAGTCATTTTTGCACCTCATTTTTAAGTCGCAGAGGTGCAAAAGGTTTAATGCTAACATCATGATTAATTAAAATTTCTTTTACACTTTTAGCGAGAGCCACGGCATCTGGACTATCACCATGAACACAAATAGAATCAGCTTCTATCGCAGTAAAAACGCCTTCTATTGATTCAACACCCCCTTCTTGCACAAGCTGTAACATACGTTGAGCAACAAGTTCAGGATCATGTAAAACAGCCCCCTCTTTTTTACGAGAAACTAGCGTACCATCAGCATGATAAGCTCTATCTGCAAAAGCTTCGGCTATTACTCGAAGGCCTTTTTCTTTCGCAAGAGTAATCAAGGGTGAGCCCGCTAAAGCAACTAATGTCAGTTGGGGATCTACAGCAAGTATCGCTTCAATAACAGCAAGTGCTTGACGTTTATCATGAGCAATTGTGTTATAAAGCGCACCATGAGGCTTAACATAGGTCACACTCAAACCCACGGCTTTGGCCAATCCTTGCAAAGCACCTATTTGATAAATTACATCTGCGGTTAATTCATCACTGGCGATATCCATATTACGACGACCAAAACCGACTAAGTCAGGGTAAGCAACGTGTGCACCTATCGCAACATTATGCTGTTTCGCCGCTTTTAATGTTTTTAAAATTCCATCCGGTGAACCTGCATGAAAACCGCAAGCGATATTAGCGCTACTGACAATTTCAAGCACCGCATCATCATTGCCCATTGTCCATTGACCGAAGCTCTCACCTAAATCACTGTTTAAATCGACGGCTTTTATCATCATTATTGTTCTCTTAAGCAATGTTGAGGTAATTGAAAATAGCACCCACGGACATAATGCCCATATACCAAGTCAGCGCACAGACCAAAATACCTGACCACAGCAACCATGCTGGATATTTATAACCATTCATGAGATCTTGGCGACGCCATGCAACAAAAATAAATAGTGTCATACCAATAGGTAAAATCAGGCCATTAAAACCACCGGCAAAGACTAATAATGCAGCCGGTGCTGTTCCCATAACCATATAAGTGACAAGTGAAATAGCGATAAAGATAATGGTTGCGATATTACGTTGACGCTCAGTAACACCTTTTTTAAATACTGTAATAAATGACATTGAGGTATAAGCAGCACCAATAACACTCGTTAATGCAGCTGCCCATAAAATAAGACCGAAGATGCGTAATCCAGTTAAACCAGCTGCATGTTGAAATGCTTGAGACGCAGGGTTAGCCGCGCGACTAGAAATATCTAATGTTACGCCACTGGCAACTACGCCTAAAATGGCGAGGAACAGGATATAGCGCATTAATCCAACTACTAAAATTCCTTTGGTTGCAGCGCTTGATACAACATCAATGTTCTCAATACCCGTAGTTCCTTTATCGAGAAGACGGTGAGCGCCGGCATAACAGATATAACCACCCACAGTACCACCGACAATTGTAGTGATCGTTGCGAAGTTAATCGCATCAGGTAAAACAGTTTGTCTTAATGCTTCACCTATTGGAGGATTAGAGGCAAACATCACAAAAACAGTCAGTAAGATCATGACAATACCAAGAATGATAATCATACGATCGATAAAGTTACTGGCTTTGCGTGATGAGAAAATATAGATAGCAAGTAAAGCACTTAAGATCCCACCCCATTTAGGATCAAGACCCACCATTGCATTAAGCCCCAAACCGGCACCTGCAATGTTACCCACGTTAAACACTAAACCGCCAAAAATAACTAATACAGCAAGTAAGTAGCCACTACCAGGTATTGCTTTGTTAGCAATGTCTGAAGCTCTCATATTAGTGACAGTGATCACTCGCCAAATACTTTGCTGAACAACATAGTCGATGATGATTGATGCCAAAATACCAAATGCAAATGCCGCCCCCATAGTGGCAGTAAAGGTTGCAGTTTGAGTAATAAAACCCGGACCAATAGCTGATGTCGCCATTAAAAAAATGGCAGCTATCAATGAAGAACGTCTATTTTTTATAAACGAACTTGATGTTGTGTTTGCAGAATCTTGTGTAGCCATTAGCTACCCCCTTTATCATCATTATTTTAATTATTATTACTAAGGCAATTAGCATGCCATTGTTGAGCATGAACACTTAATTGTTAATCACCTGATATTAGATTGTTGAACAATTAATAATAATAGATGAATAAATAAGCAAATAGATTTAAATATGGGATGATAAAAGTGCAGTTAAGATCGCATTTTTAACATTTTATTGACAATCACTCTTAATTAATGAGTCATAAATGTGCACCTAAATGAGGCATAAAAAGATTAGATGCACAAAAATAGTGCGCAAGTTTGAAGAAAAATAAGTTTAATGACTAAAATATCGTGACAAAAAATTAAGTTTTTTTGATGGAAATAAACAGAAAGTCATACTCGATACAGTGAGAAATACGACAGAGTGACACAATAGAGGTTATATATTACAAAACACACTGATAGAATAGGCGCTTCTATTAAGCTAATAACAGAAGATAATGCAGAAAAAAACATCTCCACAAATTCTTTCTCAAAAAGTCGCAAATGTTATTCGGCAAAAAATCACTATTGGAGAATTACCTCCTGGTGAAAGATTGTCAGAAACGGCATTAAGTGAAACGCTAGAGATATCGCGTAATACTTTAAGAGAGGTTTTTCGCGTTCTTACCCAAGAAGGGCTTTTAACTTATAAACCTAATCGTGGTGTTTTTGTTTCTGTACCGGATATGGCAAGTATCATGGATATTTATCGTGTAAGACGATTAATTGAATGTGATGCTCTGCGACATTCTTATCCTATGCATCCAGCTATTGTTAGAATGCAAGATAGTGTTAATCAAGCAAAAGTCTTTCAAGAACAACAAGATTGGAGCGGTGTAGGAACCTGTAATATGCATTTTCATACAGCAATTGTTGAGCTTTCAGATAGTCCTAGATTATTTAAACAATACCAGCTTATTTTAGCAGAATTGCGTTTAGCCTTCGGTTTATTAAACGATCCTCAATTATTACATGCACCGTATATTGAGAAAAATGAACAGATTTTGACACTTTTGATAGATGGAAAAGCCCAAGAAGCAGCAACAGCTATGGAGGACTATTTAGAAATCTCAGAAAGAACAGTCCTTGCTGCGTTTTCTCGTCATAATTTTTGCTAAAAGATCATAAAAAATGCCCTAATTTAGGGCATTTTTGTATTTAGAATTTAGCATAGTATTTAAAATGCACTAAAACCCCAAACGCAAAAAAGCCAACCCTTTGGGTTGGCTTTCTCGTCTTATTTAATGCCTGGCAGTTCCCTACTCTCACATGGGGAGACCCCACACTACCATCGGCGCTACAACGTTTCACTTCTGAGTTCGGCATGGATTCAGGTGGGTCCGCTGCGCTATGGCCGCCAAGCAAATTCTGTTTAATTACCCGTTACTTCGATTTCTCTTCATAACCAGCAATTTTCAATCTTAAACAAGCTTACTTCATCTACTCTTTGTCTCTCAGACAAAACACCTTCGGTGTTGTCAGGTTAAGCCTCACGGTTCATTAGTACTGGTTAGCTCAACGTATCGCTACGCTTACACACCCAGCCTATCAACGTCTTAGTCTTAAACGTTCCTTTAGGTCACTCAAGGTGACAGGGAAGACTCATCTCGAGGCAAGTTTCCCGCTTAGATGCTTTCAGCGGTTATCTCTTCCGCACTTAGCTACCGGGCAATGCCATTGGCATGACAACCCGAACACCAGTGGTGCGTTCACTCCGGTCCTCTCGTACTAGGAGCAACCCCTCTCAATCTTCCAACGCCCACGGCAGATAGGGACCGAACTGTCTCACGACGTTCTAAACCCAGCTCGCGTACCACTTTAAATGGCGAACAGCCATACCCTTGGGACCTACTTCAGCCCCAGGATGTGATGAGCCGACATCGAGGTGCCAAACACCGCCGTCGATATGAACTCTTGGGCGGTATCAGCCTGTTATCCCCGGAGTACCTTTTATCCGTTGAGCGATGGCCCTTCCATTCAGAACCACCGGATCACTAAGACCTACTTTCGTACCTGCTCGAGCCGTCACTCTCACAGTCAAGCTGGCTTATGCCTTTGCACTAACCGCATGATGTCCGACCATGCTTAGCCAACCTTCGTGCTCCTCCGTTACTCTTTAGGAGGAGACCGCCCCAGTCAAACTACCCACCAGACACGGTCCCCGATCCAGATTATGGACCTAGGTTAGAACATCAAACGTTAAAGGGTGGTATTTCAAGGTTGACTCCATGCAGACTGGCGTCCACACTTCATAGTCTCCCACCTATCCTACACATCAAGGCTCAATGTTCAGTGTCAAGCTATAGTAAAGGTTCACGGGGTCTTTCCGTCTTGCCGCGGGTACACTGCATCTTCACAGCGAGTTCAATTTCACTGAGTCTCGGGTGGAGACAGCCTGGCCATCATTACGCCATTCGTGCAGGTCGGAACTTACCCGACAAGGAATTTCGCTACCTTAGGACCGTTATAGTTACGGCCGCCGTTTACTGGGGCTTCGATCAAGAGCTTCTCCCTAAGGATAACCCCATCAATTAACCTTCCAGCACCGGGCAGGCGTCACACCGTATACGTCCACTTTCGTGTTTGCACAGTGCTGTGTTTTTAATAAACAGTTGCAGCCAGCTGGTATCTTCGACTGGCTTCGGCTCCGTCCGCGAGGGACTTCACTTACCGCCAGCGTGCCTTCTCCCGAAGTTACGGCACCATTTTGCCTAGTTCCTTCACCCGAGTTCTCTCAAGCGCCTGAGTATTCTCTACCTGACCACCTGTGTCGGTTTGGGGTACGATTGTTGGTAACCTGAAGCTTAGAGGCTTTTCCTGGAAGCAGGGCATCAATTGCTTCACCACCTTAGTGGTTCGTCATCACACCTCAGCATTAAGTGACCGGATTTGCCTAATCACTCTGCCTACATGCTTGAACCGGGACGACCGTCGCCCGGACAACCTAGCCTTCTCCGTTCCCCCATCGCAGTTACCACCAGTACGGGAATATTAACCCGTTTCCCATCGACTACGCTTTTCAGCCTCGCCTTAGGGGTCGACTCACCCTGCCCCGATTAACGTTGGACAGGAACCCTTGGTCTTCCGGCGTGCGGGTTTTTCACCCGCATTATCGTTACTTATGTCAGCATTCGCACTTCTGATACCTCCAGCAT